>LGFT01000003.1 GCA_001509375.1 Methanothrix harundinacea | reverse complement strand
TTCCTCGATATGGACAGAATAGAGAGGGAGGGCAACTTCGTGGAGCTGCGCATTTAACTTCTCCTTGACTCCTACCTTCTCCGAGATTATATTTGAATTAATTTATATCCAACGGAGGCATCTCCATCGATCCCCCTCTCCTGCTGGTAGGTATTTAAATCATTAAACGCCAATAAAGCCAGGGTTCATTTCGCAGACGATCTTGATCGCACTTTCTGGAGGCTGAGCTTGTGGTCGATGACGAAAAAAGATGGCATTCTCTGAGCATCGAAGAGGCGTTCGAAGCCCTGAAATCAGGTCCTAGGGGCCTCGCCACCTCGGAGGCCGAGAGGAGGTTGGAGGAGTACGGCCCAAACGAGCTTCAAGAGGAGAAGGGGACGGGCAGGCTCGCCCTTTTGGCAGAGCAGGTCAAAAACCCCCTCATCGCCGTCCTCGCCTTTGCCGCCGTCATATCCCTCCTGGCGGGCAAGACGATAGACGCCATCGTCATCGTCGGCGTGATCAGCATAAACACCATCCTCGGATTTTATAAGGAGTACAAGGCCGAGGAGGCGATCCTCGCCCTCCAGTCCCAGGCCTCCCCCGAGGCGAGGGCCCTCCGGGACTCTTCTGATTCCGGCCCGCGGAAGGAGACGCGGATCAAAGCGAGGGAGCTCGTCCCCGGCGACGTCATCCTCCTGGAGGCGGGGTCCCGGGTTCCCGCCGACGCCCGGATCATCGAGGCCGCAAACCTCGAGGCGGACGAGTCTATGCTCACTGGCGAGTCGGTCCCCACGAGGAAGAAGGTCGAGCCCCTCCCCGGGGACCTTCCCATCGGCGATCGGGATAACCTCCTCTTTGCCGGGACGATCATCACTCAGGGGAGGGCGAAGGCCCTCGTCTTCTCGACGGGGATGGCCACCGAGATGGGAAAGATCGCCGGGATGATCACAAAGACCGGAAAGACCGCCACGCCCCTGAAGGGCCGGACCCTGGACCTGAGCAAGAAGCTGATGATCCTCGCCCTGGTCGCCAGCAGCGTAACCCTGGCGGCGGGGCTCCTCAGGGGCTTTGAGTTCATCGAGCTCGCCCTCTTCACCCTGGCGATGGCGGTCTCGGCTATCCCCGAGGGTCTCCCGGCGGTGATAACCGTCACTCTGGCGGTGGGGGTAGGCAGGATGGCGAAGAGGAACGCCATCATCCGGAAGCTCGACGCCGTAGAGGCCCTCGGCTCCGTCACCGCCATCTGCACCGACAAGACCGGGACCCTCACCACCAACCAGATGACTGTCCAGAAGATCTTCCTGGGGAAGGGGATGGTGGACGTCTCAGGCGCCGGCTTCCGCCCCCAGGGGGAGTTTGAGATGGATGGCGCCCGGATCGACCCTACCGGGGACCCGGACCTCTCGAGATTCCTCCAGATCGCGGCCCTATGCAACGACTCCGTCCTCAAGGCCTCGGAGGACGGGGACGGCGAGAGGTGGGAGATCCTCGGCGATCCCACCGAAGGCGCCCTGGTGGTGGTTGCGGCCAAGGCCGGCCTTGAGAGGGACCGGCTGGCAGAAGATCGTCCCAGGATCGACGAGATCCCCTTCGACTCCAGCAAAAAGTACATGGCCACCATCCACCGGACCCCGGAGGGGGGAGCTGTCGCCTACCTCAAAGGCGCCCCCGAGGTGATCCTGGGCTTTTCCTCCGATATCCTCGTCGACGGCCGGGCCGAGAGGCTGGACCAGAGCCTTAAGGAGGATCTCCTCAAGGCGAGCGGCGGCATGGCCGAGGGGGCCCTGAGGGTCCTGGCCATGGCCTATCGAGAGCTGGACGAGGCCGAGATCGGAGCCTTCAAGGAGGCGAGACCGAAAGATCTCGTCTTTGCTGGCTTCTCCGGGATGATAGACCCCCCGAGGCCCGAGGCGATAACCTCCATCGCCCTCTGCCAACGGGCCGGGATCAGGGTGATGATGGCCACCGGCGACCACAGGGTCACCGCCGAGGCGATCGCAAAGGAGATCGGGATCGCCTCGGAGGGGTCGAAGACCCTCGCAGGCTCCGACCTCGACGATATGGACGACGACGCCCTCGCTGAGGTGATCGAGGAGGTCGCCGTCTTCGCCCGGGTCTCCCCAGAGCACAAGTACAGGATCGTGGAGGCCCTGAGGAAGCGGGGGCACATCGTCGCCATGACCGGCGATGGGGCGAACGACGCCCCCGCCCTCAAGTTGGCGGAGGTGGGGATAGCCATGGGAATCGCAGGAACCGACGTCACCAAGGAGACGGCGGACATGATCCTCACCGACGACAACTTCAGGAGCATCGTCAGCGCTGTCGAAGAGGGGAGGGTGATCTTCGAGAACATCCGGAAGGTGGTCAAGTACCTCATCAGCACCAACGCCGGGGAGATCCTGACGATCCTCACCGCCATCACCATCCTGACGATCAACACCCTCATCTTCACTCCGGTCCAGATCCTCTGGGTCAACCTGGTCACCGACGGCCTGATGGGGATAACCCTCGCCATGGAGCCGAAGGAGAAGAAGATCATGGATCAGCCTCCGAGGAGGCCCAAAGAGAAGATAATCAACCGGGAGATCCTCACGAACGTCATCTTCGTGGCGATCTTCATGGCTGCGGGAACCCTCTTCGTATTCACCAGGGAATGGAACGGCGGCGAGGTACTGAGGGCCCAGACGATGGGGTTTACCACCATGGCCATGTTCCAGATCTTCAACGCTCTGAACTGCAGGTCCAGGACCGAATCCGTCTTCAAGCTGGGTTTCCTCTCAAACAGGCATCTGATGGGGGCGATAGTTGTATCCTTAACTCTCCAGATGCTGGTGACCGTCGTCCCCGCCTTCCAGTTGGCCCTTGGGACCGTCTCCCTCTCTCTCGTCGATTGGGCGATGATCTTTGCCGTATCCAGCACCGTCCTCTTCGGGGACGAATTGAGAAAGCTGGTGGCCAGGAGGAGGATGGGCGGTTCGGCGTAGGGTTCATAGTCTGAGGAGAGAGACCGGATTGCCTTCAATATCCCGATAGTCGGCCGCCGACCCGGAAGGAGCGGACAACAAAAAAAATGTTTGGCAGGATCAGGCCGGTCTATAGGGCCATCTATTTATCCCCTTCTGGCCCTCTCACCGAGTGGGAGGGACTTTCACGGAAAATGACATCTTCAAGGACCTGGGAGTGAGGCCCTTTCGGAGGTTGAATAAGAGCGGGAGGCCCGCGCCTCACCTGTCCCTCAGGTTCGACTCCCACCTATTCTCGATCGACACCAGCCGCTCGCCCAAAAGCTCCGTCCATCCCGACGCCTACCTCATAACCCACGCCCACAGCGACCACTACGGCAAATCCGCCATGATCTCGCCCGATTCCATTGCGTCGAGGGAGACGGCCCGGGCCCTGGAGATCAGGCATGAGCGGAGATACGAGGGTCGGACCTTCCCTGTCGGTGGGAGCATTTTTGTGGACGAGCTGGAGGTGAAGACGTACTCCACCGGCCACACCATAGGCTCCATCGCCTTCGGCTGGGAGACGGAGGTGGGGACTCGGGTCCTGGTCACAGGCGACGTCAAAAACTACGAGAAACTCCCCAAATGTGACCTTCTGGTGACGGAGGCGAACTACGGCGACCCCTGGGACCCGGGCTGCCGGTTCGAGGACGACATCGTCGGCTTCGGCGACGCTGTCGAGATGGGCGCCACCTTCGGAGCCTACGCCTTCGGCAAGGCCCAGAGGGCCGTCTCCCTGATCCGGGCTCTGGGATGCAAGGAGGAGATAGGGATGGACAAAAAGAGCCTCGCCCTCACCCAGGAGCTCCTGCCCGGCTTCGGCCCCTTCTCGCAGGTGGAGGATAACGGGACCGAGATCAACGTCGTATCCCCCTGGGAGCTCTCCAGCGTGAGGTCAACGAGGAAGTACGTCCTCACCGGGAGAAGCGACCTTCCCTTCACCCAGATCAGGATCAGCGACCACCTCGACTTCAAGGGTCTCATGAGGATGGTGGAGAAGATCTCTCCGGAGGCCGCCCTAATATACCACCCAGAGGGGAGTAGGGCGAACATGATGGCCCACCACCTCCGGGAGCTGGGGATGGCCTCGATATCCGTCAGCGAGATCGAGAACTCCTTTTAGTGCCGTATTTGATGGCGGGGGCTTTGCGGGACGGATCAAAGATAGTATGCCAAAAGCGGCACCATCAGGACGCCCATGGCGTGAGTTCTCCTGATGCCGGCGAAGGGCGCCACCAGGCCCACGACCGTCGAGACGAAGAAGAGGAAGAGGCCGAAGGGACCGGTGAAGCCAAAGGTCATCGCCGTCAGAAAGAGGAGAACAAAGAGGCAGAGCCTTCTGTAGTTCAGATCTCTCACGACCTTCGCCGCCGCCCGTCCCGCCTGCAGAGTGGCGAAGTAGGAGAGGATCGAGACCAATAGGATGATCGTCACCATCACCAGAAGACTGCGGCCGTCCAGGTCCACCAGCTCTTCTATGGCGACGGCCGCGCCGCTCCGCGGCCTTCCCACCACCAGTAGCGCCACCAGTGTGAAGAGGGAGTTGGCGGTGTTCACCCCCGAGATGGATATGAGAAACTCCTTGTCCGACCCCTCCGACCCTAGCCTGGTGACGACGGTGGCCACGGCCGGGGTCACCCCGGGAACCCAGGCCACCACCGACCCCGCGAGCCCCCCGAGGAAGGCCGACCTCGCGATCGTCCGCGCCTGCAGATCGAACTCCGTCTCCCTCTGGTCGGGGACCTTGGCCTGAGAGGCGAGGCTCAAGAGAAGCATCGAGGCCCCGAAGAGGCCGCCGAGGAGGGGAAGGAGCACCTCTGGTTGGAGAGCCAGGGGTGATTGGGCGAGATCCTGATGGCCGAAGGCGAATACGCCCAATAGGCCGCTCGTCAAAAAGAGGACGAGAGCGAAGAGCTTGTACTTGATGGCGACAAGAGACCCCTGTCCCTCGATAACCCTGCCTCGCTCCGTCAAGATCATAACGGCAGCGATGGAGAGGAGGATCAGGCCGATGTGATTCATGAAGGGGTCGTAGACGCTTCGAAAGAGGAAGGATAAGGGAATTATGAGGACCAGGGCCACCAGGATGGAGGATGCGCTCCCCAGGGCCGAGAGGCGGACAGCCTCGATCCCCCTTCCCTCGAGCATCATCCCGTGGCCGGGAAGGACGGCAAGAGCGGTATCGGCATCTGGAGCGCCTATGAATACCGAGGGGACTATGTCCAGGAAGGTGTGGGCGACGCTTGCCGCCAAGATCGCCGCCGCCAGGTCGAAGGGATCGAGCCCGAGACTGAGGAACGTGGACGATAGGGCCAGCATCAGGGCCGCAAAGTTGTTGGTGTGAAGGCCAGGGGTAAGGCCGCTGCAGATACCCAGAAGAAAGCCGCACACCACTGATATCACCAGTAGAATTTCTGCCATTTTCTGTATAAGTGTCATTCAAAGACTGATAAAAGATTTCCGCCACTAAATTCGAACGAAATCCATCCCGCATCTCCAGTAGGGAAGGCGCTCTGGGGATGTGAAAACCCTTAAATACTGTTAATCAGGTGGTTGTAGCGATCCGCAGAGGGAGCGGAAGCTCGCCCCCTCTCTGGCGCATGGACCTGAAGGTCTGAACGCGCTCACGCGCGTGAGTCAGCCTCCGTCAAAGGAGGCTTTTGCGGAGGATTAGAATGAAGATGGTCAAGAAGACAAACCCGATATTGGTCGCTCTTATCGATGACCTCAAGGCCGTCACCCGGGAGAACGGGACGGCCATCTGGCGCGACGTCGCCATAAGGCTCGAGAAGCCGAGGCGAAACTACGCCGCAGTAAACGTCAGCAAGATTAACCGACACACTTCCCCCGACGATCTGGTTCTCGTAACGGGAAAGGTGCTGGGGTCGGGAGATATCGACCACAAGGTGACCGTGGCAGCGCTCCAGTTCAGCGAACAGGCCGCATCGAAGATAAAGTCGGCTGGTGGCGAATGTCTCAAGATAAAAGAGCTGGCCGAGAAACACCCGAAAGGTTCCGGCATAATTATTTTAAGGTGATCTGATGATTATCGACGCATCTGGGATGATCCTGGGACGTCTGGCAAGCCTCGCCGCAGCCGAGCTTCTCGCGGGAAAGGAGATCGCAATCGTCAACGCCGAGAAGGCCATAATCTCAGGTCGAAGGGAGAGCGTTTACAGGGAGTACGAGGAGATGAAGAGCAAGGGCTCCACCGAGAAGGGCCCTCACTACCCCAAGCGGCCCGAGAGGATCATGAAGAGGACCGTCCGCGGGATGCTCCCTCACAAGACGAAGCGCGGTCGCGATGCCATGACTAGGCTCAAAATCTACGTGGGAGTCCCGTCGGAGTTCGAGGGGATGGAGATGGAGCGGCCAGCGGCCGCGAAGATGACGCGCCTTGGGACCGCCAAATACGTGGAACTTGGCGACGTAAGCCGAAAATTCGGATCCAAATTCTAAGAGGGTCAGCATGAAGATAACCAACTCGTCGGGGAAAAACAGAACGGCGATCGCCAGGGCCACCTTGACCGAAGGAAAAGGCAGGGTGAGGATAAACAGCAAACCTCTGGAGATCCTTGAGCCCATCCTCGTCAGAACAAAGATCGCAGAGCCGGTGATGATAGCCCAGGATAAGGTCTCTGGGCTTGACATAGACGTCAAAGTTCGAGGAGGAGGATTCATGGGTCAGGCTGCCGCCGCCCGGACCGCCATTGCTCGTGGAATTGTGGAGTGGACCGGCGATACAGCCCTGAAAGAGGCCTACATGGAGTACGATCGATCTCTCCTGGTAAACGATCATCGGCAGAAAGAGCGGAAGAAGGTCGGCGGACCTGGTGCTAGAGCCAAATATCAGAAGTCTTACAGGTGAGGAACTTGATACCTGTCCGATGTTTCACGTGTGGAAACGTCATTTCTGATGTATGGGAGGAGTACAAGGAGCGGACCAAGACTGAGCCACCGGGGAAGGTGATGGACGATCTGGGCATCGAAAGCTACTGTTGTCGTCGTATGCTCCTGACCCACGTGGAGATCGTTGAAGTGCTTCGGCGGTATCAGTAAAAGGCATTGGGGTTGTGGGGTAGCCTGGTCCATCCCTCGGCGTTCGGGACGCCGTAACCTGAGTTCGAATCTCAGCAACCCCACCATTTCCCTTTCTTTTGAGGTGGCCACTTGACGGATTCGATGGATAAAGAATATACGCGATATGAACGCGCACGGATAGTGGGGGCTCGAGCTTTACAGATTCTGATGGGCGCCCCGGTATTGATCAAGACCGAGTCCATAGACCCCCTCGAAATTGCCCTGGAAGAGATGAGATTGGGATTTGTTCCCATAACCGTTAAACGGGATCGTAGAACCTCTAGGTAGGTGACATTTTTGGATGATGAAGTGATAACGCCAACTGAAGACTATGAGACGCTTATCCCCATAGATGAGTATCTCGCGGCAGGCATACACATAGGCACTCAGCAGAAGACGAAGAGCATGAAGGATTACATCTACAGAGTCAGAACCGACGGCCTTTACGTCCTCGATGTCCAATCCACAGACAAGAGGATCAGGCTCGCAGCCAAGTTCCTGGCCAAGTATGATCCCAGCAAGATCCTGGTGGTCTCGGCGAGGCAGTATGGCCAGCGTCCTGCGACGATGTTCTCCAAGTCGGTCGGAGCAAGGGCGATCGTCGGCCGGTTTATACCCAACACCCTGACCAACCCGAACTTCTACGACTACGTCGAGCCCGATGTAGTGGTGGTCACAGACCCCAGTGGCGACAGTCAGGCGATAAACGAGGCCATAGACGTCGGAATTCCTGTCGTAGCCTTATGTGACACCAACAACCTGACATCGAACGTCGATCTGGTGATACCCACCAACAACAAAGGCAGAAAGGCTTTGACCCTGATCTACTGGCTCCTGGCAAAAGAGATACTCAAGGAGAGGGGAGAAGAAGATAGGTTCAGATACTCAGTTTCAGACTTCGAGATGGAGTTTTGAGATAATGAGAAGTCCAGCAGTGGCTGGTCAGTTCTACCCCCGCCACCCCGAGGAACTGAGGGAGGCGTTAAAGGCCGCTTTCAGCGGAGCCTCCGGCAGCGAAACCCTCCCGATTCGAGGAGCCGTCGTTCCTCACGCCGGCTACATCTACTCTGGAGCCGTCGCCGCGGAGGTCTACGCCAGGCTCCCCAAGAGGGATACCTTCGTCCTGATTGGGCCGAACCACCACGGCCTCGGCCTCCCTGTCGCCCTCTCTCGGGACTCGTGGATGACGCCGTTGGGCGTTGCTGAATGCGACACCGAGCTGGCCGATCTGCTGACTGGAAGCATCATCGAGGTGGATGAGTCGGCCCACCTATATGAGCACTCCCTGGAGGTACAGATACCGTTTCTCCAAGCTCGATTTGGTGATTTCAAGATTCTCCCGATATGCATGGGGCTGCAGGATGAGGAGACGGCCGTTGAGGTGGGGGAGGCAGTGGGGAAGGCCGCCGAAAAGCTGGGCCGAGAATGTACCGTCATCGCCAGCAGTGACTTCTCCCATTACGAGCCCCAGGAAGATGCGAGGAGGAAAGACGCCCGGGTGATCGAGGCGATTCTGAGGATGGACGTATCAAGCATTTACGAGATCGTCTACGGCCTGAACCTCACTGCCTGTGGGTACGGCCCCATCTCGGCGGCCATAACAGCATCCAAAATCCTGGGCGCAGAGACCGGCAAGCTTCTCCGCTACTCCACCAGCGGCGACGTTATCGGAGATTTCAGCCAGGTGGTGGGTTACGGGGCGATAGCCTTCTTATAGGAGGCGAAAATCTGACATCCGCCTCTGCTCCCGGCAAAGTGATCCTCTTCGGGGAGCACGCCGTCGTTTCCGGAGCTGCGGCCCTGGGAGCGGCGGTGGATCTGAGGGTTCGAGCCGGGATCGAGGATCTGCCGGGAAGAGTTGAGATATCGGCCCCAGACCTCAGGGTGACCCTCGCCGGGATAGCCGTAGACCCCTTTTCAGGCGCTATTCTCGGCAATAGCATCAAAGAGGGTGCCGTTCATGCCACGAGATACATCTCAGCAGTGCTGAAGGAGTTTGGGGCGAGAGATCTCCGGGTCACTGTGGTGTCTGAGGTCCCTCCGGCCTCAGGCCTCGGCTCCTCGGCTTCCGTCGTCGTCGCTACCCTGGGGGCCCTGAGCCGACACCTGTCTTTGGATCTCTCCTTGGACGAGATCGCGGATGAAGCCCACAGGATAGAGAAGTCCGTCCAGAACGGCCTGGGATCGCCCATGGACACCGCCCTTGCCACCTTCGGCGGCTATCAGATCGTTGAGGGATCGGCGAAGTTGATTGACCTTCCGGAGATGAGGCTCGTGGTAGGGTTTACGGGGAGGCCTCACGACACCCGGGCCGAGGTCGAGAAGGTCCAGAGCTTCGGGGCCAGGTATCCCGAGATCGTGGATCCCATATTTCGAGCCATCGGCGAGATATCGACGAGGGCTGTGGGCTGCATAAGAGGTGGTAGCCTCGAGGAGCTGGGGCGGCTTTTTGACGCGAACCACGGTCTTCTGGAGTCGATCGGCGTCGGGACCCGGGAGCTCTCTGAACTCGTCTATGCCTCTCGAGGGGCTGGCAGGGCGTTTGGTGCAAAGATTACAGGCGCGGGCGGTGGAGGATGCATGATAGCTCTGCCGGGGCCCGGCCCCGAGAATGTTCTGAGAGTGATGACCGCCATCGCCCAGGCGAGGGGAGAGCCCTTCTCCGTGGTCACTGGATGCCCGGGGCTGAGGCTCGAAGATTCGGCGGACGAGATATGACCGAGATCAAAATTCTCAAGATCGGCGGAAGCGTCCTGACCGACAAGACTGTGCTCGAATCGGCGAAGATGGAGGCTATCGAGAGGATCGCCGCCGAGATAGCTGGCCACGACTCCGGCCTCATACTGGTTCACGGGGCTGGCTCATTCGGCCACATTCACGCGAAGAACTACAGTCTCGTCGAGAGGCTCAGCAGAGAGGGAGTACTAGAGACCCACAGGTCTGTGGTCAGGCTGAACGACCTCGTCGTCGAGGCCCTGAGAAGGGCGGGGTCGAGCCCCGTCCCGGTCCACCCCCTCAGCTGCACAATTCTCAGGGATGGGAGGATAGAGGCGATGCAAACCGATCAGTTCGGTGAGATGGTGGATTGGGGGCTCGTTCCGGTCCTCCATGGCGACGTCGCTGTGGACCGGTCGAGAGGGGCCGGGATCGTCTCCGGCGACCAGCTCGTCACTCATCTTGCGCGGTCCTTAGAGCCGGAGATTGTGGCCCTGGGAACGGCAGTCGATGGGGTAATCTTCAATGGCAAGGTCCTGGCCGAGGTGAAGCGAGAGGACCTGCCCGAGATCGGCTCGGAGCTGGGCCCGTCGGCCGGGGTCGACGTCACCGGCGGCATGAGGGGAAAGCTCGAAGAGCTTCTGGACCTGGCCGACGAGGGCATCTCTTCTCTGATATTCAACGCTGAGAAGGCGGGCATGATCGAAAGAGTTCTCGGTGGTGAGAGGGCGGGAACCTTGGTGGAGGTGAAGGCGTGACCACAGGAAACAGAAAGCTCGACCACATAAGGATATGTCTAGAAAAGGAAGTGGAGGGGAGGAGCAAGCCCTTCAATGACCTCGCCTTCGTCCATAGAACTCTTCCGGGAATCGACGCCGATGAGATCGATACTAGCTGCCGATTCCTTGGCAAGGATCTCGCCATGCCCCTGATGATCTCCGGGATGACGGGGGGCCACCCCGATACCAAAGATATCAACGTCAATTTGGCCCTGGCAGCCCAGGAGGTGGGGGTGGCTATGGGGGTCGGATCCCAGAGGGCCGCCCTCGAGAGTGCCGAGGTCGAGGAGACCTTCTCAGCGGTGAGGGATGCAGCGCCGAAGATCCCCATAATCGGGAACATCGGAGCCGTCCAGCTCAAGAGGGGTGGACCCGAAGTGATCGACCATCTGGCGGAGATGATCGATGCCGATGCCATAGCCGTCCACCTGAACTTCCTCCAGGAGAGCATCCAACCAGAGGGGGAGACTGAGGCTCGGGGCGCCATCGAGGCGATCAGGTCTGCCACCGACGGCAGGGTTCCCATCATCGCCAAGGAGACGGGGGCGGGGATATCCAGAGAGGATGCTCGGGCCCTCATCGATGCGGGGGTGAAGATCATCGACGTTGGAGGCTTGGGCGGGACCAGCTGGTCAGGTGTTGAGGCCTATCGGGCGGAGGAACGAGGCGATGGCGAATCCACAACGATGGGGCGGCTATTCTGGGACTGGGGGGTAAGAACTCCCGTCAGCGTTGTAGAGTGTGCCGCTCTCGGTGCGGAGGTCATATCCTCGGGAGGGGTTCGAAGCGGTATAGATATGGCCAAGAGCATCGCCCTGGGGGCGAGCCTTGCCGGGGCGGCCCTCCCCTTCCTGGCCCCGGCGACGAAGGGCCCTCTCCAGGTGGCCGAAGCCCTCCGGATCTACGAGAGGGCCTTCAGGACGACCATGTTTTTGACCGCCTCAAAGAACATCATGGACCTTCGATCTGCGCCGGTCATCGTTTTAGGAAGAACGAGAGAGGTCCTGGAGCAGAGAGGGTTTGACACACGAAAGTTTTCCATTTACAGAGAGATGTCAAAATGAAGGATATTGGAATTGTAGCGATCGGAGGCTACGAAGAGATTGGAAGGAACATGACCGCCATAAGGATCGGTCATGACATCCTGATAATGGACATGGGCATCCGATTGGACCGGGTTCAGATTCACGAAGATACAGATCTGGAGAGGCTCCGCCCCTCCGAGCTGATATCTCTGGGGGCGATCCCCAACGACAGCGTCATGAAGGACGTGGACGGGAGGGTGAGGGCGATAGCCTGCACCCACGGCCACCTCGATCACATCGGGGCGATATCGAAGCTAGCCAACAAGTACAGGGCGCCCATCATCGGTACCCCATTCACTGCAGACCTGATCAAGCAGGAGATCGAGGCCGAGAAGCTCCAGGCGACTAAGAACGAGGTGATAACCATGAACGCCGGCAAGACGAGACAGATAGCCCCCGACATCGAGCTGGAGTTCATAAGGGTCCAACATAGCATAGTCGACTGCGTCTTCGCCGCTGTTCACACCCCGAGAGGTGTGATCCTCTACGCCAACGATTTCAAGATGGATCGGAGCCCCACCCTGGGACAGCCCCCGGACTTCGCACGGCTGAAGAAGCTCGAATCTGAGGGGGTTTTGGCCCTGATCACCGAGACGACGAACGCAGGGGTCTCGGGGAAGACCCCTTCCGAGCAGATCGCAAAGGACCTGGTCTGGGACGTCCTGATGGGGACGGAGGAGACGAAGTCTGGGGTTCTTCTGACCACTTTTTCGTCCCACATAGCAAGGATCAGGGCGATCATCGAGGCCGCCCACGAGATGGGGCGAAAGCCGGTCCTTCTGGGCAGGTCGATGGAGAAGTACTGGAGCACGGCGAAGAGGACGGGGTATGCCCCCAAGTCCAACGACCTCCCCGTCTACGGCCGGAGAAAGAGCGTCGACAAGTTCTTCAAGAGGATGATGCAGGAGGGAAAGGACAAGTACCTCCCCATCATGACGGGCCACCAGGGAGAGCCGGGGGCGGTCTTGAGTCGCGTCGCCAGCGGCGAGACTGACTACCAGATCGAGTCCGGAGACAAGGTGATCTTCAGCGCTGGCACCATACCCCAGCCCCTCAACGTCTCCAACCGTCACATCGCGGTGACTAAGCTCAAGATGAAGGGGGCGAGAGTCTACGACAACGTCCACGTCTCGGGCCACGCCTGCGTCGAGGACCACTGGGAGCTTTTGAGGATGATCAACCCCGAGCACGTCATCCCCAGCCACGGGAATTTCCAAAGCCACGGCAAGTACCTATCGATGGCCGAGGATACGGGTTATGAGCTGGGCTACACCTTCCACATCATGAGGAACGGCCAGGAGCTGGTCCTCCCCTGAAGGGGCGAGACGGAGGGAGCAGGAAGGATGAATGTGGAGGAAAGAGGCTCGATAAAATGGTGATCCTTGACGATGAGCTGAAGGCTAGGGCCAGCATGATCTCCGAGGCTATTGAAGACCATCTGCCCGTCGTACACCCGAGGGAGCTCTACGCTGCCGGAAGGCACCTGGTCGATGCTGGGGGAAAGAGGCTCCGGCCCAGCATGCTGCTGATGGCCGCGGAGGCAGTGGGGGGCGACCCGAAGGTGGTCGTCCCGGCGGCGGTATCGATAGAGCTGGTCCACAACTTCACCCTGATCCACGATGACATCATGGACAACGCCGAGACCCGTCGGGGGAGGCCCTCGGTCCACGTCAAGTGGGACGAGGCTGGCGCCATCCTGGCTGGGGACACCCTCTACTCCAAGGCCTTCGAGATCCTTACGGCGGCTGAGGCCCCAGCCCCCCAGGATATGGTCGCCTCTGTGAAGATGCTGGCCAGGACCTGCGCCTACATATGCGAGGGGCAGTGGCTGGACATGGAGTTTGAGAGGAGGGACCGGGTCACAGAAGCCGAGTATCTGGAGATGATCGAGAAGAAGACCGGGGTCCTCTACGGGGCCGCCGCCTGGATGGGCGCCCGTCTCAGTGGTGCCCCGGAGAAGCAGGCGGAGGGGCTGGAGAGGTTCGGCCGCCTGGTGGGGATGGCCTTCCAGATCCAAGACGACGTCCTGGACCTTACGGCCCCGGCAAAGGTTCTGGGAAAGCCGAGGGGTGGGGATCTCGCCGAGGGGAAGAAGACCCTGATCATGATCCACGCCATGGCCGGCGGCGCCGAGATCGAGATATTCGGCAAGAGGAACGCGACCGGCAAAGAGGTCGAGAGCGCTCTGGAGGCCTTGCGGGCCAGCGGCTCCATCGACTACGCCCGCTCCAGGGCGATAAGCCTCGTCGAGGAGGGCAAAGAGGCCCTGGCGGTACTTCCGGACTCAGACGCCAAGCACCTCCTTCTAGAGCTGGCCGACTACATGATAAGCAGAAGTTATTAATCCATAAAAAGAACAACAGAGATCGTAGCTGGGCGCGGTCAAGGGTCACGCTAGGTTCAGGTCAGAGGCTTAAGTCCGCGGCTAAGGCGCGATAGGGAGGCGTTCAAATTGCACGAGCATGATCACGACGAACTGCACGAGCACGGGTCGCAAGAGCACGGCCACGAGCTGAACAAGCACGAGATCGAGCATCTTCTGGAGCACTGGATCGAGCACAACAAGAGCCACAGCGAGAGCTTCCGGGCCAGGGCGAAAGAAATAGAGGCGGCGAGCCCCGGGGCTGCGGCGAAGGTCCGGGAGGCGGCAGAGCTGATGGACGAGTGCACGAGGAAGCTGGAGGAGGCGGCGGGGGAGGTGTGAGGGCGGAGAATAATGGAAGCGGGAACGTCACCATTTTCATGGCGATGGGCAAGCATATCCGACTCATCTCCACTTATTAATCATCCGTTTTCGGTCCGTGGACAATTATGATGCCCATCCCAGCCGAGAAATTCAAGAAATCCCCCCAAGGGAGGGAATACTCCGGCTTCGATCGAATCTAATGGTCTCGATCCCGTTTGCTGGGATCTGGATCATACGCTCCGGAGAAAACGAGTGGTGCGAAGGCGCACGACTCGATGCTGATATTTTATGCTCACTCGCCCTTGTCCTGGATGGCGGTGGCGATCTCGGGCCTCAGGAGGGCGTCGGGGGCGACGTCATATACCTCTCCTTTTATGAACTTCTCCACCAGCTCTCTCGCCAGGTGATCGGGGTACTGGATCGGCGGATGCTTCATGGTGTAGGCCGATATCTCGATCAGAGGCCCTCCGATCTTTCTGTCGATGGCCAATTTGCAGATCCTTATGGCGTCGATGGTGGACCCGCCGCTGTTGGGGGAGTCCTCTACCGAGAGCCTCAGCTCCAGGTTTATGGGTACGTCGCCGAAGATCCTCCCCTCCATCCTCAGAAAACAGATCTTGTTGTCCTTCTGCCACGGGACGTAGTCTGAGGGTCCTATGTGGATGTCGTCGGCCATGAGGGGGACGTCGAGGACCGACTGGACCGCCTCGGTCTTGGAGATCCTCTTGGACTTGAGCCTCTCCTGATTGAGCATGTTCAAAAAGTCGGTGTTTCCGCCGGTGTTGAGCTGGTACGTCCTATCGAGTTTGCATCCCCGGTCGCTGAAGAGCTTGGTGAGGGACCTGTGGACTATGGTCGCGCCTATCTGGCTCTTGACGTCGTCGCCGACTATCGGAACGTTGGCGTCCTTGAACTTCTTCGCCCAGGCGGGATCGGAGGCGATGAATACCGGCATGCAGTTGACGTATCCGACTCGAGCGTCCAGGGCGGCCTGGGCGTAAAAACGGCTCGCCTCTTCGGAGCCGACGGGCATGTAGTTGATAAGAACCTCGGCGCCGCTATCTTCCAGCTCGCCCACCACGTCACAGGGCTCCAGGTCCGAGACGACGAAAGTCTTGTTGTCGTCGTAAGAGGACATGTGAGGGGCTACTCCGTCCAGGACAGGCCCCTTCTTCACCTCCACGCCCATGTAAGGTACGTCGGGATAGAATACCTTGGTGCAGTTGGGCGGTGCGAAGATCGCCTCGCTGACGTCCTTTCTCACCTTTCGTTCGTCTATGTCAAAGGCCGCAACCACCTCGATGTCGCCCGGCTGGTAGCCGCCGACGGACTGGTGCATGAGGCCGATACAATTTTCATCATCAGAATTTTTATAATATTCAATCCCTTGGATGAGAGAGCTGGCGCAGTTGCCGAGACCGGCAATTGCTAATTTTATTTTTTTCAACCACATCGCCTCCCAAATTCGCCTGAAGTAGTAAAGCTTGACGCGCTATCGAGTATGCTACATTTCTATTAGATAAATCTATAGGCCATCCTGACGTCGTAATTAATCTTTCGGAGGGTGCTGAGATCGCTTTTTTTAGCCCCTCTGGCTGGCGGTCCAGGCTCAGGAGAATCTTAAGGTCGAAGGAGGTTTTGGATCGTCGAGGTGAGTTCGTATCTCTATCTGATATATAGCGCCCCTTTCCAGGCCCGGCATACTCCGAGGCTCTGACTCGTCTCATCTTTCCGTCAGCCTCTCGACCAAAAGCCCGTTCAGGACTGAGAAGATCAAAAGGTAGAGGGTGAAGAGGAGGGTGAAATTCCAGCCGAAGTAGTATACAAGTAGGGGAATCATAGGGATCTTGATCGCCCGAGCGTACATAAAGGCGGCAACTAGAGAGTCTCTCATCCCCTCCTCTCTGAGGTCTGCGAGTAGGGGATACCAGACGTATACGGGGCCCGACGAGAGGATGCCCCCCACCACGGCGAAGGTCCAACCCTTCAGACCCGACCCCTTCCCCAGCATCCTCTTAGCAATCCTCGGCTTGATCTTCAGGTTCAAAAGGGACATGATCAAGAGGACGAGGGCCAGAATCGGCAGGACGTTTGAAAGGAGCTTGGTGAAGACTGAGATCGCCCTCAAAAAGATGTCGAAGTCAACGGCAGCAAGCCCCAGATAAATGGCTGTCAGCAGAGCCAGGAAGTGCTTGGCGGTGGGGTTTCGGATGGTCAAGGCCAGATCAGCTCCAGGGTTAAGGAGGTGAGAATGGCCACGAGCACCGCCGAGAGGAAGGAGATGACGTTTCTGATCAAGGCGAACCTCTTTCCCAATACCATACCCTCGGCAGGAAGCTGAGCTATGCCGACGGTCACCCAGGCAGCTATGAAGGCCGTCACCGCCAGAAGGCTCACGCCCCTATCTAGCAGCTCTCCGCCGATGATGTAGCTGGTTATGGGGTTTCCGGCGGCAACGCTCCCGATAAGAGCTCCGACCAAGGGGTCGAAGATCTCGTCTCCGGTGAAGACCGCCCCGTAGAAGGATTGCGGGACCAAGACCAGTATGAGTGAGATGAGGAGCATAACCCCGATGAGGATGGGAAAGACTTGGGCGAAGCTTGTGGCGGTCTTATTCAGGGAGGCCGTGATCTTTTGAGGTTTTGTATCTTCCTCCACCCGCGCTTTCCCCTCCCTCGGCCTCTCGTTCTTCATATTCCCATCATCTCTCCGAGGTCCCGCCGGGGTCCGTCCGAGGGTAGGACCCCAGAACCTTGGTCATGGCCGCCCTCTCCCTTATCCGAGCCAGCGCCTCTTCGACGAGGGGGTCGGATACATGCCCCTCCAGGTCGATGAAGAAGTAATAATCTCCGAGGCCCCTTTTGCTGGGCCGGGACTCGATCTTGGTGAGGTTTATCCCCCTCTTCGCAAACTCTCCCAAGACCTCCCAGAGGGCTCCGGGCTCGGCCCTCTCCAGGTATACGGCCAGAGAGGTCTTGTCTCTTCCGCTCGGCTCCGGCGCCTCCCGGCCCACCACCACAAAACGGGTCACATTCTGGTCTGAGTCCTGGACGTCTCTCTCGATCACCGAAAGATCATACTGCTCCGCAGCCTCAGCGTCGGCGATGGCCGCCATCTCGGAGAACTCCCCAGCGAGCTTTGCGGCGTGGCTGGTGGAGCCCGTCGTCCTCAGCTCGACCTGGGGAAACCTGCGTTTGAGGTAGCTCCTGCACTGGGCCAGGGCCTGGGGGTGGGAGAGGATCACCTTCACCTCCTCGGGCCTTCCGATGCCCAAAAGGCAATGTCTCACCCTCAAGTTGATCTCGCCTGTGATCTTGACGTCACGGCGGAGGAGGGCGTCGAGGGTCATTCCCACCGACCCCTCCAGGCTGTTTTCCAGGGGGACGACCCCGAGATCCACCTCGCCTCCCTCGACGGCGGCGATCACCTCCTCGAAGTCCCGGTAGTACCGAAGGCTGGCCTCGGGACTGTACCTTTTTGCGGCCTTCTCCGAAAAGGTCCCTTCCGGCCCCAAAACTCCGATCGATCGGTTCATTTCATCTCACTTAAAAGCTCCTTTGCCCTCTCGACGTTTATCTTCTTCTCAGCCGCCATTTTGCCGGCCACGACCTCGATCTCGTCGCCGACGGCTCCCGCCTGGACGGCGACGTTTTTGGCGTGGAGCGACATGTGCCCCCTCTGGATCCCCTCGGTGGCGAGGGCCCGGAGGGCGGCGAAGTTCTGGGCGAGGCCCACCGAGGCCAAAATCCGTCCCAGGTCGTCGGCGGATTTGAGCCCCAGGATCTTCATGTTGGCCCTGGCCACGGGATGGACCCGCGTCGCTCCGCCGACGGTCCCGACGGCGACAGGAAGCTCGATGGTGCCCACCAGGTCACCGTCTCGGTTCTTCTCGTACGTCGATAAAGATCTATAGACACCGCCCCGGGCAGCGTAAGAGTGGGCACCTGCCTCGATGGCCCTGGTATCGTTCCCGCTGGCCATCGTCACCGCCGTCACGCCGTTCATGATCCCTTTGTTGTGGGTCGCAGCCCGATAGGGATCGCTCTCGGCAAGGGCGCTCGCAAGAACGATGGCATCGACGACCTCGGATCCTCCTATCTCATCTGCCTTGAAGACGGCCCGGGCCCGGGCGAGCCGGAGGTCGGCGAGGTTCGAAATGATCCTGAGATATACCTTCCCCCCGGTGATCTCCTCGATGAAGGGGGCCAGGGCCTCAGCCATGGTGTTGACAGCGTTGGCCCCCATGGCGTCCCTGCAGTCGACGAGCAGGTGAACGACCACCATCGGGCCCTTCCGGGTGGATACGACGTTCGCCTCGACGCCTACGACGCCTCCCCCGTACCTGACCAGCATCGGGTCCTTCTCGTTCGCCCTGGCCGCGATCTCTTCAGTTCGGGCCAGTATGGCGAGCCGCGCGCCGTGGGGGTCCTCGACCCCCGTCACCTGTATGAGGGCCCTCATCACGGGTCGCGTGCTGCTGGTGACAAAGCCTCCGCCGGCGAAGGCCATCCTTGCCCCGTTGCTGGCGGCTGCGATCACCGACGGCTCTTCAGTCGCCATGGGGATCAGAACTTCCCGACCGTCGATCAGAAAGTTCGTCGCTATCCCCAGGGGGATCTGGAATAGGCCGATGACGTTTTCGATCATCTTGTCGGCCTGGTCGAGAGAGAGGCCTCGTCTTGCGATCGTCTCGGCCTCCTCCTCGGAGAGGCCGGCGTTCTCCGCCACCATCCTGAGCCGATCCGAAGCTGGAAGCTTGTAAAACCCGGAAATTCTCGATGTCTTCAATCAAACAACCTCCACAAAGCCGGAGAGAGGGAAAAGCTCGTCATCGGAGGGGAAAAACTTTATGCCAGCCAGCACTTCTTTTTTATGTGCCAGAACAAGCTCCCCTGAAGATCGACGAGGAGATCGAAAGGCTCGAAGAGACCGTGGGCAGGCTCAGCCCCGTCCAGAAGATGCTCCTGGGGACTGACGGCTCCGTGACGTGCCTTCTCGAGGTCGTCACTGGAAGTCCCGTTGAGCTCGAGACCCTGGTCCAGAAGGTGGTGGCAGCCGACGAGCTCGTCTCTTCCGAGCTGGAGGTCGAGCCCGGGGACGAGGTGAATTACAGGGTAGTCAAGCTCAAAAACTCCGTCTCTGGGGAGACCCTGATTCATGCCACCTCCTTCACTCCCCTCAAGAGGCTCGAAGACCGTTTTAGAACCGACCTGATGAGGGCAGACATCCCCATAGGGACCATCCTCAAGAAGCATAGGATCGAGTCGAGGCGCGACCTTTTGAGGGTCAGAGCTTTCTCGGATGCGGGGGAGCTGAAGGGGATCTTCAACGTCTTCGGAAAAGAGCCGATGCTATCGAGAGACTACAAGATCATCAGGCATGGCCTGCCTCTGATGTCCATCACCGAGACCTTCCCCTACAACAACTTCCAGGATAAAAGGAGGGTGGTGGTGGAGACCCCCTCTCGGATACACATGACCCTCACCGACCTCGCCGGAGACCGCGGCAGGGTCGACGGCGGCGTGGGGGTGACCCTGGATGATCCCTGCATTGTGGTGGAGGCGGAGAGGGGTGAGGAGCTCACCGTCCGAGGAGAGAACGCCGACCGGGCGAGAGCGGCGGCAAAAGCCGTAATGGACCGGTTCGATCTCGGCGGCGCCGAGATTACGGTCCGGCACTCCTACAAGCAGCACGTCGGCCTCGGCGGGGGAACGCAGCTCGCCATGGCCGTGGGAAAGGCTCTCTGCGAGCTATACGGCATGCCCGCATCAGCCCGCGAGATCGCCTCCGCCGTCGGCCGGGGTGGAACGAGCGGGATAGGGGTCGCCGCTTTCGATAGGGGAGGGTTCATCGTCGACGGCGGCCACTCCTTTGGCCCCGGCAAGGAGAAGGAGGACTATCGCCCCTCCTCCGCCTCGGTGGGGGTCGCCCCCCCGCCGGTGATATTGCAGGCCGACCTACCGGAGTCCTGGTGTTTTCTTCTGGCGATGCCGGATATCCCCAAAGGGGCCCACGGCAAAAGGGAATTGGACGTATTTGGGACCTTCTGTCCCGTCCCAAGAGATGAGGTCGCGGAGCTATGCCGAGAGATCCTGGTGAGGATGATCCCCGCCGTCCTGGAGGAGGATCTGGAGAGCTTCGGCACCGCCGTGAACAGGGTCCAGGAGCTGGGGTTCAAGAAGGTTGAGGTGGGGCTGCAGCACCCGCTGATCCGAAGCCTCATGGAGGAGATGAGGTCTGCGGGAGCTGTCGGTGCCGGGCTTAGCTCCTTTGGCCCCACCGTCTACGCCATCGTCGATTCGGGGACGAGGGATATCCAGGCTGCGGCGATGGAGGTTATGAGGGACGTGGGGGGCGAGGTCGTCGTCACCAGACCCAGAAACTCGGGGGCGCGGACGAGATCCGCCTGATCTTATCGAAAATATGTCTATTATTGAGATGATCAACGATGAACGAGATTCAAAGGCTTCTTGAACGGCTGAGCAACGCCCATGGAATATCGGGGCGAGAGGGTTCCATTCAGGAGATAGTGCGAGAGGAGATCGGCCCCCTCGTCGACGAGATTAGGGTGGATAACCTCGGAAACCTCGTCGCCACCAAGAAGGGCGAGCGCCCCTCGGTGATGGTGGCAGCCCACATGGACGAGATCGGCCTCATGACCAAGTATGTCGACGAGAAGGGTTTCATTCGGTTCGTCACCATCGGGGGCTGGTTCGACCAGACCCTCTTAAACCAGAGGGTGATCGTCCACGCCGACTCGGGTCCTGTTTGTGGGGTCATCGGGTCTAAGCCCCCCCACGTGATGACGCCCGAAGACAGAAAGAAGCCGATCGAGATCAAGGATATGTTCGTCGACGCCGGCTGCGTCGATCAGGACGAGGCGAAGGCCCTGGGGATCAAGCCCGGAACCCCCATGAGCATCGATCGGACCTTCACGACCCTTGCGGGGGACAGGGTGACGGGAAAGGCCCTCGATAACCGGGCCGGGGTCGTCATGATGATCGAGGCGCTGAAGAGGACGAGGTCGAAGTCCACGATCTACGCAGTGGGAACGGTCCAGGAGGAGGTGGGGCTGAAGGGAGCGAAGACGAGCGCCTTCGACCTCCGTCCCGACGTGGCCCTTGCGACAGACGTCACCATCCCCGGCGACCATCCGGGGATCGAGAAGAAGGACTCGGCCCTCGAGATCGGGAAAGGGGCCGTTATCACCATCGCCGATGCATCGGGGCGGGGGCTCATCGCATCGGAGAAGGTGGTGGACTGGCTGGCAGAGACGGCTCGGGAGTTCGAGATCGCCGTCCAGATGGACGTCTCCGGAGGCGGGACCACCGACGCCACCGCCATCCAGCTGACGAGGGAGGGGATCCATACGGGGCTCATAAGCGTCGCCACGCGTTATATCCACTCTCCCGTCGAGGTTTTGAGCATCAAAGATCTCGAGGCCTCTGCCGAGCTGATCGCAAGGGCCCTGGAGACGGCGCCGAGATACTTCAAGAGAGGGTGATTAAAGCGGCCTTCCCCCCGGGAAGGCAGATCGACCTTTTTGGGTTCAGGATTGGGCCAACTCGGTTTGCTGGCCTTTCTCAAAAATTTTATAGAATATCACGGAAATAAGGCCATCCCATAGAGGACTATCGGAGAAACTCAAGTTTGCGCCCCCCCCCACTGAAAACGGCCTCAAAAATAGGGACAAGAACGTCCTCCCCATGGGAGGACGCGGAGATATTAATTTCGGACTAGCTGCTGCCTATCAGGCTGATGACCGTGTAGGCGAGGAGCGTCCCGACGATGAAAACCACCGCGAAGGCGGGATAGGCGATCCCCGATGAAATCATCTCTACTGCCATCTTGATCATCTCACTACGAGGACGGGGCAGGTTGCCCAGTAAAGGACCTTCTGGACTACGCTTCCGATGAGGAGCTTTGTGACGCCGCTCTCACCGTGGCTTCCCATGACGATCAGATCGACCCCTTCGGTCCTGGCGAGATCGACGATCATGTTGGCGGGCGCACCGGACTTTACCATCGTCTCCACTTCCACGCCAGCTTCATCGGCCATCTTCTTGATCTCGGCTACGGCCTTCTCACCGCCAGCCTGGAGCTTGGCTTCGATCTCCTTCTTGTCAGCGCCCAGCTGCCTCACAGCGCTGGCCACGACCACTTCGTTCACCACGTAAACTCCGAGCACCTTCGCGCCGACCGCCTTCGCCAGGTCCACGCCGTGCTGTACAGCGACCTTGGACTTTGCGGAGCCGTCTGTAGCAACTAAAATCCGAGCGTACATTTTATCACACCTCTCAAATCTCCCTACAACCTTCTTCGCCTTTTGAGTTTATCCATTACGCCTTTGATATAAATAGGTATCTTTCCGATACCGGTATCTAGTAGCCTTATAAAGGACATATATCGAGCGATTGGACAACCTCTTCATCTCACTATCATCACAGGCGCATCAGACCAGTTCAGGACCTTCTGGGCCACGCTGCCGATCAGCCTCTTTGTGATCCCTCCCTCGCCGTGGCTTCCCATTAGGATCAGGTCGACGTTCTCGACCCTCGCCGCGTCGAGGATCCTGGACGCCGGATCGCCTTCCCTGATCAAAGGCTCTACCCGGACCCCTGAGGCCTCTCCCATCTTAGCGACCTCCGCCACGATCCTCTCTGCGGAGGCCTTGAGGGTCTCCCTCAGATCCTCCTCGGAAGTTCCCTTGCGTAATAGGGAGGCTATGACCTTCGAGATCGCCATCTCGTTAATGACGTGGAGGACAAGAACGTCAGAACCCAGGGACTTCGCGAGCTTTACTCCGTGCCTGCTGGACTTCATCGATCTGTCGGAGCCATCAGTGGCGATCAGAATCTTCCTGTACATCCAATCCCGCCGAGAGGTTACTTCTCGCCGTCCGTATAAAAAACTATCTTTTCGGTAGCAGCATCCTCAGAGCCAGGAGGGCGGCGTTCTCCCCGGAGTCAATCCCCACGCAGGCGACGGGAACTCCCGGCGGCATCTGGGAGATGGCCAGGAGCGCGTCCAGGCCACCCAGCTTTGCGCTGACAGGGACCCCTATCACTGGCCTCTCCGTCCGGGAGGCGATGAAGCCGGGGAGGGCGGCGGAGAGGCCTGCCACGGCTATGAAGATCTTCGCGTCGGTCCCTTCGATGTAGCGCTCCAGCTCCTCGGGGTTTCTGTGAGCTGAGAGGATCCTCTCATCGTAGTCGATCCCTCTCTCCTCGAGAATCCGGAGGACCTTCTCCACCACGGGCCTGTCCGATTTGGATCCGGATATGACGGCAATTTCGGTCATGCGCCCAAACCCTCAAAAGTCAAGCTTTCTTTGCGACTATCTAGGGGAGGTTGTTCTCCCCCAGCAGCTCATGCTGCTTTTCAAGACTCATCCTGATCAGGGTTGCGAAGATCTCCTTCGTCGCGCCGGCGTCAAGCCCCAGCTCCGTCGCCATGTCCAGGGCCCTCTTCATCACCATCTTCTCCTGGTTCTTGTCCTCGATCCCGACCCCCAGGGCCCTCTTGGCCTCGAAGATCTCTTCCGCAAGCCTCACCCGTTCGTCTATCAGCCTTATTATCTCTTGGTCAACCCTCTGAACATTTGCGCGAAGATCTTCCAGGCTCATCATCGCCACCTCGACGCTTTGGATGAGCCTCTGTTCTCCACCTTCGTCCTTATCACCCTTCCGCCAAGTTTGAGCCATGCAGCCTCGACCTCGTCGATATTTTCGTCATCCGCGAGGGCCGCATAGGCGGGGCCCGTCCCCGAGAGGCTCGCACCCCTGGCGCCAGAATTGAGGGCCGCAAATATCGGTTCCGAGGAGAGTCGGAGGGCGCTGCAGTAGACTAGGCCGTTGATGGTCATGGCCCTGGCGTAGTCGCCGGCGAGGGCGAGGTCGAAGATGAGGTCTGCGATAGGCGCGATGAGCCTCGACCTTCTGACGTCGGTGTCTTTGGAGAATATCTTCTCCTCGGGAACCAGGAGGAGGACCCAAGACTTCAGTTCCTCTCTTTTGAGCAGTTCCATCTCCCGGTTGTCGGTGACCACGACGCCGCCCAGCATCGATGCGGTGGCGTCGTCGAAGGCCCCGGTGATGGTGACCCCGGCGTCTTTTGCCGCCGCCACCCCGATCCTCGTGGCCTCCAGGGGGTCAAGCTCTTCATCCAGGGCGTCGAGGGTCGCGAGGACTGCGGCGTTGGCGGCGCTGCTGCTGCTCTTGAGGCCCCGGGCGAGAGGAATCTCGCTTTCGGTTCGGACGATTCCCCCGGCATCGACGCCGAACCTCTGTAAAACTCGCTCCACGGACCTGACTATCAGCCGGTCGTCTATCCCGGGGACGTCCCCCTTCACTTGCGGGGAGTCGTCCAAGACCACCTCGGCGGAGGTCTTCAGGTCCACCCCAAAGGCTGAGCCCTTCCAGTTGGCGACGGCGTTCAGGATCGTGGCCGCCCCGAGGGCTGTCGCCGTTCCCCTTCGCTTCAAGATAACCCCGACTCAATCATGGTCTTCAGCTTCTCAAAGTCTCCGGCCACCTCGGGATTTCCGCCTTTGGTGTACTTCTCGATCAACTTCTCGATCATCTCCAGCTCAGATATGGCGGAACTGAAGACGGGCTCGTAGCTTCCGAGTAGGAATAGGGGTATGACGACGGCTCCGCCCCTGTTCGTCTGCTCCGTCAACCCGTTCACCACCACCAGGAAGGTGTAGGCCTTGTAGCCGAGACCTGCCGTGATGTTCTTGGCGAAGCTTCCGATCTGCTGGATCCTCCTGGTGGAGAGGTTCTTGTAGGCGGCGACCGAGTCTTTGTACTCTATGAACATGAGAGCTTCATCGGTCCAGAGGATGGCGTCGTACTCGACGATGGCGACGGAGTTCTTCTGGGCCACCACGTTGAAGAGGACGCCGCGGCACCAGGAGAGGTTAAGGTTGAGCCTGAAGTCCAGCTCCGTATCCTGGACGGTCCTGGATTTCAAGACGTAAGGGTCACTCCTCAGCTCAATCATGAAGGTGAGAGTCGCCTCGTCGGTTAAAGGATTTTCCTTTCCTCCTTTCCTCCCATCCTCTCTTTCCACCCTTTCTTTCTGTTCCACCCTTCCACCTTCCTTCCTCCACCTCTTTTCATCTCGGGGCAAAGGATAAGACAGACCTCTTTCTAACGGAGCTTCTGGTGAAAATGATTTGACGGAGAAGAAGAGGACGCAGCAGCTGGGGGTCAGGATACCCGAGAGCCTGGAGCCGGTCTACTCTAACCTGATCAAGATAAGCCACGCCGACGACGAGGTTACCCTGACCTTTCTGCACAAGATCCCCGAGACGAGCCTGGCCCAGGGAAGGGCGATCGTTACCATAACTCCCCAGCACGCGAAGAGGCTTCTGAGGGCATTGTCCGCGAACCTGAAGAGATACGAGGCGACCTACGGCGAGATCAAGCTCCCCGAGGACGGCGGTGCTAGGGAGGAGAGCAGCCACGTCGAGGTGGCTTAACCTAACCTTAAAGCTCAAACTTCCTCCGGCCTTTTGGATCTCAAGGTGCTCTTCAGCCCTCGGCGAGGCTTTGGATCAGGGGGGGGATCGTCCCTGGGCGGGACCGAGCCAGGGCGATCCCAGCCGAGAGGCCTTTCCTGAAAAAAGAGCCAGAAAGGTCAAGATCCCGTTTCGCTAAGCCCGCCGCCAGCCGATCGATCTCCTCGTCTGCCATTCTGCCGAGGGTCAATAAAGAGGCCCGGCCCATCCGATACTCCAGACCGAACTCCCGATTCCACCTCTGGACGTAAGCCGATAGGCTTCTTTTCGAGACGTCCCCCGACGCGGCGGCCAGGGCGGCTACCTCTCCCGCAATCGTCCCCGATCGCATGGCGTAAGCCATGCCGCTCATCCCCGCCGCAGCACCCGTAGCCATCAGTGAGTCGGAGACGATCTCTCCGGGCAGCGCCGCTATCGCATCCCCGCCCCGGTTTATGGAGACGATCTTCATCTCGCCAACGTCGTAGTCGGCGAACTTGTGCTGCTTGAAGATTTTCACGAACCGATCCAGGAAGGGTCGGACGTCCCGACCGTGGCCCCGCACGAAGACGCCCAGAGTTGCACGATCCCCGCCGCCGGGGGAGAAGGTGGCCTTCCAGCCTGGCGAGATCGACCCGACGAAGTACTCGAAGTATTTCTCCTCGCCGATGCCCGGAAGCTCGACGACCGCCTCGGCAGCCCAGGCGACGTCTTCAGGATGCTTCAGCGGCTCGAGCCCCACCCCCCTTGCAATGGCACCATCTACCCCGGAGGCGTCGATCACGACTCGGGCCTCGATCTCGCAAGAGTCGGTCTCGACCCTTCGACCGGAGCCCCCAAGGGGGGCGCTCCTTGCCGTGCCCCGGAGAAGCTCGGTCCCGGCCATCTCAGCCCTTTCGAGATAGAGGGCATCGAACCTGGCCCGGTCGATGAACCTCCCCGGCGCCGGGATCGAAAGGCAGCACCCACCGGGTGAGATTATGTGCATCCCATCCAGGTCGTGGAGGACGTAATCCCCTTCGACAGTTAGGCCCGAACGGGAGAACATCCCGTCAAAGAATGTGTTGGCCGGATGGTCGAACTCGCCGCCCATGTGTCTGTCCAGCAGGATCGTCTCAGCCCCATTTCTAGCGGCCGATGCGGCGGCCGCAATCCCCGAGGGGGAGGCTCCCACCACCAAGACGTCGCAGTTCACGGCTACTTGATGGGAGAAGGAAGGTGATGAAGGTTTCCGTTTCTTTCCGCGTTCTTCTGTGAAGGACGAATATAACTAAAGGAATTCGATATCAGAGACCGGGGGAGAGGGAACGGGAGCTAGTTAGAGATAAAGGATCCTAAAATGAGCATTACAGCGCGGAAAACCTTCCTTCGAGGATAATCAGATTCTCACAACCTTTTTATTCTGACAGACCTCTCGAAGCTCCATGACAAAACAGGTTCATGCAGCCCATATCCTCGTAAAAACCGATAAGAAGGCGAAGGAAGTCCTCGCCAAGATAAACAAGGGTGAAAGCTTCGCGGAGATGGCCCGAAAGTACTCCGACTGCCCTTCGGCGAAGAACAAAGGCGATCTGGGCTGGTTCGGCAAGGGAAAGATGGTTCCCGAGTTCGAGCGGGCCGCCTTCGAGGGAGAGAAGGGGAAGGTCGTCGGTCCGGTGAAGACCGATTTCGGCTACCATTTGATAAAGATTCTAGATAAAAAATAATGATTACCTGAACCCATTTTTAAAAAAAGACGGATACGGTCTCTAATCTGCAAGGCTGCAGTTCAGAGATCGCCGAGACCCTCCATCTTTCCCAGGATCCGTTTGGTTCTGATCGTCAGTTCAGCTCTGGTTATCCAGGATGTAAAGGCTGACTTGGTATCCCTGCGTATAGAGAGCATACCATACGATAGATGCTTGACCACCCTTGTTGGAGTAGACGACCACAGGCAGGTTCTTGTCAAGGCCGCTGAACGTCTGCCTCAGAGCCTGCTCGTCGGCGAGACCATCGGCGCCCATGACCTTTGAATAGTCGATGTTGATCGCCCCTTCCAGATGCCCCGCGGCGTACTCGGCCGGGCTCCTCGCATCCACCACCTGGGCGCCCTCGAGCTGATCGGCGGTGGCGAGGAGATTGAGGTCAGAATCGGGCGTATAGGTCTCAGCCGCCTTAGGCGTGGGGTTCGCGACGAACATAATCCCCTCCCTTTCCCGCGTCTCCTTCGTCCCCTCCAGGAGGTCGACCTCCTCGTGGCCCAGCCATTTCATGATCCAGAAGGCAAAGGTGTCGTAACCGTTGACGAAATAGTCGCCGTAAATGATCAGCGGCTCGTCCTCAGATATTCCAGCAGCTCCGAAGAGGCTGGCGATCTCGGCTGGCGGCTTGAGGGTGCCGTCCTGGTTGAATACCCGTTCCAGGGGCATGTGGATTGATCCCTCGATATAGGGTTCCCCCTCGGGAACGCCGACGTAAGCCATCAACCTCTTCGAGCCCTCTCTTTGATACTCCGAGAGCGCATCTGAGGCGATCGCATACGATGCCGTATTTGATTCTTCCGCTTGGACCGCCTCGGTCCCCGAGGTCTTCTCCATCACGGAGACGGCTTCCGGAGACGCGCCTATGAAGGCGAGACCCGACGACCATGTTCCTCCGCTTCCACCGCCGCTGCAGCTGCTGCAGCCGGCGAGAGCGCCGCCGATCAGGGAGGCTCCAACAACCAAGAGCGCTCCAATCCTCCATAACAATCTTCTGTCATTTCGCATCTGGTATATCCTCCGTTAAGATATCTGATCCTTCTTTCGACCGGATTTTCAAGCCTACAAGATGATGGATCTGGCATCATCTGCCGCAGATTCCGCTATCTCAAAGCCGTCTCGCCCCATCTCCTTTTTCCCACCTTTCGTGGAGGGCGCCTTAGGGACTATCGGCTCATTCATATCTTTCTATTTATCTTTGATGCAGTTGGCACAACAAGACCTCAGTTCGAACAAGATGATCCTGATTATTGACTACTTTGCGCCCTTTGAGATGTCCGAATGTCCAAAGTTGTCGATTTTGCATGTTTTTAGATCTGATCCGGCTGAGAGGGATGCCTCACCAAGGGCCGGTGGGAAGGCAGGGCGTCTTGAAAGGGTTGGGCTGATTTCAGGACAGGCCATAAGATTTACTGATTCGGATCTTGGGTTTTGTACCCTTGAATCTTGAAAGGGGAAAGGGCCCAAGGGCATCCTGGCGGTTTGATAAGCGAGAGAAAAGAAGATAAATCCCAAAATAGTATGATAGGGAGTGGGAGTTGGTAAAATTTTGTCATCGATTAAAGCGAAGAACCTCACATCTCTGACCTTGACATTCATCCTGCTAACCAGCATCCTCTTCCCGGTTGTCTCCGCATCAGGCGGAGCAGAGCATCCCGTGGGGTCGGGTCCCAAGGAGTGGTGGATCGAGTACCCAGCCCAACATTCAAATGCGGGATCTGCGGTCGATCACCCCTCGTGGGCTCTTGACCTTCTGGAAGAGAAGGCTGTGCTCGTTTTCATTCACAAAAATAACTGCCCATCCTGCGCCGTACAGGAGCCAGACATCAAAAAGGTTCTCGAAGAGCTTGGGGATGAGACGGCCTACCGCGACCTTTTAATCGACAACGGCGACCAGAAGGCTTGGGAGGGAATTAACATCTACGATCCCAACGGCGGCGTTATGACCTATGTCCCAGTTACCATCTTTCTCACTCTGGTCTCCGGACCCAGCGGTGAGGCCGAGGTCGCCTGGCACAGCGTCACCGGCTACAGTGGCGAGAGGCAGATCAGATCTTATCTGAACGACGCCATCGCTCTTTACGAGGAGAACTCCGCCAAATGGGACCGGTGAGATCGTTGAACCTGGGGGGCAAGGCAGTCCTGATCTTGAGGATTGCGACGCTTCTGACCGTCTTCGGCCTAATTCCAGCCTGGTTCGCCGTCTCGGACGCGAGGGGCGGCGCCATTCCCCTGCCGAACTTTGAGGCGGTCGATCTGGACGGAAGCCCCATCGAACTCGGGGATTTCGATGGAGTGGCCCTGATCCTTCACATAACCAACATAGAGACTCCTCTCTGCATGGAATGTGAAGAGGCGCTCAAGGCCCAAGTCGAAGAGCTCTCCAGGCTGAAAGAGGAGAATCCAGAAGCTGCGATCGTCACCGTAAACATGAGGAAGAACCCCTACTCCAAAGACGGACGATCGCTCTCGGAGTCTTGGTGGGGCGTTGACATCTCGTGGCCCTGGATTGAGGACTTCGATCCATTTCCTGTGGCGGGCAAGTACATCGATTACTGGAGCCGGGGGAGCGGCTTTGCAAATCCCACCCTAATTCTCGTGAACGATCAGGGTCAGATATCGAGGGTCTACCACGTATACCAGATCGGAGTGGGGATGGTGGAGGGGGTACAGACAGCCGAGACCCTCCAGAACGCCTTTTCGTTCCTTCAAAATCCCGATGACGATGGTGGGCCGATGGGCGTTGTTGGCTCAGCCACGGCCCAGGAGGTGACCTTCATCGGCATGTTCGGCCTTGGCATCGTAACGTCCCTCGCGCCCTGTTCTCTCGCTCTGATGATCGCGGTATTCAGTTACCTGATGACCTCTCACCGGAGAAAGATACTGATGCCCGACGAGGGGAAGTCCTCCCCCAAAGAGGGGCTTTTGATCGGGGTCGCCTTTACTTTGGGGATGGCGATGGTCTTCTTCGTCATAGGCCTCTTCATATCGAACCTGGGGATCTTCGTAAGGGACTCCCGGTCCTTCGACCTCGCAGCCGGCGTTCTTATGATAATCTTGGGCATCACCAGCTTCAAACCCCTCAGCGAGATCCTCGAGCCTTTGACCTCCCGGCTCCATCGACGACGATCTGTGGAGCCTGAATACGTGAGATCTAAGAAGAGCTTCATGGAGCAGTTCATAAACATCTCCGTCGGCCTCTTCAAGTACTCGGCTTTCGTGGGGGCCTTCGTCCTGGGGGTCTTCTTCGCCCTGGGATGGGCCCCCTGCGCCGTATCTCTGGTCTTTCCGGTCCTGATCTGGCTGATGGCTCAGAACGTCACCCCGATCACAGGAGGTATGATGCTCTTCGTCTTCGGCTTGGGGCACGGCGTTCCGATAATACCCATATCCACATTCTCTCGATCCTTCTGTGGAGCCATCGGCGAGAGGTACATCGCGCTGGGAAAGTGGATCACGGGAGGTTTCGGGATTTTGATCATAGCGACGGGCGTGGTCTTTGCGGCCAGGTACTTCGGCTACGCCTTCTGGTGAGCTTCGAGCCCTGCCCTCTGAGACCCCATATCTTGCTTTTTTTGAAGGAACGAAGATCCACGTCGAGGATCCGGATGGATGGATAGGGAACTTCGGGTATGATCAGAACTTGTCTTGCGGCTTTAATCAAAAGGAATAAATGGTAATAACTCAAAGACCCGGCCCATAGGAATAGGGAGGTTAGGTTATCCATGAAAATAATTTTGACGGCTTTGTTGGCCACCATGCTCCTGGTGGGCATGGTTGCAGCTGCCGAAACTCCAATTGATCTGAGCACTCTGGGCAAAAAGTCGGAGATTAAGTCCAGCATGACCCCCGTGGTCATAACGTACACTCGAGACGAGCCCAAAACCACCACGGATGCTGTAGACGTGAGGACCCTGGGCAGAAGCTTTGGCACCTTCTCTGGGCTCAACGTCCAGCCGATGGAGCTGGGAGCATCCAATCCCATAACTTACACGCCCAGCTTCGCGATCTCCGTGAGCAACAGGACCTCTTCTCGGGTTACGCTCTACACCCCCTCCTTCGCCATAGGGAACAGGACCATTACCACTCCGGCACCGATGATATTTGGAGGGGCGTGAAGGCCTTAGGAAGACCCGAAAACTCGGTGCTTAGAGGATCGGGTGCTGAGATGATGGGGGTGTAGAAGCCTGAAGGTCAAACTGGTGGTGGATGGGGAGGAGATCCCGATGAACCACTTCACTCAAGAGATCATGGAAAAGGTCGTCTCGGGCGTTGCAGAATCTCTGCGAGGGGTGGACCCCGAGTGGAAGAAGATGGTCGTCGAGATGGATCGAGGTTTATCGGCCGACTGATCGACTTCACTCCTTCTTGGACTTTTTGAAGGCAGAGGAGAGGTCTATCAAGTATGTGCCCTCTTTTATGGCCATCACCAGTTCGTCCCGTTCGAAGAGGGAGGGGAGGTTCAGCTCGTAGGAGCCGGGCTCTGGCATCCTGATGCTCTCCAACGTCTTATCTTCGTCATGCTGGGTTTTATCAGATCTTCGAATCGGAGATTTTTGTGATAGGTCGTTGGGAGAATCGATATCGAAAAACCCATGCTTGCTTTTGGCGTTCTCAATTCGCCGCCCTTTTCTGTTTGTTCTGCCCTTACGCTCCTCGTTGGGGCGGTCCTTTTTGCGGTCTTGGCGCGGACTTGATTTTAGTATATGTCGGAGCGAATCGTCGCCCTCAGGCCAGGGCTCGTAAGGCCCACCGATCTCTGAAGCCTTCAGCGCACCCCGAACCTCTTTTATCTTATCGTTGGACTTAACAAAGAGAAATTTGTTCCAGCCGCAGACGGGACATCCTTCAAGAACGTCCATCCCGTCTTCGAAGACGCTGTTGCATCGAGTGCACATGTGGGGCATAAGGATCAGTCACCGACCGAAACCTTGGTGCTGATCTGGTACTTGTCCTTCTCGACGGTACGCAGCTGATTAGCAGGTCCGATGACCGTCATCCTCGTCTTAACGCTGGATTTGCCCAGGAGCTTGTTTATGAAGGTCGACTCGCTCTTGACCGGATAGCTCTCGATCTCTATCCCAGAGAACTCATCGAGGCGTATCTCGGTCATCGTCATCTCGATCAGCTTGACCTCCTCCTCTGGGGTTAGTCCCAGCTCCAGCACCACGATGTTCCCTCTCTTGACTTTGCTCAGTATTAGCCGGATCTTCTCCATGGAGGGCATGTTCTCAAGCCTCTCGGCGGATATCAGATCCATCTGTACTTCTCGCATCATCTCACCCGAAGTGCCTTGCTATGGCCACGTACAGCTCATCGATGTTCGACCCATCCAGTGCAGAGATGGTTACCAGGGGATGTTGAGGAAAGGCCGCCTTTATCCTGGAGGGAGAGGCTTTGGGCAGATCCATCTTGTTGGCGACTATCAGGAGGGGCAGCTTTCTCGCCTCCATGTTTCCCACCACCGTGACGTTCACCTGGGTGTAGGGGTCTTCTGTAGAGTCCATCACCAAAAGAACACCGTCCAGGTCTTCCAGCCATTTTATCGCCTCTATAACCCCTTCTGTCGCCTCCTTGGCCCTCCTTTTTGCTTCTTCCTCTTCCAGCCCGTAAGCCATGAACTCCCTGAAATCGATCTTAGTCGCCATCCCCGGCGTGTCCACTATGTCCAGCTCGACGCTCGACCCGTTGGCGTTTATGGCCACGCCGTCCGTCCTCATGGCCCTTCTAGTCTCGTGGGGCACATGGGATATCCCTCCGACATCCATCCCGCTCCAGTCCTTCACGATCCTGTTCGCCAAAGTCGTCTTTCCGGCGTTGGGCGGGCCGTATATGCCTATCCTGGCCCTTTTTTTACCAAAGATCCATTTTATCCAAATGCCGAAGTTCATCTTGAGACTTCTGATGACGCTCATGCCCAATCCTCTCTTGAGAGATGATCATGTGTATACTAATAATTTTCCACTACTTTTTTATAGTCGGCAATGATAAGTTAATTTCGGCTATTTTGCAAGATTTCGATGCATTCCGATCTTTTAATCCAGGAGTCGGCATGAGTGAACGTTGATGAAGTTTATATTTTTGACTTTCAACGACAGAGGAAGCGACCGCTTTAAATACTCTTCGCTGTTGGGATGAATTAGATGGCAAAGAAGGGCCCTATGGCCAAAAAACGGGGGCCACCGACATCCCTGACTTGCCAGATCGCCTGATTTCAGCGATCCCTCATCCGTCGAGGTGCTGGCTCTGGGCGGGACAATCGGACCGCAAATCATCGAAGTCGCCTGATTCTCTGATTTCGCTCCAAATCTCTTTCAAAGATCGGTCCCGAACGTTTCCCCAATCGTCGCCGATGTAAGGACAGGAACTCACTTTGCCGTCTACGCCCACGTGAATCCAGCGGCGTCCCGCCATGCATCCCAACATCTGCCCCTCGAAGTAGGTGCTGGCAAAGACCCTTGGGCCGCCCGGGGTGCGGTTGACCTTCCTGTAGAACCTGAGGATCGCCTCCCGGTCTATCCGGCTAAGGCATTCTTCGGAGGATTTTGGTATCCCCTCCCAGATTGAAAACTCGTGGACCCCCAAATCCTTTGCATAGTCGTAGAGGTCGAAGATCTCTGAAACCCCATCGCCCTTAACGTGGACGGACATTGTGACGAGGAGGCCCGCATCCAAAGCCATCTCTATCGCCTCGATTGCCCTCTTGTGGGCTCCATGGACGCCGCGAATCCGATCATGGACCTCAGGACCGGTGCTATAGACCCCTATTAAAATGTTGTACAGACCTGCCTCCTTCAGCTGTATCGCTATCTCTGGCGTCATCTCGAGGCCCGGCGTGAACATGTTGACCACCGATCGCTCTGGATCTACGTGGCGTATCAGTTCGAAGATGTCCTCTCTCAGCAGGGGGTCGCCCTCGGTGAAGGTGATTATGGACGCTCCCAGATCTTGGGCTTCTTCGATGACCGTTTTGATCTCCTCTGTCTCCAGCTCACCCTCGCCGTCTTTGATGAGGCAGTGATCGCAAGCACAGCCGCACGCCCTCGTGACCTCGATGCTCACAGTCTGAGGCACGAATCTGCCTATGGCGATCTTCGCCTCGCTGAGGACGAGCCGTTTGAAGGGACCGCTCGGAATCGGCGGAAGCCAGGTGGAAGCGACGATGTCTTCCTCCCTCACCAGGGCGGGCTTCTCCTCGGCCAGCCTCTGGTTGATCTTGTTCAGAGCCGGCTGGACCAGCACCGAGATCGCCCCTCGGGCCTGGAGCATCCTCGTATCCTGGTCGTAGTCTACCGTCAGGGCGGTGGTCTTCAATAGAGGGGTCATCGATGTCCATCTCGGCTGAGGAGTTATAGAGTTATCGATCGATCCACCAAAGCCGCAGATTTAAAATAACTGAGCACCGAGTAGGCCCCGGGTGATATTGAATTGTCTGAAGTTATCGTCCTCGCTTACTCTGGAGGCCTCGACACCTCCGTCTGCGTTCCGCTCCTCAGGGAGCGTTACGGTTTTGATAAAGTGATAACGGTCCTGACTGATGTCGGCCAGCCGAAGGAGGACATCGAGAGGGGAAACGAGAGGGCCAAGAATCTGAGCGATGAGCATTACGTCATCGATGCCAGGGAGGAGTTCGTCGAAGGTTACATCTTTCCCGCCATCAAGGCCAACGGCTCCTACGAGGGTTACGTCCTCGGCACGGCCATCGCGCGCCCTCTCATAGCGAGAAAGACGGTGGAGATCGCGGAGAAGCTCGGCGCCGACGCCTTGGGCCACGGCTGCACCGGCAGGGGCAACGACCAGCTGAGGTTTGAGGCGATCTTCAGGGCGACGAATATGCGGGTGGTGGCGCCGATGCGCGACCTGGACCTGAGCCGCGAATGGGAGATCGACTACGCGAGAGACCACGGGATCGATGTGCCTGTGACCCGGGAGAGGCCCTGGAGCATAGACGAGAACCTCTGGTCCAGGAGCATCGAGGGCGGCCTCCTCGAGGACCCCTTCAGCGAGCCCCCCGAGGAGATCTATGCCTGGACCAAATCTCCGGAGAGGGGCATCCCCCCCGCGAAGGTGGAGATAGAGTTCAGAGAGGGGGTTCCTGTGGCCCTGGACGGAGAGAAGATGGGTGGGGTCGAGCTGATCGAGAGGCTCAACAAAATCGCGGGAGAGCATGGCGTCGGCAGGACCGACATGATCGAGGATCGGGTCCTCGGCCTCAAGGCACGGGAGAACTATGAGCACCCGGCGGCAACGGTCCTTCTAAACGCCCACTCGGACCTGGAACGGCTGGTCCTCTCGCGGGCGGAGCTACGGTTCAAGGCGATGGTAGATGAGGCCTGGTCGGAGCTCGCCTACATGGGTCTTGTGAACGATCCCCTCTACGCGGACCTCTGCGCCTTCGTCGACGAAAGCCAAAAGAGGGTGAACGGAGTCGTCAAGATGAAGCTCTCCTCAGGAAGGGCTTTCTCCGTCGGAAGAAAGTCGCCGGACGCCATATACGACCAGGAGATGGTCTCATTCGACAGCCAGACCCTGAGCCAGAGGGATGCGGAGGGGTTTGCCAAGTATCACGGCTTCCAGGCTCGGTTCTTGCAGAAGCGCTGAGGGGCAGACTATATCAACAATTAGAGCCTGAAATCCAACCATGGCTGAGCTGGTAATATCAGAAAAGTCGGGGGCCTCGGACCTCGCCCCTCTCGCCCTGGCCGTAAACCAGATTCTGGGGCTTCCGGTCACCCTGAGAAGCGTGGAGGCTCCTGGGGTGAGGGTAGAAGAGGGGAAGGTCCTCGACGACGAGTATTCGGGACCGGTTCTAGAAGAGGTGATGAGGTCCGGGAGGCCCGTAAGGACCGTTCCCAAAAGCGGCGTTTACAAAGGAATTCCTGTGTCCGTCGCCCCCATAATGGACCCGGACGGAAAAGTGGTCGCGGCGATGGGGGTCGTTGACGTCGTAGGCACCATTGACATTCCTGCAGTCTTCGGTGCTTACACCGAGGTCGTCAAAGAGGTATCGCAGAAGAGATGAGGATCAGGAGGGCGGAAGCTCGGGATCTGCCCTCGATCCTCGCCGCTGAAAACGCCTGTTTTCCCCGAGACATCTCCTTCCCGCCCGAGACCTTATTCCTCCTGCTGGAGGAGGCGACGACTCTGGTGGCTGAAGACGGCGATGTGGTGGGTTTCGTCATGGGCTTTGTGAGGGGCGAGGGAGGGAAGGTGGTGACCCTGGAAGTACTCCCCGAACGTCGCGGAGAGGGGCTTGGAAGAAGGCTCATGGAGGCCCTGGAGAAGGAGTTCGCATCGGTAGGGGCGAGGTTCTCCCTTCTGGAGGTCGCAGTAGAGAATCGAGAGGCTCTCGCCCTCTACGCGAAGCTCGGCTATGCGAAGGCTGCCGTAATGGAGGACTACTACGGACCAGGCGATGACGCCCTTCTGATGGCAAAGAGGCTGAAATAGGGGGGGCTTCATCCTCGGTGTATCAGATTATCTCTCAAACCACAAGATATATCGACGAAAAGAATGATTTTATTGGTCATGAAGCGCTGGGCCATGCCAATCTTGATCATCGCTCTCGTCTGCTCCTTTCCCGCATCCGGAGAGGATCAGTCAGGAGGCTGGCTTGGCAAGGCCATAGACTTCTACTCCAGCGGATCTTACGAGCTGGCCCTTCTTTATGTCAACAAGTCTCTGGATATCGATCCTGGCTATCCGGATGCGTGGGATCTGAAGGGCTACATCCTCAGCGACCTGGGCAGGTACGACGAGGCTGCCAACTGTTTCAGCCGATCCCTAGATATCGATCCCTCAGACGCTTACATCTGGTACAGCCAGGGTTTCGCCCTTCACAACTTGGAGAGGTACGAAGAGGCGGTGGAATGCTATGACCGCGCCCTCGAGCTCAACTCCTCCGACCTGAACTTCTGGCGGGCGAGGGGGCTCGCCCTCTACAGCCTCGGAAGGTATGGCGAAGCTGCGGCGTCCTACGACGAGGCGCTATTGATCGACCCCACTCAGATGGACGTCTGGTACAACAAGGGGCTCGCCCTCGGCGGCATGGGAAAATACGAAAAGTCGATTGAATGTTACGATTTCGTTATCAAGATCGATGAATCGGACGCCGCCTCATGGCACGCGAAGGGCTTCGCCCTCTACAGTCTGGGACGGCCGGAGGAGGCTATCCAATCTTACGACCGAGCTATAGCGATCGATCCCTCCTATACTGATGTCTGGTATAATAAGGGCATCGTCCTCAGCAGCCTGGAGAGGTATGAGGAGGCCTTCAAATGCTACGCCGCCGCCGTCCAGATAGATCCCCTTTATCATGCAGCCTGGTACAACAAAGGGCTAGCCCTTTACAGCCTCGGCAGATACGATGAGGCGATATCATCTTACGACGAGGCTCTCAGGATCGATCCGTCTCTGGTCGCCACCCTGAACAACAAGGGCAACGCCCTCTACGCCCTCGGCAGTCTCGACGAAGCCTTGGATTGTTACGAGAGAGCGGTGAGGATCGATCCGGATTATTCAAACGCCTGGTTCAACAAGGGCGTGGTCCTCGACCTTCTCGGAAGATGGGACGAGGCTGTCGAAGCATACGACCGGGTGATCGGGATCGATCCGGCATATAAAGACGTATGGTACAACAAGGGGCTCGGCCTCTACAGCCTCGGCCGGTACGAGGAGGCGATTGAGGCCTTCGACTTCGTCCTGGAGACGAACCCCGAGAACGTGAACGCCTGGTACAATAAGGGGCTCGCTCTGGGCCGTCTGGGCAGGTACGAGGAGGCCCTCAGCTGTTACGAGGAGGCCCTCAAGACGGACCCGCACCAAACGGACGTTTTGAACAACAAGTGCAGCACCCTTTACAACCTGGGCAGATATAACGATTCTATCAGTTGTTACGATGATGTGATCGGGGTCGACCCCGCTTATGAGTGCGCCTGGTACAACAAGGGCGCGGCCCTATACAGGCTTGGAATGCATCGAGAGGCGGCGATTTGCTACGACAAGGCGATCTCGATCAACGCCTCCCGGATGGATGCTTGGAGGGGGAGGGGCGATGCCCTCGCCAACATCGGCGAATTCGATGGAGCGGTCGAATCTTACGACAGGGCGGTCGCCTTAGATCCCGGCGACCCGGACGTCTGGTACAACCGGGGTTTTGTCCTCTACAACGCCAGCAAGCACCAGGAGGCCGTCGAGAGCTACAACAAAGTCATCGAGATCGATCCATCTTATGAGGGAGTCTGGCAGCTGAAGGGGCTCGCCCTCTACGATCTGGGCAGGTTCGAGGAGGCCTTCGAATGTTACGACGAAGCCCTCGAGATCGACCCGTCGGACGTCTCCCTCTGGTACAATAAGGGCGTCGCCCTCTACAGCCTGGAAAGGTACTATGAGGCCGTCGAATGCTACGACAAGGTCATCGAGATTGATCGGTACGAGAAAGGAGACGCCCTCTACAGCCTGGGAAGGTACGAAGAAGCCGCGGATTGTTACGACAAGGTGATAGAGGTGGCACCCCTGGAGGCTGAGGCCTGGTTCAACAAGGGCTCAGCCCTTCAGAGCTTGGGCGATTACGACAAAGCTGGCGAGTGTTATGATCGCGTCATAGGTATCGATCCATCTTACGAAGGCGTCTGGAAGAAGAAGGGCTTTGTACTACAGATGCTGGGGGATTACAACGACTCCGTCGCCTGCTATGACCGGGTCCTCGAAAGGGATCCATCGGACATCGAAGCCTGTCGCGGCAAGGGGCGGGCCCTCCAAAACCTCGAACGATACGAAGAAGCCCTGGCCTGCTACGATGAGATCGTGAAGGTCGACCCCGGCGATGCCGAGGCCTGGAGCAGCAAGGGACTCGTCCTCCGCCATCTCGAGAGATACGACGAGGCCGTAGGATGTTACGATGAGGCGATCGCAATCAACTCCTCGGCGAAGGAGTTTTGGATCGACAAAGGAGCTGCATATGAAGATATGGGCAAGCTCGACGATGCGATATCGTCATATGATCGTGCCATCGCCATCGATCCGCTGGATGCGGGAGCATGGTACCAGAAGGGGCTCGTCCTCTCGGAGTCAGGATGGCTGGAAGAGGCCCTTGGCTCTTATGACGAGGCGATCGCCATCGATCCGACCCGGGGTGGAGCCTGGCGCGGCAAAGGCGCCATCTTTGAGGGCCAGGGGAAGGCCGAAGACGCAATAACGTGTTACGAGAAGGCGATTGAGGCTGATCCCTCAGATGCTGAATCCTGGTACCGGAAGGGGTCTGTTTTCGAGGGGTTGGGGCGGGGAAAAGAGGCCCTCAATGGTTACGAGATGGCGATCGAAGCTGATCCGTCTTTCGTCAAGGCCTGGCGGAGCAGAGGGCACCTCTTCTTCACTTCGGAAAGGTACGCTGAAGCCCTGGAGAATTACGACCGGGCTGTTGAGATCGACCCCTCCAATGGGACGGTCTGGTACGAGAGGGGCCTCACCCTCCAGAGCCTCGGGAGACTTGAAGAGGCAGTAGAGAGCTACGACCGGGCGACGGAGATCGACCCGAAGATCGCCGAGATCTGGTACACCAGAGGGACGGCCCTCGACGGGCTGGGCCGCTACGACGAGGCGGTTGATAGTTACGATCAGGCTCTCGCCGTCGATCCGCGGGATATGAAGAGCTGGAACAGGAAAGGCGACGACTTCTACAAGCTGGGCCAGCACAAGAAGGCCCTCGAGTGTTACGACAAGTTCATCGAGCTCAGCTCGACATAGTCGAGTCTCGAGCGGGTGATGGCGAGGCCCGCCACAAGATAAGCCCCACCACAAGATATATCGATAGATAGGGAGGATCTGACCCTCATGAGACGCGGAGCCCTTCTCATCGTGCTGATCCTGATCCTCGCTTCTTCCATCTCGGCTCAGGGCGAGGACCTCTCGGCCTCCGACCTCCTAGAAGATGCGAACCGGTCGTATCAGAAGGGCTCTTTCGATCTTGCTCTCCAGCATCTGAACAGATCTCTTGAACTCGACCCAGATCAAGCCGAGGCCTGGGTCCTCAGAGGCGAGATCGCGCTCTATAACCTCAGCGATCGAGATCTTGCAGCCGAATCCTTCGCCCGGGCCCTGGCTATAGATCCCCAGAACGCCAAGGTCTGGTACGAAATGGGAAACTCCCTCAGCTTTCTTGGGAGGGCCGAAGAGGCCCTGGACTGCTACAACCGAACCCTCGCCATCGATCCCAACAATGAGAAGGCCTGGAATAACAAGGGGCTTATCCTGGGGGTTTTTGGCAGTTACGAGGATGCTGCGCTCTGTTTTGGTCGAGCCATTGATGTGAACCCTGACCTCGCAGAGGCGTGGCAGAACAGGGGAAACGCCCTTCGGGCGCAGGGCATGTACGAAGAGGCCCTGGAGAACTTCGATGAGGCCCTCAAGATCAACTCCGAGCTTGGTGGATCATGGAAGGGGTCCGCCGACGTCCTCAGGGCTCTGGGCAGAGATGAAGAGGCCCTCGAACGCCTCGACGAGGCCCTGGAGATCGATTCTAAAGACGAGACCGCATGGAATGAGAGGGGACTTGTGCTGGGATTTTTGGGCAGGTACGAGGAGGCGGTCGAAAGTTTCGACTCTGCGATCTCCATCAATCCCGGCTACATTCTGGCCTGGAACAACAAGGGGCTCGCCCTCCACAACCTGAGGAGGCCTGAAGAGGCCCTGGAATGTTACAACCGAACCCTCGCCATCGACCCCCACTTCGTCCTCGCCTGGTACAACAGGGGAAGGGCCCTCTACGACCTGGGAAGGGCCGACGAGGCGATTGAGGCTTATGACTCCGCCCTGGAGGCCGACCCCTCTTTTTACCTTGCCTGGAATAACAAGGGAGTCGCCCTCGTCGACCTGGGGAGGATCGATGAGGCTGTCGAATGTTACGAGAAGGCGATAGGAATCACTCCAGAGTACGAGATCGCCTGGTACAACAAGGCCTCGGCCCTCTACAGCCAGGACCGGTTCTTTGATTCTCTGAAGTGTTACGACGAGGTGATCAGGATAGATCCCAACGACGCCGACGCCTGGCACAGCAAGGGGCACGTCCTCTTCAAACTGGACCGCCCGAGCGAAGCCATATGGTGCTACGACGAGGCTCTTGAGATAGATCCCGAGAGGGCCGAGACGTGGCTTTCCAAGGGCGTCGCCCTCGCTGAGATTAAAAAAGTTGGTGAGGCGATGGAGGCGTGCGAGCGGGCGGTGGAGATAAATCCTGAGTATGAGGCCGCCTGGTACAGGAGAGGGATTCTGGCCTACGGTTCTGGCCAGGTCGAGGAGGCCTTAGAGCTCTTCAGCCGGGCAGCGGACCTCAATCCCGATCATGCCGAGGCTTGGAACAACAAGGGTTGGATCCTCTACACCCTCGGCCGAAATGAGGGGGCCCTCGATTCTCTCGATCGGGCTCTGGAGGCAGATCCGGATCTGGGGGAGGCCTGGAACAACAAAGGGGTCGTTCTCTCATCCCTGGGCCGAAATGAGGAGGCCCTCCTCTGCTACAACAGAACGACCGAGCTGAATCCGGCTCACTCCAGCGCCTGGAACAACAAGGGGGCAGCCCTCTATAACCTCGGACGGTACGAGGAGGCGGTTGACTGCTACGAGAGGGCGCTCGAGATCGACCCCGTCTTCATCGATGCCAAGGCTAACAGGGTGGCAGCCCTTCGGAAGATGCAGGCAGTTCCAAGTCCGCAAGGTATTTGAGCGATAAGCCGAAAAGATGGCGTCGCTATGATGAACGGAATCAGGACTACCCTACTTTTGGCCAGCCTCACGGGGCTGATGCTTCTGATCGGGGGAGCCCTTGGGGGGAGAGGCGGCATGATGATTGCCCTCCTCTTCTCCCTGGTGATGAACATGGGGACATACTGGTACAGCGATAAAATTGTACTGAAGATGTACCACGCGAAGGAGGTGACTCCCGCCGAGGCGCCGGAGCTATACAGCATCGTCCGGGGTCTCGTCGACCGGGCGAAGATGCCGATGCCGAAGGTTTACATCGTCGACACCCCGATGCCCAATGCCTTTGCGACAGGGAGGAACCCTTCCCACGCCGCCGTGGCGGCCACCACCGGGATCATGAGGGTCCTCGATAAAGAGGAATTGGAGGCGGTGATGGCCCATGAGCTATCTCACGTCAGGAACAGAGATACCCTGATCAGCTCCGTCGCCGCCACTATCGCCGGGGTCATAACCTTCGTCGCCAACATGGCCCAGTGGTCGCTGATATTTGGGGGCGGGAACGACGACGACGGCGGCAACATCGTCGGGATCATCGCCATGGCTATCCTCGCACCCATCGCGGCCCTCATAATCCAGATGGCGATATCACGGAGTCGGGAATTTGGAGCAGACGCTGGCGCGGCGGAGCTTTCCGGCCATCCCATGGCCTTAGCCCGCGCCCTCTCGAAGCTGGAGCAGGCCGCAGGGAGGGCTCCTGCCGACGTGAACCCGTCGACGGCCCACATGTTCATCGTTAATCCCCTCAAGGGAAAGAAGCTCGCATCTCTCTTTTCGACCCATCCGAGCACCGAAGAGAGGATTGCGAGGCTCTCTGCGATGCAGTAACGCTCAAAGTCGACCTCTGCCGGGACCTCCGGCGGAGATCGGCCTATATATTTTAAGGTCGAATTGCATTAAAGCCGAAAAGAGAAATCCTCCATGGCCACTGAGATTATAATTATAATTTTGCTAATAATCGCTAACGGCATCTTTGCCATGTCCGAGATAGCCGTCGTATCCTCCCGGAAGGCGAGGCTTCAGCAGATGGGGGCGGAGGGAAGTTCGGGGGCCAAGACCGCCCTTGATCTCGCAAATGAGCCCACCCCCTTCCTCTCAACGATCCAGATCGGTATAACCCTCGTCGGCATCCTGACAGGGGCCTTTGGAGGTGCCACCATAGCCAGGGATCTCGCCCTGAGGTTGGACGGGGTCCCAGCCTTGGCATCTCACAGCGAGCTCTTCAGCATCGGGATCGTGGTGGTGGGGATCGCGTATGCGACCCTCGTCCTCGGAGAGCTGGTTCCAAAGAGGCTGGCCCTCACTAACCCCGAGAAGATCGCATCCATCGTCGCCTCGCCCATGAGCCTCCTCTCCAAGATCGCTGCCCCTCTAGTGTTTGTTCTGAGCGTCTCGACGAATCTCTCGATAAAGCTCCTGGGCATAAAGCCGAACAATGAGCCTCCAGTCACCGAGGAGGAGATAAAGATCCTGATAGACCAGGGAACGGGGGCCGGGGTCTTCGAGGAGGCGGAGAAGGATATGGTGGAAAGGGTCTTCCGCCTCGGAGATCGGAGGGTTGCTACATTTATGACCCCGAGGTCTAAGATCGTATGGCTGAACGCCGATGATAAACCGGAGGCGATCCGGGAGAAGATATCCGGCAGGTCATACTCCCTCTTTCCCGTATGCGAAGGCGATCTGGACAGCGTCGTCGGGGTGGTCCAGGCAAAAGACCTCCTTCTATACGCCGATGGGGGGGAGGAGTTCAACCTCGCAGGAGCCGTTCTTCCACCCCTCTTCGTCCCCGAGAGCATGAGGGGCCTGAAGGTCTTGGAACGGTTCAAGGAGACGGGGATCCACCTGGCCATCGTCGTGGACGAGTACGGGGCGGTTCAGGGGGTGGTGGCTCTCACAGACATCCTCGAGGCGATAGTGGGGGACATTCCCCACATCGACGAGCTTACAGAGCCTCAGATGACCAGGAGGGAGGACGGATCCTGGCTTATAGACGGGATGATGCCGATAGACGAGTTCGAGGAGGCCTTCGGGATAGAGAAGCTCCCCGACGAGGACGGCGGCCTATATCATACCCTGGGGGGGTTTGTGATAATACACTTTGAGCGGATTCCCTCCCCCGGAGACCACTTCGACTGGGGCGATCTTCGTTTCGAGGTGGTGGACATGGACTACAACCGTGTTGATAAGATCTTGGTCCTGCCGAAAAAGGGGTCCAATGTAGATTATGTTGGTGGAGCTTAATCGCTTCTACCATCGACGAAACCTTTATATAATTACCTGAGGTTACTAACTACCAATTACCTTTTGAGTGATCGTTTTGGATCCCGTAGAGATTCTGGACATACTGGGGAACGAGAACCGCAGGCGCATTCTGCAGCTCCTCTCCTTCCGTCCCTTCTACTTCAACGAGATGGCAAAGAGGCTTGACCTGGGACCGAAGGCGGTGATAGATCACCTGGAGATGCTGGAGCGGGCGGGCCTCATCGAGTGCTACCGGGACGACCGGCGCCGGAAGTACTTCAGGATAGCCGAGAACATCGTACTGGAGGTGGCCTTCTCGCCCCATTCCTACGGGATCCGGACCTATCGACCCCATGTCTCTCAGAAGATCTCAGCCCAACCTTCCAGCGCCCCTTCTCGAAGCTCATTGGAGGGGGAGACGGGACGGTCGGGGGAGCTGGAGGAGATATGCTCCCGCCTACGAGATCTGGAGGAGGAGAGGCTCCGGCTGAGAAAGCTGATGGAGGAGATAGACTCCAAGGAAATGCTGATCAAGAGGCTGGCCACCGGCCTTATCGAAAGGTGCGCCTCCGACCAGCTGGAGGCCGAGATACTCACCGCCCTCATATCTGGCGATTCCAGGGCGGAACCTCTGGCGAGAAGGCTTGGGATCCCACCGGCCGTGGTGGAGGAGCGGCTCGGAAGGCTCGCCGCCCAGGGCAAGGTTCAGAAGCGGGACGATGCCTGGACGATATGAACGATATGAACGATTTTGGATATAGATCAGCATGAATAAGACCATCACACTCAAGGTGGCGGAGGCCTACCACAGGGACGTCGGCCGAGGGATCGCTCGCCTCTCTTTGGATCTGATCCGCGACATGGGCGTCGAGGGCGGTGGCGTTGTGGAGATTCTGGGCAAAAAGAGCATCTACGCCGTCGCCTGGCAGGCTTCGCCCAAGGACTCTCCCGACATCATCAGGATAGACGGAAACCTTCGAAGCAACCTCGGCGTCGGGATAGACGACAAAGTCGCTGTAGCAAAGAGCGAGGCCCGGCCCGCCAAAAGGATCGTCGTGGCGCCCACCACCAGGACCAGGCTGATCGGAGGGCCCCAGTACCTCCACAGGACCCTCCTGGGAAGGCCCATCGTTAAGGGCGAGCAGCTGAAGGTGGAGATGATCTCCTCATCCCTGGGTTTTGTGGTGGTGAGCACCGCCCCCAAGGGGCCGGTGGTGGTCGCAGCCGAGACCGAGATCAAGATCCTCAAAGAGACCATCGAGGAGATGGCGGTCAGAGACGTCTCCTACGAGGATATAGGCGGTCTCGCAAGAGAGATCAGGATGGTCAGAGAGATGATTGAGCTTCCTCTCAGACATCCCGAGATATTCCAAAAGCTCGGAATCCGCCCTCCACAGGGCCTCCTCCTCTTCGGCCCGCCGGGGACGGGAAAGACCCTGATCGCCAGAGCTGTGGCGAGCGAGACGGAGGCGAACTTCATCAGCATCAGCGGCCCCGAGATCACTTCTAAGTTTTACGGCGAGTCTGAGAAGAGGCTCCGGGAGATCTTCGAAGAGGCGGAGAGGAGCGCCCCTTCGATCATCTTCATCGACGAGATCGACTCGATAGCCCCTAAGAGAGAGGAGGTGGCGGGCGACCTGGAACGGAGGGTGGTGGCCCAGCTTCTATCTCTCATGGACGGCCTCGCCTCCCGGGGGGAGGTGATAGTCGTCGCCGCCACCAACAGGCCCAACTCCCTCGATCCTGCCATCAGGCGGGGAGGGAGATTTGACCGGGAGATCGAGATCGGGATCCCGGACAAGAACGGGAGGCTAGAGATCCTCTACGTCCACACTCGAGGGATGCCCCTCGCCGAGGAGGTGGACCTGGAGGCGATTGCCGAGATGACCCACGGATTTGTGGGGGCGGACCTCGCGTCGCTATGCAAAGAGGCGGCGATGCACACCCTAAAAAGGTTGATCCCGGACCTCGACTCCGAGGAGTTGATACCCATCAGAGTCCTCGAAGGCTTGAAGGTGACAGACGACGACTTTCGGTTCGCCCTCAAGATGATCGAGCCCTCCGCCATGAGAGAGGTCTTCGTGGAGGTGGCGGAGGTCCACTGGCACCAGGTGGGCGGCCTCGAAAGAGCGAAGCAGGAGCTGGTGGAGGCGGTCGAGTGGCCCCTCAAGTACCCCGAGGCCTTCGAAGCGATCGGAATCAGGCCTCCCCGAGGCGTTCTCCTCTTCGGCCCACCGGGGACGGGAAAGACCCTCCTCGCCAAGGCCGTGGCCACCGAGAGCGGCGTCAACTTCATCTCCGTGAAGGGCCCGGAGCTCCTCTCCAAGTGGGTCGGAGAGTCGGAACGGGCGGTGAGAGAGGTATTCCGGAAGGCGAAGCAGGCGGCTCCATCTCTCATCTTCTTCGACGAGGTGGACTCGATAGTCCCCGCCCGAGGGTCGGGGCTCGACTCTCACGCCACCGAGAGGGTGGTGAGCCAGATTTTGACGGAGCTGGACGGCGTTGTCGAGCTGAAGGACGTGGTGGTCCTCGCCGCCACCAACAGGCCCGACCTGGTGGATCCGTCGCTCCTGCGGCCGGGACGGTTCGATAGGCTGATAAGGATTCCGGTCCCCGACGGGGTGGCGAGAGAGAGGATCTTCGAGATCCACCTCTCGGGGATGCCCCTCGCCGAGGACGTCTCCGTCGCCGACCTCTCGGAGATGACGGGGGGGTGGACCGGAGCCGATATCGAGACCCTCTGCCGGGAGGCGGGGATGATCGCCCTCAGAGAGAGCATCACCCCGGGGATGAGAAGGGAGGATCTGATCCTCGACCGGATCCTCGTCGAAGAACGCCACTTCCGGGATGCTTTTCTTAGGGCGAAGCCTCACCTTACCCCGGAGATGGCGGCAGATTATCAGAGGGTGATGAAAGAGTTTGAGGTGTGAAGCAAATTGACGTCCGAGGATAAGCGATCTCAGCATCAGTTATATAGGTTGGAAGGTCTACATATGGAGGAGAGGGCCGATATTTTGTTGGACGACGAGAAGAGTAATCTGTTGGGAAACACCGAGTTTGAAGACACCAGCGGAGTCAAGGTGTCCGAGAGCCTGATCGACCAGGTGATCGGCCAGGACGAGGCGGTGGAGGTGATCAAGAAGGCGGCCCACCAGCGCCGCCACGTGATGCTCATCGGCTCTCCCGGTACGGGCAAATCGATGCTGGGAAGAGCCATGAGCGAGCTTCTCCCTGTCGAGGAGCTTCAGGACGTCCTGGTATACAACAACCCCGAGGACAACAACAACCCCAAGGTCAGGGTGGTCCCTGCGGGAAGGGGCAGACAGATAGTGGACGCCCACAAGATGGAGGCACGGAAGAAGACCCAAACCAGGAACATGTTCTTCATGCTTATCATGATGGGCCTCCTCGTCTACGCCTACTATACTGGCCAGCTCCTCTTCGGGATCATAGCCGCGGCCCTGATCTTCCTCTCCATGCGCTACCTCATCCCCAAGGACGACTCCCTGGTGCCGAAGCTCCTCGTGGACAACAGCAAACAGAATAAGGCTCCTTACGTCGACGCCACGGGGGCCCACGCCGGGGCCCTCCTCGGCGACGTCCGGCACGATCCTTTCCAGTCCGGCGGCCTCGAGACCCCCAGCCACGATAGGGTCGAGTGTGGCGCCATCCACAGGGCCCACAAGGGCGTTCTCTTCATCGACGAGGTGAACACCCTGAGGCTCGAGTCCCAGCAGAGCCTCCTCACCTCTCTTCAGGAAGGCGAGTACCCCATCACCGGCCAGAGCGAGCGGTCCTCAGGAGCCCTTGTCAGGACCGACCCCGTGCCTTGCGACTTCGTGATGATCGCCGCAGGAAACCTCGACGCCATGGGCGGGATGCACCCCGCTCTTCGGTCCAGGATCAAGGGGTACGGCTACGAGGTCTACATGAGGGACACCATGGACGACACCGTCGAGAACCGGGAGAAGCTCGTCCGGTTCGTCGCCCAGGAGGTGATCCGGGACGGGAAGATCCCCCACTTCACCAGGGACGCCGTCGCCGAGATCGTGAGAGAGGCGAAGAGAAGGGCCGGGAGGAAGGGCCACCTCACCCTTCTCCTCCGGGATTTGGGCGGCCTGATCAGGGTGGCTGGCGACGTCGCACGGTCTGAGGGAGCGCCCCTCACCGAGACGAGGCACGTCCTGGAGGCGAAGAAGATGGCCCGGTCCGTCGAGCAGCAGCTCGCCGACATGTACCTGGAGAGGAGGAAGGACTACAGCATGTTCAAGAACGCCGGCGCCGAGATCGGCAGGGTAAACGGCCTCGCCGTCGTCGGCGACTCGGGGATAGTCCTCCCCATCATGGCCGAGGTGACCCCCGCCCAGTCCAAAGAGGAGGGGAAGGTGATCGCCACCGGAAGGCTCCAGGAGATCGCCAAGGAGGCGGTCCAGAACGTCTCCGCCCTGATAAAGAAGTTCCTCGGCGAGGACATCACCAACAAGGACGTCCACATCCAGTTCATAGGGACCTACGAGGGGGTCGAGGGGGACAGCGCCTCCATATCCATAGCTACAGCCGTGATATCGGCTCTTGAGAGCGTCCCCATCAAGCAGAACATAGCCATGACCGGCTCCCTCTCGGTGAGGGGCGACGTCCTCCCAGTCGGAGGCGTCACCCAGAAGATCGAGGCCGCGGCTCAGGCCGGGATCACCACCGTCCTCATCCCCAAGTCCAACGAGGGGGATGTCCTCATCGACGACACCTTCAAGGACAGGATCAAGATCATCCCGGTCACCTCCATCAGCGAGGTCTTCGAGTACAGCTTCTCGGGCCAAAAGCCGAAGCTTCTGGAGAAGTTGAAGAAGTTCGCCGCGGAGAAGAAGCTTGGTATAATCCTGCCCGAGCCGATAACGACCCCGAGCAAAAGCCTGTAGAGGGGTGGCCAGATTAGCCTGGCCCCCTCCAACCCCGCGGGTCACCTCTTTTTTTAAGAAATTGTTCATATTATGCCATTCTATATCTGCCCATAGACAGGGTTAAGTCGTACCAATGTGATCCTCTCATCGAGATGGCTTGGTGAGGTACATCAGATGGACGAGTTTCACGATCTTAGGGTGCTACGGGGCAAGAGCACCAGGATAGTCCTCGACAACGGGGAGCTGGATGAGATCTCTGAGAGCTTCTTTCTTGGGGCTGCCATCAGGGCCCTATTCGGAGGGTCCTGGGGATTCGTCCAGACCGAGAGCCTGGACGATCTGCCGGGATGTCTAGAGACTGCAAAAAGGACCGCTCTGAGGATAGGCGGAGAGGAGACGCTAAAACTAGCGTCTTCGCTGCCCGGAAAAAGCGAAAAAATCCGGGTGAAGAAGGACCCGGGCGACCTCTCCCTGGAGGAGAAGGTCGGGCTGATCCGGGAGGTCGAAGACGCAGCGAAGGTGGAAGGGGTATCCAGCACCCAGGCGGTCTACAACGAGGTTTTGGTGAATACCCATTATACCAGCTCTGACGGGAGAGATCTCGAGCATGAGACGACGAGGGTCGGCTTCTACGTCACCGCCGTGGCGAGCCGGGCGGGGCTTTATCAGGCCGGGATGGAGAGCAAGGCCGGAACCATGGGCCTTGAGCTCTTCGATGAGGTCGATGCTGTGGGCCTCGCCCGGAGGGCTGGGGAGACCGCCGTCGCCCTCCTGGACGCGAAGGCACCCAAGGGCGGGAGCTATCCCGTCGTCGTCGACCAGGAGCTAGGGGGCGTCTTCGTCCACGAGGCAGTGGGCCACGCCGCCGAGGCGGACATTGTCCTCGAGGGGGGATCGATCCTGGAGGGGAAGATCGGCGATGTGATCGGCTCAGAGCTGGTGACGGTAAAGGACGATCCGAGCCTCCCCCTCTATGGCCACTACCCCTTCGACGACGAGGGGTCCAGTTCAGGCGAGACGGTCATCGTCGAGGACGGAGTTCTCCGGTCCTACCTCCACTCCCGGGAGACTGCGGGTCGATTGGGGGGGACCCCTCGGAACGCCCGGGCCCAGGGGTGTGCAAGGCCTGTGGTGAGGATGAGCAACACCTACATCGCTCCCGCCAAAGACGGCTGGAAGCTCCCTGAGATCCTGGAGGAGATGAAAGACGGGGTCTACCTTCTGGGGAGCAGAGGTGGCCAGGTGAGCACCGCCGAGGGGGTATTTCAGTTCAACGCCAAGCGCGGCTACCTGGTGGAGGAGGGTGAGATCAGGTCGCTTCTTAGGGACGTCTCCCTCTCGGGTCACATCCTGGAGATCCTGGAGAAGGTCAAGGCTGTCGGAGACGATCTAAAATTCAATAGCGGAAGGTGTGGAAAGTCCGGCCAGTTGGTGCCGGTCAGCGACGGCTCGCCCCACCTCCTCATCGAAGAGGCGACGGTGGGCGGCTCGGGGTGATTGGAAGAGGGTGAAGATGCCCAAAATGATATTCGAGGTGGAAATCTATTCATGCAGGCGATCGTTTTAGCAGCAGGCGAAGGTTCGAGGATGAGGCCGCTCACCTCTTCGCGGCCCAAGGTCATGCTTCCCGCCGGGGGAAAGCCCTTCCTCGAACATATGGTCAAAAGAGCATCAAACGCCGGAATAACCGAGTTCATCTTCGTCGTGGGCTACCGATTGGAATCCATCACGGAGAGGTTCGAAGACGGCAGCGATTTTGGAACAAAGATAGAGTACGTAGTCCAAAAAGAACAGCTTGGTACAGGCCATGCTCTAATGGTGGCCGAAGAGATGGCAAAAGACCGGTTCCTGGTGCTCAACGGCGACGTTCTGACCGATGAATCATCTCTGAAGTGGATGGTGGGGACGGACGGGCTTGCAGTGGCTGCTAAACGGGTCCCGGATCCCTCAAGATACGGCGTATTCGAGGTGGAGAGGGGGGAGCTAAAGTCCGTGAAGGAGAAGAGCAGGTCACCTCCATCAGATCTGGCCAATGCGGGAATCTACCTCCTCAATGAGAAGATCTTCGACGTCCTGAGAGACGTTCCCGTCTCCGAGAGGGGAGAGTATGAGCTCACCGACGGTTTGAACGCCCTCGTATCGAGGGGAGAAGAGATACGGGTGGCCGAGATCGAAGAGTGGATAGAGATCGGCAGACCCTGGGACCTGTTGAACGCCAATGAAAAGCTGCTCAGCTCTGAGCAATACTCCGTCCTGGGTGACGTGGAGCCGAACGCCACCCTCTCAGGAAGGGTATCTGTCGGCGTCGGGACGAGAATAAGGTCTGGCTCTTACATCGAGGGGCCTGTGGTGATCGGAGAGAACTGCGACATCGGGCCCAACTGTTTCATCAGGCCTTATACGTGCATAGGAGATAACGTCCGCATAGGAAACGCCGTAGAGATCAAAAACAGCACCATCATGGAAAATACCAACGTCGCCCACCTGAGCTATGTCGGAGATAGCGTCATCGGATCGAACTGCAACTTCGGGGCTGGAACGATTGTTGCAAATCTCCGTCACGATCGTGGAGACATCCAGTCCTACATCAGGGGTGAGTGGGTGAAGACCGCGAGACATAAACTGGGTGTCATAATGGGCGACGACGTCAAGACCGGAATCAATACATCGATATATCCTGGAACTGTGATCGGGTCTGGCTATCGGAGCGAGCCCGGCGAGGTGCTGCGGGGGCGGGTCACGACAGAGAGGCGAAAATAGCGTCTCCGGATATCGGCGCAGAGATTCAACATATCCCGGAAAAGTATAAAGCCAAATATTGGGAATTAAGACGTCATCATACTATCTCGGCTGTGATCTTATCTTGAAAGCGGTTATACTGGCGGCAGGAGAGGGCAGGAGATGCAGGCCCCTGACCCAGACGCGGCCCAAGGTCATGCTCTCCGTGAGAAACAGGCCTTTCATGGAATACGTAATCGGGGCTCTGGCAGCGAAAGGAGTGCGCGAACTGGTGGTCGTCGTCGGCTACCAGAAAGAGCGGATCATGGACTACTTCGGGGACGGCGTCCAATACGGTGTCGAGATCGAGTACGTGGTACAAGACGAGCAGCTCGGCACCGCCGACGCCTTGAGCAAGGTCGAATCCCGCGTCGATGGTCCCCTCCTGGTGGTCAACGGTGACAATCTCGTCGACGAAACGGCCGTAGAGGACATTCTTCTGGCGGAGGGCGAGAATGTGATACTGGCCGCTCTCCGAGAGCATGCTGGAGATTACGGCGTTCTGACGGTGGAGGGGGCGAAGGTGACAAAAATACTTGAGAAGCCGGGTCGCCCCTGTGCAGGCATCCTCAACACGGGAGTCTACAGGTTCAGCCCTGAGATCTTCGACGAGCTGCCCAGGACACCGATATCTGAGAGAGGTTCTTATGAGCTGACCCAGACCATCGCCCTCATGATCGAGGAGGGCCTTGATGTGAGGGCCAAGATTACCGACGGCTTATGGGCAGACGCCATATTCGCCTGGGACCTTCTGGAGGCGAACAGCAGCGTACCAGAAATCGGCGAGCCGAAGGTAGAGGGTGAGATCGAGGAGGGAGCACGGCTCCGAGGCCCTGTGGAGATAGGGCGGGGGAGCATAGTGAGGTCGGGATCTTACATCGTAGGTCCAGTATCTATAGGCAAGAACTGCGACCTGGGGCCGAACGTGACAGTTCTCCCGACGACCTCAATAGGTGACTCAGTGAAGATCGGATCTCACACTGAGATCAGAAACAGCATTATCATGAACGGCGCTAGAATTGGGGCAGGATCTGTCGTATCCTGCTCTGTTTTTGGGGCCAGTTCCAGCTTCGGCGATCATCTGATAGCTGAATCGGGCGAATCGGTGGTGCCGATAGAAGACGAGTTTCATCGCGCAGAGTTCGGAGCGGTGGTGGCCGACAACGTGATCGTAGGTGGGAGGGTGCTGATGCATCCAGGGACGCTGGTGGGAACCGGATCCAAGATAGGTTCAGGGACTGAGATTCGCGGTTGGATCGAGAGGGGAACCAGGGTGATCTGAGATGTGCGGCATAGTCGGATATGCGGGCCACGACAAGGCTGGACCCATCCTCTTCGATACTCTGAAAAGGTTGGAATACCGTGGATACGATTCTGCCGGGGTGGCGATAATATCCAACGGCGAAATTCAGGTCGTCAAATCTGCTGGCAGGATAGAAGACCTCGAGAAGATCTATCGTGACATCGGCTCCCCTGGGGAGAATATGGGCATAGGACACACTCGGTGGGCCACCCACGGTCCCCCCACCGCCGTAAATGCCCATCCTCATGTCTCCGATGACGTGGCCGTGGTCCACAACGGCATCATCGAGAACTACCTGGCATTGAAAGAGCAGCTCATGCGGGGGGGGGTCGAGTTCAGGTCCGAGACGGATACCGAGGTCTTGGCTCACCTGATAGGATCCTGCTATCGAGGGGATCTGGCGGAGGCTGTAGCGTCAGCGGTCTCCCTGGTGGAGGGGTCCTTCGCAATTGCGGTCATGGCCAAGGGTTCGCCGCGGCTCGTTTGTGCGCGGAAGGAGAGCCCGCTGGTGATCGGCGTCGGCGAAGGCGCAAACTACGTGGCTTCCGACGTTTCAGCCCTTCTCCCCTATACCCGGGACGTCATCAGGATGAAGGATGATGAGATCGCCATAATCGATGCCGAGACCGTAACTCTGAGGGATGTTGCTGGGAGGTCTTTACCTATCGATTTGGAGAGGGTGGACTGGGACGTCGACGCCGCCGAGAAGGCGGGATACCCTCATTTCATGCTCAAAGAGATTTACGAACAGCCCAGAGCGATTCAGGAGACTTTGGCGTCCAGGACCTCGGAGATTGACGGCGAGGTTCGGATGGATATCGGTCTTACAGACTTAGAGATAAAGTCGCTCGATCGGTTTTCGATCATCGCCTGTGGGACCTCTTACCATGCGGGTCTCCTGGCCAAATATCTATATCCCAAAGCTGCAGGCCTTCCCGTGGATATCGAGGTGGCCTCGGAGTTCCAGCATCTACTTCTGAAGCCCGGAACCCTCCTCTTGAGCATCACCCAGTCCGGCGAGACCGCCGACACCCTGAACGCCATGAAGAAGGCCAGCACCTTCGGTGTTAAGAGGCTCGCCATAACCAACGTGGTGGGCAGCACCGTGACGAATATGGTCGATGGGACGATCTACACCCGCTGCGGCCCAGAGATCGGAGTCGCAGCCACCAAGACCTTCACAGGCCAGCTGGTGGCCATGATCCTTCTGGCCATAAAGCTGGGCAGGGCCAGGAACTATCTGAGCTACGAAAATGCCAGAAAGATGCTGGTGGAGCTGGCGAGGCTGCCGGGCCAGGTCCAGGAGGTGCTGGACGGGCGAGATGTCATACGAGAGATCGCAGAAGAGTACGCCAAAAATAACCAGTACTTCTTCATCGGCAGGGATTTCCTCTATCCCATCGCCCTCGAAGGTGCCCTCAAGATGAAAGAGATCTCTTACATCCCTGCGGAGGGCTACCCGGCAGGCGAGCTGAAGCACGGCCCCCTCGCTCTGATCACCGATGGTACCCCCGTGGTAGCTCTTGCAACCCATGGAAAGAAGATCCAGGCCAACATCAAGGAGGTGAGGGCTAGAGGAGCAGACGTCATCGCTTTTGCCTCTGAAGGCGATCCCGACATTCCCAAGATCGCCACCACCGTCGTCGAGATCCCTGGGGCGAGGCCTGTATTCTCCTCGGTCCTCTGCACTGTGGCCCTGCAGCTCCTCGCCTACTACACCGCCGATGCCAGGGGGCTTCCCATAGACAAGCCGCGAAACCTGGCAAAGAGCGTTACCGTAGAATGAACGGGTTTCACTGTGAAAAGCTCAGCTCAAAGCAGTCGAAGACCAGATCAGCATCACCTGGATTCATGAAATTGAGGCCCAGGCTCTCGATCTCCTCCTTTGAGAAGAGATCATCGTAGACTCCAACCCGAAGCTCTTTTCGCGCCAAAAGCTTCGCCAGGGCGAGGTTTCTGCTGTGGTAGATACCTTTTACACCTTTTCTATAAGTTATCCCTTTGAGGCAGATCTTGACCTGGCTCAAGGGTCTATCTATCTTTAGAGCCCCGAGAATTATCTTCTCCGCCCAGTGCCCTGCCATCTCGTCGTTGATCTTCCTTGAGGTTCTCTGCAGCTCGGCAAGGCTGAACTTCTCTCTCTTCTCCATCTCATTGATCAAAAACCAGGGATATACGGGGATGCAGTGCCCACCAACGCCCGTCGACGGCAGATGAATGTGACAATATTCGTGGTTCGCATAACTCCTCGCCTCATAAAAGTCGATCTCCAATTCCTCTGCGATCTTAAATATCTCGTTGGCCAAGGCGATGTTGACGTCCCTGTAGCTTCCCTCGATGATCTTGACGAACTCCGCCGTCCTGGAGCTGGAAACCTTCTGAAGATTTGGGATGAATTTTTCATAAAGCTCGAAGGCTCGAGTCCCGCTCATCTCATCTACTCCACCGATTATCTTGGGAAACCCCCTGAGTCGGGATATACTATAGCCGGTCATTATCCTCTCTGGAGAATAGGCCAGATAAAAATCGCCCATCAGAAGGTCGCTCTCCCCTTCAAGCCACTCCCGGACTATGGTTTCGGTCGTGGTGGGCGGAACCGTCGTCTCTAAAACCACCAGATCTCCCCTCTTGAGAATTTTGCCAACGTTCCTAAAGGCGCCTTCCAGAATGGAGTAGTCAGGACGGTGGCCTTCATCGATGAAGAGGGGCACAATTATTATGAAATTGGTACACTCCCTGGCGTCCTCGTATCTGGGAGTTGCTATGAGCGTCTTTCCACCGTGTTTTCTGATCAGCTCGTCTAACCCCGCCTCTTCAGGTATCGGATTGACGCCCTCGTTGATCATCTCGCATCTTCTCTCGTCGACGTCGATGCCGATCACCTCCAGGCCGCTGTCGGCCACCACAGAGGCCAGCGGCAGACCGGCTTTGCCCAATCCCACGACTCCAATCTTCACAATGATTCATCCCCTCAGAATATCTCCGTAGTCGACCAAAAAGCACGTGCCAATCTATACATCCTGCTCTGCGATCTTCAGGTTGAGAACCGCCTGGTCGGGGGTGACTGGAAACTGCCTTCCGCCCCTGACACAATCTATGAAGGTTTTCAGCTCCTCTTTCAGAGGTTCCACCTTGTTTACCTGCACCTTCTCGATGATGTTCTCCTGAGAATAACGGGTATTCTCCACCTCGTACTTATCCGGCTTTCTGTAGATGTACAACTCCTGGTTCATGAAATCGCCGTCTATGGTGATTCCTTCCTCTTCGACATGAATCGTCCTTATCTTCCGGCAGGCTATCCTGCTCGCAGATAATGAGACCACGCAGCCGTTGAACCTGGCGATCATCTTTCGGAGGTCGTCGTCTCCGAGAGAACATAGATCAGAGCTCTGCTGGCCATCGAAGAAGTAGTTCCAGATGAGGTCTATGTCGTGGATCATCAGATCTACCACAACGCCAGCATCAGTTATCCTCGATGAGGCGGGATTATGGCGTCTTATATCTACATATCTCGGAGTTTTTATAAGATTTTTGATCTCTCTTACGATGGGGTTGAACCTCTCGATGTGGCCCACGCCCACGACCAGATCTTCGGGGATGATCCTGAGCAGTCGCTCTCCTTCTTCTGAATCGGAGGCGATGGGCTTCTCGATCAGGCAGCTGACGCCCGTCTCTACTGCCTCCTTGGTGACGTCGAAATGGTATCTGGTCGGGACGCATATGCTCACTGCATCGACCTTTTTTAGGAGAGACCCGATTGAATCGCAAGAAGCAGCGCCGAAAGATTCGCTCATCCTCTTTGCCGCCCTTTCATCGGGGTCGTAAACGTACACCCCTTCGACATCCCTCATCTCAGAATATACCCGCACATGGTTTCTTCCCATGTTTCCGGTGCCAATTACTCCAATTTTCATCTCTTCTACCCGACCTTCTCAACTTTGCCTTCTCGCTGGGTTTCCCACGACCGTCTCTCCATCTCCCACGTCCCGGGTGACCACCGACCCTGCGCCGACTACTGCGCCCTCGCCCACGACCACGCCCGGCAGTATGGTGGCGTTCGCTCCGATCCTGGCACCCCTCTTTATCAGGGGCCCTATCAGCTTCGCCCCTCGGACCATGTACTTGTCGTTGGAGGTGACAGAGCAGGGGCCCATGAAGACCCCGTCTTCGATGGTGGTGTTGGTGGTGATGTAGACGTTCGTCTGGACGCTGACATCGTCCCCTATTTTGCAGTTTCCGTCCACAACAGCGTTGGTGCCGATGAGGACGCGATTTCCTATTATCGTATTCTCTCGGATCAGGACGTTATGGCCGGTACGAAGCCCGTGGCCGATCCTCGTGGAGGGGTATATCACGGTTCCACTTCTTATCGTCGCACCGTCGCCGATGACGACGACTCCATCATCTGATCCGATGATCACGCCATCCTGGATGACGCATCCAACTCCCAGGCGAACTTCTCCGAGAAGGAGGGGCTCACTCATAGCCGTTCACCGTCTGAACCACCAGATCTCTCTCATCTTCGGCGAGTCCAGGATGAACCGGAATTGACGCCACCCTCTCGCCGGCCGCCTCTGCATTTGGAAGAGCGATATCGTTGTAATCTTTGAATAGGGGCTGTTTATGCACCGGGATGGGGTAGTACACACCATAACCCACACCGTGGCTCTCGAGGTGCTTCAAGAATTCCTCTCGCCCCCCCACCTCGATGGTGTACTGGTGGTAGACGTGCTTCATCCCTTCGGGGACAAAGGGGGTTTTGACCTTGAGGTTCTCGTCGTAATAGCCGGCGTTCTCCCTTCTTTTTGCGTTGAATCGGTCCAACGTCTCCAGCTGGGATAGGCCGATGGCCGCAGCGATATTTGTCATCCGGTAGTTGTAGCCCATCATCACGTGAAGGTACCTCTGGCTCTGACCATGATTCCTGATCATGCGGGCCCTCTCGGCCAGTTGGGGGTCTGAGGTCGTGATCATCCCCCCCTCGCCGGTGGTCATGTTCTTTGTGGGGTAGAAGCTGAAGACTCCAGCTTCACCTATCGATCCGACCTTTCGGCCGTGGCATTCGGCGCCGTGGGCCTGGCAGGCGTCCTCTACCACCTTCAGTCCATAGTCCTGGGCGATCTCCATGATCGGCTTCATATCGCATGGAAGGCCGTAGAGGTGGACTGGGATGATGGCCTTCGTCCTCTTCGTCACTGCCTCAGCGATGAGATCTGGATCCATGTTGTAAGTCTCTGGATCTATGTCGCAGAAGACCGGCCTCGCCCTCTGCATCAAGATGCTGGTGGCGGTCGCGATGAAGGTGAAAGGGGTTGTTATCACTTCGTCGCCCTCCCCTACGCCCAGGGCTGCGAGGGCTGCGTGGAGGGCCGAGGTCCCACTGTTCGTGGCAACTCCGCAGCTTGCGCCCACGTACCCGGCGAACCTCTCTTCAAACTTTGCCACTACATCTCCCTGGGCGAGGATTCCACTATCGAGAACCGCCTTTATCCCTTCTATCTCCTCTCCGGAAAGTACCGGTTTTGCTACGGGAATCATCAAATCAACCTCAAAGTCCCGCTAACGTCAAACACGAACTGAAATATATACTCCACCCAAGTAGCCTTCACGCTTTCGCGCCACTCGCAATATTTCCACAAAAATATTATGGAAATAAGGTTAAAACGCAGAGTAACCTATATATTAAGAGTACTCATCTACGGGGCGGCGCATAAAAATGAGAATACTGCTCGTATCCACCCAGGATTATATACATCATCCTGTGCCCTCTCGACACCACTACATATTTGAAGAGCTTGCAAAGAGACATGAAGTCCATGTCCCTCATTTTCACGTAAGCGAAGGCAAGGAGCGAGAAACAAGACTCATCGTACATGAGGCCACCAAGTACCCATTCAAGAACCCTGCACTTCATTATCTGTTTAATGCACCCCACCATTATAAGGTGATCAAAGGCCTTATTGAGGAGGAAGAGATTGACGCCGTAGTTGCCTCTCACGTCCTGGCCGGAACTGCAGCCGTAAAGGCCGCCAAAAAGTGTGGGGTTCCAACGATATTCGATTTGAAAGACTGGTTTCCGGATTCTGCAGCATCATATTACAAAAATCCGGTGCTTAAATGGACCCTGAGGAACGGCGTATGGCAGATTACAAAGTATAATCTGGGAATGAGCGATCAAATAACGACAGTCTCGCCATCTCTTGTCGAGCGTTTGAACGATCGCGGGTTCGACGCTAAATTGATCACGAACGGCGTGAATACCGACTATTTCAAACCCATGGACTCAGTTTTGGGGAAACGAAGGTTGGGGCTGGATGAAGATGATTTCGTCATAGGCTTTTCGGGCAGCGTTGAAAGATGGTATGCGTTGGACCAGGTCATAAAAAGCTTCGCGAAAATTTCTGAAGGCGAGGGCGACCTTCGATTATTGGTCGTAGGTGGGTCTCTATTCACCGATTATGACCAGGAGCTCGAAAAGCTGACGAAGAAGCTTGGGATCGAAGATAAGGTGGTATTCTCGGGCTTAGTCGAGTACGAGGAGCTTCCAAGCTATATCTCCGCTATGGACCTGTGCCTCATACCTCTTCTGCCCGACGATTGGGTCGACATAGCCCTTCCAAACAAGTTCTTTGAGTATTCTGCCTGTGGAAAGCCCATACTCTCTACGCCCATCCCTGACATGATTAAGATCGGGGGCGAGAATCTTTTTATCTATCGGGATATGAAAGAGTTCTCAGACAAGGTTCTGGAGATCAAGAACAGTCCGAGAAGCTTTGAGGTGGACATGACGAACTACAGCTGGAAGAGGAAGGCGAGGGAGATGGAGACGATAATTGCGAATCTTGTGGCTGGGAAAAATAGGTGACCTCAGCAGATCTATATCGAGGACATGGGGCGGCATTAAGGCCTTCTGAATCGATGACAACTTATAATCACGAATTATTACGAAAAACGGATTGGGCATGTAATTAATCTGACATAATATATAAAAATTTAAGTGGCAATCCAGTATTTATCGCAGTGGCTCTATTTAAGGAGATAATTAAATAATAATTTAATTTGGGGGTTCATATGAGATTGATGCTCTTGGCCAACAGGCCCAATATGACCATTCGACTTAAAAAATTCCAAGAGACGTTGGGAGAGCTGGGGTATGAAGTGATTGTGCCTCATTTCGACACAATGAATTGGGAGCGCGTTGCTAGAGAGGCTAACGCCGTTATAAAGAAAGAAAGACCTGACGTGGTTCAAGTCTTCAATGTTCCCGATGTGATATATCGAAACATTCCAAAGATGAAAGGCTCTTACTTCGATAAACTGATCTACGATTACAGGTCTCCCTGGGGACTTTCGGTGCAGATGAGTTTTGGATATCCAGGAAGAATATTCGGGGAGCATTTCGAGAGGAAATTGGCGATAAATGCTGATGCCATAACCACAGTTAATACGCCCTTGGAGGAGAAGCTGAGGTCATACGATGGAGCTGGGAAAAAGGAGATCTACGTGATACCCAACTACCCAACAAAAAAATTTATTCAAAAGGGTGAAAGCGAGGGCTTGGGAGATGAGGCTATAATATTTGTGGGAAGAATCTGCAGAAAAGAAGGAATTAAAAATCTCTTGCGAGTCGCAAAGAAGGTCCCTGATGAAGAGATTTGGATCGTAGGGGGAAGTCCCTTTGCCTGGTGGCATCTGAGGAAGATGCCCAAAAACGTGAAAGCATTTGGTTGGCAGCCACACGAGAAGATTCCTTCCCTTGTGAGACGGGCGAAGATGTGCCTTGTAACCATAAATGATACCACAATGACTCCCTATTTAACTGACCGGAGTGTTTTGAAAGTCAGTGAATATCTAAATCTCGGAAAGCTTGTGATCGCTTCTGGGATTACGAAAGAAGAGGATAGGAAAAACCTCATAGTAGTAAAGAGCTCTCACTTAGAGGACGCAGTATGCGAATATCTCAACCAGAAACCAGAACCGTTGAGAGATGAGGACTACAGGTTGTGGGAGGACAACAGGGAGACGATCAGAGAGGTTTACGAGGGATTGTTATAATGGCTGGATATCAAATGTATAAATCAATATA
>LGFT01000024.1 GCA_001509375.1 Methanothrix harundinacea | reverse complement strand
ACTCCCAATAAGAAGATATTAATGATGAATTATATATCTCTTCTGGTCGAGGTGGATTCTCGTCAATTCGCATCATTTTTGTAGGTGCTAAACACATACGCCTTCAGCAATCTCTCCAAGGGACGACCAAGTATTGAAGAGGGCCTGAAAGGTTCAATCGGCTTTATATCTCTGGACAAAAAACCCAAGATCCCATGGAATGGTCATCTTGTAACAAGTAGATAATTTTCGTTAGAGGAAGTCATGTTCTTTGCCAGACATTCCACGTAATCATCCGAAAGTCTATTTGCCTGGAGTAGTAGGGGGGAGAGGTCCCTCCTGCAGAGGTGAAGGCTGTCGGCCCGATGTCCCCGTCCACTGAGCTTGCGAGGTCGAGTTTAATCCCTTTCAGCCTCTCCTCACTCTAACCAGCATAGGGTGATGAACTGCATTGTAGGCCCGGTCCTCCACTACGATTATCGGAACGTAGTCGCCAGGTTCCGCCTCCAACTCTTCGAGACGTACCCTGAAGTTGAAGAGGGGCGACCTCGATAGCACGATCGGCTGATGATAGCTGGTCGATAGCCTCCCTGAACCCAACGGTGCGGACACGTTATAGAATACTATGGCGGTCTCGTCTTTGATCGCGGTAACGTTCTCCACCAAATATTCAAAATATTCGGCTTCTGGGGCGGTGGCGTTAAGAACGTCTCGAGAGACGTAATGGACCCGCCCTGATATGTCGATCAGTCCGTTTAAATTCCCGTCATCACCGAAATAGGCGTAGGCCGAGACCATCGTCTCCCCATAATTCATGAGCAGGACGCAAGGAGAAGATCGGGCGAGAAGAGATCGGAAATCCTCCGAGACGCCGACCACCTCATATGAGAGTACGGGGGAGACTGCGCTGTCTGCGCTGGATATCTGATAGAACGTCCCAGGCCAGGTGAACTGGACCGTAGCCTCGCCACCAACGAGATCCCAGGCCTCAGACCAGATTACCTTGTGGGAGTCATTCTCGGCCAGGTACAAAGTCGCGCTCTTGAGGTTCCGATCGGAGTCGCTCACCTCCACCTCTATCGTGGCAGGGCTATCAGGGCTTGCGACATCAGAGAGGACCCTTATGCCCGCAACTTCAGGCGGCGGCGAGCTGCCTGTCGCCCTGATCATCCATTCAGTCTCGTTCTGCTGATACATCCCCAGATTCCATTCCAGAATTCTGTTCGGGTTTCTCGTCGATAATAGCGACCTGTTGGTGGCAGGACCGATGTCGGTTCCTATGTAAATCCCGCCAAACTCGTAGATGGATATGAAGAATAGACCCGAGACCTGAACGTCCGGGACGTCCACGACAGCCCAGCCGAACTCATCGCTGAAGAAGGAGTCTGCCCTGTCCGTCACCCTCGAGATGGCATTCAGATCTTCGTCCCAGATCTCCAGAACGAAGATCTCGGAGGGGCGTTCCGGCCCCAGCTTGCCGTAGACGGCTACCGAAGATAGCATCCAATCACCTGAGGGGATTTCAAAAAGGATGGTGTGGCCCATTCCATCGCCCACTCGAAATCCATTCTCAGCAGTTCCGTCATCGAGGTACAGGGTCACCGAGCTATCGCATAGGGCACTCGTGCAGCCGAAGAAGAGGACGATCCAAAGCAATGTCAGAATTCGAGTCATAGGTCCCAACAATTTTCCCCTTTCTGTCCATTTTCTATTTTATCTTTTTTGAGGCCTGGCCATAGGTTGAGTTTAATGGGGCGCCTCAACTGGATCTGATCAATATATCCGAGATATATTATTCTCTCAGAAACTACTTAAAGATAAAAGTCTATTCATACCCGATGGATCAACTCGTAGTTCTCCAGGAGATATTTGAGTCCTACATGAGGGGCGGTTTTTCTCGCGCCATCGATCCAAAATCGATAAGTGGAGATTGTGCAGATCTGGTGGTTGCCCTCCTGGAGAGCTTCGAAGAAGGACAGATCGAAGAGAAGATCTGCATCAAGCTATTGAACTGTCTCTCCGACATCTACGACATCAAACGGCTGGGCGACATCTGCAGGCTGGCAGGCCATCTGGGGATCGCCGCACGATGTTATAACAAGGCCCTATCCATCACCGCAGACCATCACGTGAGGTGCGTCCTCCTCAACAACCTCGGCCAGGTCCACGCCCGTCAGGGCTACCTCGGTCGGGCGCTTCATTACTACGAACGGGCGGCGGAGGGTTTCAGCGCCCTCGGCGACGTCGGCAGCCTCGCCCACGTCCTCGGGAACATGGGGTCGGCCTACAGAAGCGGTCAAAATTATGATAAGGCGATCGAAAGCTGCCGCCAGAGCCTGGAGGTATTCAAAAGCCTCGAAGACGAGTTCGGCATGGCTCAGATGACCGGAAGCCTGGGCCGGATTTACGCCGAGATGGGCGACTTCGACCTCGCCCTCCAGTACTACGAGAAGAGCCTGGCGGACTTTGAGGGTCTCGGCGATCAGAGGCAGGTCGCCTGGCTTCTCAACCGGATGGGACGGGTCAATGCCGAGATGAATGATTGCGAAGTCGCCATCGGATACTACAACAAGGCCATGGAGATCTTCGAGGGGATCGGCCAGAACCACAATTCTGGAGTCGTTCTATCGAATTTGGGGCGGCTCTACTTGGACCGAGGCGAATACGACCTCGCCTCCGACCATCTAGAAATGAGCCTGGATCTGATCAGAAAGAGCATGCAGCCGGTTCGGGCCAACGCCGTCAGTTGGCTTTCAGCCGTCCGGTCAATTCAGGGCCGAGAATTCCATCAGCAGGCCCTCCACCAGATCGCAGGGGAAAAGGCGGATCGGGAAGCTGGGGAGCTCATCCTTCTGGCATCTTCCAACTACGCTGGGGCCTCAGACTGCTATCTAGAGCTGGCCAAGACCCCTGGGGTGGGACTCCCGGACCTGGAGATCGAGGGCGGGATTGCGAGGTTCGCCTCGGACTTTGTGATTCTGGAGATGGAGACGGATCCAGAGAAGGCTGTGAAGCTGGCTGAAGAGGGCATATCTGCCCTCAACTCCGCCCTCTCGAACGCCGAGGACGACTCGGAGAATCCCTGTGTCGAGGCGCTTCGGAGGAGCATGATGGGGTTGAAGGAGACTTGGCGGCTCACCCTCACCAAAGACGAGCCCTGGAAGCTCTCCGACGTCGTCGTCGACACCATGGAACACTTCTCCCAAGCGATCCTTCAGCTCGGATCTGCTGGGCGAGGCTGCCAGGAGGCCTGCGGACACCTCCTTCCCGCCTTCAAGACCCTGGGCAGGTTCATGGCGGCCAAGCTGAAGGGAGAGTCTCCGATAGACCTATCGGAGACCGCAATCTATCTTAAACGCGCCGAGAGCGCCTTCGAGCTGGCGGCTCCGGACCTGGGGATGATAAGCCCCTTCCAGATCAGAGAGGCCCGCTTGATGGTGAAGAGGCTCGAGGAGATCTCAGGAGACGGAAAGGCGGAGAGGGGCCTCCTCCTGGAGACTTATCAGAGCGCTCTCCTCCTCATGGGCAGGGTTCTCACCCGCGCGGCTTTAACTGAAATGGCCCAGCTGGAGGTGGTCAGAACGTGGAACGAGTCCATGAACCTGATCGAGGAGAGTTCGCCGGGCAGGCAGAAGCCGAGCAGATCCGTTCCAGGTGGGAGGGAGTTCGCCCCCCCCGCCCCGGAAGAGCCCGAATCCGCTGACTTCGAGGATCTGATCCTAGAATATGAAGCCCTTCGAGAGGAGAGAGCCAACGTCAGATCTCCGATGATCCGCTCCATCGACGACGTCGTCTCTCCAGAGGGAGGCCCCTCATTTGAAGCGAACGCTGAATCCACAAAATTGTCCGAATTTCTCTCAGAAGAAATTAACGGGACCCCAGGGCCCAAAGAGGTTGAAAGAGAAGAGATCTCGCCCATCGAGATCCCGGATCTGGCCGAGTCCCACGATGAGATTTCGATGGGATCGGCCTGCGGGGATCTCGCCACGGTAAATGTATATCGCAGGTCTCCCCTGAGATCGATCTTTAGATTCGCCTCTGTTGTCGTTGAGGATTTAAGCGAGCTCGTCCCAAGAAGGTCCGAGTTCAAGACGCCTCGGCTGCAAAGGCAGTCCCATAAGGCCCTCCTGGAGTTTCTCGTCTGGAGAGGTTTCAGGCTCTTCGCGGCTCTGGTCTTCGTCTACCTCCTCATCGACCTGACCCACTACTTCATATAGGTCCGGCCCCAAGAAAGAGCGATATATCGACATTGTGATCGACCCTTTTGGGGACTATGTAATTAATCGAACCGTCCCACCAGATCTCCTGAAATATGAAGAAACGGAAGCTCGACATGATCCTGGAACGGGTGGAGGGTTTTTCTGCCCCCGACCCCAGGCTTGAACAGTACTCGACCCCGGCCCCGATCGCCTCAGAGATCCTCTACTCCGCCCTGATGCGGGGAGATCTCGAGGGGACCGTCTGCGATCTCGGCTGCGGGACAGGGATCCTCGCCATAGGGGCCGCCATCCTGGGATCAAGATCTGTGGGCGTCGAGCTTGATCCGACCGCCCTCAAGATCGCAAACGAGAACGCTCGCCGTCTCGGAGCGACAGTTGGGTTCGTGAGAGGTGACGTCGAGTCCATCGCCCTCAAAGGCGTCTCCACGGTGGTCATGAACCCGCCCTTCGGGGCCCAGAGGGGGAGCGGGGGCGATAGGGCCTTTCTCAGAAAGGCGACGGAGATCGGCGAGGTGATCTACTCGATCCACAACGCTGGAAGCGAAGGGTTCATTAGAAGGTTCGTAGAACCCTGTAAGATTGAAGAGGTCCAAAGAATCGCCTTCCCCCTGAAGAGGTCCTTCAAATTTCACAGCAAAGATGTCGAGATCATAGAGGTCGAACTATACCGGATATTTTGCAGGTGAACTATAAGATGCAATGCAATTTTGTAATTCCCGGTGACGTCGTCGGCACCGCAGAGGAGTTTTTGGCCGGCGAAGGCACCTACATCAAAGGTGAGCACATCCGCGCCACAACTGCAGGGATGACGAAGCTCGACGCCATTGAGAGATCAGCAAAAGTCATTCCCAGTACCAACGCCCCCGTGAAGCTCGAGAATGGGGACGTGGTCGTAGGCCAGATAACCGACCTCAAAGAGAGCCTCGCGATCCTCCGGCTCGCCTTCAAGAGAGGATGCGAGTCGAGGCCGATCCACAACACAGAGGCCCTGATCCACATATCCAGGGTCAAGAGCTCTTACGTCAAGGAGATACGCCAGGTCCTCGCCCTCCGGGACATCGTCAAGGCCAAGATCATCGACGATACTCCCACCATAGGCCTATCCATAGTTGACGACGATCTGGGGGTGGTCAAGGCCTACTGCACCCGATGCGGCACGCCTCTGAGGCTGGAGGAAAAAAAGCTCGTATGTCCCGAATGCGAGCAGGTCGAGTCCCGAAAATTGAGCACAGATTACAGGATGGGGATGATCAGATGAACGTAAAGGTCCTCAAGAAGACCTCTGACGAGCTCCACCTGGAGTTTGAGGGGGAGAGCCACACCCTTCTGAACCTTCTCAGGACGGAGCTCTTGGAGGACGACCGCGTCCTCCTCGCCACCTACGACGCCAAGTTTCCTATGATGACAAACCCCATTTTCCGGCTCAAGACGAAAGACGTCGATCCCGTGGTGCTCTTGAACGAGGTAGCCAATAGTATAGTCGGGATGTGCCAGGAGTTCGGAGCCTCTTTCAACGCAGCGGTTGAATGATCGAAATAGACGGCTCCTTCGGCGAGGGAGGAGGCCAGATCGTGAGGACTGCGGTGGCCCTCTCGGCCGTTACCGGCGATCCCGTACGAATAACGAGGATAAGGGAGGGGAGGAAAAACCCCGGCCTCTCGCCCCAGCACGTCACTTCTATCCTGGCCCTGGCGAAGGTCGCAAACGCCCGTATCGAGGGCGCGAGGCCTCGGTCGCCCGAGATAACCTTTCGGCCGGGAGAGATAAAGGGCGGACGGCACGAGATAGATATTGGGACCGCTGGGAGCATCACCCTCCTTTTGGAGTGCCTCCTTCCGGCCCTAGTCTTCGCCGATTCTCCTTCGACCCTCGCCGTCCGGGGCGGAACCGACGTCAAATGGTCGCCGACGATCGACTACCTCTCGCACGTCGCCCTTCTAGCCTTCGCCGAGTTCGGCGTCCAGTCCCGACTGTCCTGCATACGGCGCGGCTATTACCCTCAGGGCGGTGGGATCGTGATCCTGGAGGTGGTTCCCGGAAAACTCAAGAGAGCCGACTTATCTGTGCCCGAGCCCAATGCAGTCGAGGGATCGTCCCATTCTTCAAACCTCCCCGAACACGTCGCCAGGAGGCAGGCGAAGGCGGCAGTCGAGATCCTCGAGAGGTCGGGCTTCGATGCCGAGATAAGATGCGAGACCGGAGAGCTTCCCTCCACCGGGAGCGGCATCACCCTCTGGTCGGGTCGGAAGGGGTCGAGCGCTCTGGGAGAGCGCGGCCTTCCAGCAGAGACGGTGGGAGCTTCCGCAGCCGAGGAGATGGTGGCGGAGCTGAGAACGAAGGCCGCAGTTGACCGATACCTTGCAGACCAGCTCGTCCCCTATCTAGCTCTGGTGGGGGGGTCCTACACCGCTCCAGAGGTGTCAAGGCACGCCTCGACGAACATCTGGACTGCAACCAGGTTTTTGGACGTCGAGATCTCTGCTTTGGAGGGCGAGGTCGTGACCGTCAGGGCGGATATCTGACTTTCGAAGCCAACGCCTATAGTTGCCGATACCTTCTCAGCTGAGACTCGATGTAATCTCGCACGTCCTCTCCCCGAAAGATCCCGGCGTGACCTTCGCAGAGGAGGTCGGCATCAAGGCGGAGGAGCTTCTCCATCGACCGTCTCCACTCGTCAATGTCCGAGCCCCAGTCCTCGCTGAAGGGACCGTGAACGTCTTGGCCGAAGAGGACCCTTCCCTCTTCGAGGTCCAAATAGACTGCGATGCTCCCTGGCGTGTGGCCTGGCGTGGCAACGAAATGAAACTCCAGGTTGCCCAGAACGCGTTTTTCCTCCGCCCCCTCCAGGATCATATCGATCTTTGTTGGCCAGTACTCTATACCGTAGAGGTCAGCGGCGGTGAGCCTCCGATCGCCGAGCTCGATCCCGTCTCGGTCGAGCTGATGACCCATAAGCATGCAATCCGTCGCCTCTTTGATCCGGGATATCCCCCCTATGTGGTCGATATGGCAGTGGGTGGCGACGAGGTGGCCGATTCCGGTCGGATCAAAGCCGAGGGCCTCAACGTTCCTCAGTATCGCCTCGGCGCCGGGGCCTGCCCCCGCATCGATTAAAACCAGCTCCTTTCCGGCGTCGACGAGGTAGACGCAGCAGTCTGTAGGGTGAGAGAGGCCCGGACCGCCCACAGCGTAGACCAATTCAGCGATCTCTTTCGGCTTCATGGCAGCCTAGAATGAAAGCGTATAATACTTAGATCTGACGCGGACCTCTTTAATCAGAGGCCGCCTTCCTCCTCGTCCCGATCTTCGTCCGCCTCTTCCCTGACGGACCTGAGCCTTCTTATGCTCGCAAGGTGCTCGAGGGCGAGAACCCCAGCCAGGAAGACGAGGAGCAGGAGAAAGAGCCTGAAGGCCCTGGGAGCATCATCTCGATAGAAGCTGACGTCGATCATCGTCCTCTTCGCCGGATTTGTCCAGATGAGGACAGTTCTGTCCCCCAACGTCTCGACCTCCTCGGGTTTGGGCCTCGCCTTCCCCAGGAGGGGGTCACCGGTGGCATATCCTGTCGGAAGGATGACCCGGACGGCCGACCCCTCCTCGGAGTAGGCGACGAACCGCTGGTCTGCGATGGGGAAGGTGTAATTGAGGTGACCCTTCACCCTCTCCTCGGAGACTACCTGGTACTGATAAGATCCCCGCCAGAAGTGGACTTTCGCCTCGACGGGAACCTCAGAACCCTGCGAATCGAAGAGCACGATCTCGGACTTGAAGGGAAGAGTCAGGTTGAAGCTGCTGCCGTTGGCGGGAACTATCACCTCGGCCTCCGACTTCGAGAGTATGTAGGTGGTGCCGTTGAAGCCGTCGGCTGCCATCCCCGGCGAGACGGGGAGCACCATCTGGAGCAGCGCCAGAGCCAGAAGCATCAGGATCCCAAAACGAGTTTCTTGGTTCATATCATCTTTCGCCTTCCAGAAATCCGTTTTTAGCGCGAGTATATCCGAGACGAGCATCCGATACGAGTATCCGATACGAGTATCCGAGACGAGTATCAGAGATCGATATCAGAGATTCTATCCGTCTTTATGAGGCGGCTTTTTCGGCGCCGTCCTCGCCTCTTCACCAGAACCGGATCGGATAAAAAGCTTGAGATATCTCTCGCCCAAGAGGGCGAATTGCTCTCAGCTACTCCTCCCGTCGATAAGTTATTTTATCATGAGGCCGATGGGCTCAGGTGGCCGAAGATGAACTCCATGAACGCCGCAGGATTCCCAAAGGACGACTTGACGATCAGAAGGTTTGAGCCTAGCGATTTCCGCGAGGCGGTCGAGCTGGACACAGAGGCCAGGGGAGACCACGACCCATACCTTCTCACCTTTTTCTTCGAGAACTACCCCACCACCTTCCTGGTGGCGGAGACGAATGGAAGGATCGCCGGGATGGTTCTGGGGTTTCGGCAGTCTCCTCTGGAGGGGCGGGTCTTCTGGCTGGCGGTGAGGTCAGGACGGCAGGGCGAGGGCATCGGTCGAAGGCTGATGACGGAGCTCCTCGAGATCTTTCGGAGGCTCGGAGTGATCTCCGTGATCCTGGAGGTGAGGACAAGAAACAGGAGGGCTCAGAAGCTCTATCTCGATCTGGGCTTTGAGATCGCGACGGCCTGCAAGAACTACTACCCCGACGGCGAGGGGGCCATCATCATGAGAAGGTCGCTTTAGCCGTCATGCTCAGATCTCCAGACGAAGTCTCCATCTCAAAAACTCCTGTCGAAAGGTTGAACTAGATGGCCCCTTCTGTAGCTCGAAGAACGAAGGTGGTTTCCGTTGCAGTTGCTGTTAATCCACTCTGATTACATCGAGTTTGAGGCCAAGAGGCCGACCCCCGTCGCCGAGAAGGTGGAGGAGGCGGAGAAGTCGGGGCGGCTGGAGGAGGCCCTCTGCGCCTTCATCGCCGTCGAGAAGGTGGACGAGGAGGACGTCTCGGCGGTCGTCGCCGAGGGCGCCGAAGAGATCGCCAAAGTCGCAGAGCAGGTAAAGACCAAGAGAATCATGCTCTACCCCTACGCCCATCTCAGCTCTCAGCTCTCGTCGCCTTCTGCCGCGGTCGAGATCCTGAAGGGGATGGACGAGGCCCTCCGGGAGAATTACGAGGTCGCTAGAGCGCCCTTCGGCTGGTACAAAGCCTTCAAGCTGAGCTGCAAAGGCCATCCCCTCTCGGAGCTCTCCCGGTCCATCAGGCTCGGAGAGGCCGCCGGTGCCGGCTCCGTCGCTGCGTCCGGAGGCGCGGGGGCGGCCGCTGGCACAGCCAAGGCCGAGAGGGAAGAGGTCGTCTCTGAAGCCCTCAAGGCAGAGGAGAAGGCCGTCTCCATCTGGAGGGTCATGGCCCCCGACGGGGTTATGGTCGAGCCCGAAAAGTTCGACTTCAAGGGACATGAGAACCTAAAAAAGTTCGTCAACTACGAGATATCCAAGAGCAGAGCCGTCGAGGCCGTCCCGCCCCACGTCGAGCTGATGCGCCGCCTCGAGCTCGTGGACTACGAGCCGGGCTCCGATTCGGGGAACATGAGGTACTACCCCAAGGGAAGGCTCGTCAAGTCGCTTCTCGAGTCTTACGTCCTGGAGAGGGCAGCGGAGATGGGGGCGATGGAGGTCGAGACCCCCATCATGTATGACATGTTCCATCCCACCCTAAAGAAGTACCTGGACAGGTTTCCGGCGAGGCAGTACTCCATCGAGGCCGAGAAGAGGAGCTTCTTTCTCCGGTTTGCGGCCTGCTTCGGCCAATTTTTGATGAGCCACGACATGACCTTCTCGTACCGATCTCTGCCCCTCAAGATGATCGAGATGACCCGCTATTCCTTCCGGCGGGAGCAGCGCGGTGAGCTGGTGGGCCTTCGGAGGCTGCGGGCCTTCACCATGCCCGACATGCACACCCTCTGCGCCGACATGGCGGGAGCGACCCGGGAGTTTGAAAACCAGTACGAGAGCTCAATATCGGTCCTGGAAGAGGCGGGCCTGGACTTGGACGACTACGAGGTGGCGATCAGGTTCACGAGGGAGTTCTACGACGAGAACAGGGAGTTCGTCGAGGGGCTCGTCAGAATCGTCAACAAGCCCGTCCTCATCGAGATGTGGGAAGAGAGGTTCTTCTATTTCGTCCTCAAGTTCGAGTTCAACTTCGTCGACGCCCTCGACAAGGCCTCCGCCCTCTCTACAGTGCAGATCGACGTCGAGAACGCCGAGAGGTACGACATAAACTACACCGACGTCGACGGCTCCCTCAAGAGGCCCATCATCCTCCACTGCTCGCCCTCCGGCGCCATCGAGAGGCTGATGTTCGCCCTCCTGGAGAAGGCCCATCGGGTCTCAATGGAGGGAAAGGTCCCGATGCTGGACACCTGGATCTCGCCGACCCAGGTGAGACTGATCCCGGTGGCAGAGCGCCATCTGGCCCGGGCCGAGGAGGTCGAGAAAGCCCTGGGCTTCAGGACCGACATAGACGATCGGGACGAGACCGTCGGAAAGAAGATCAGGGACGCCGGCCGCGAGTGGGTCCCTTACGTCGTCGTCATCGGCGACTCCGAGCTGGAGTCGGGGAGGCTCACGGTGACCATCAGGGCCGAGTCCGAGCCGAAGAAGCCGAAGAAGGTCGAGATGACCGTCGAGGAGCTGGGGGCGAGGATCGCAGCCGAGACGATAGGAAAGCCCACAAAGAAGCTTCCTCTGCCGGTGAAGCTCTCGATGAGGCCCCGGTTCATCTGAGGCGCGGATGGGAGGAAAGCTCCCACCTCTTTCGCCTTCAGGTCGAGCATACGTCAATGGTGTAACTCCGCCCGCTCTCGTAGAACTCTTTTGACGTGCAAGTGAGCCCTGAGCCGTAAACCTTTATGGTATGGTGCTGGTTTCCCGAAACGGTGGTCGTAAAGATGCCGTCTCGCAGGTCGCCGCCCCGGCCGTCGGTGCCTACGTAAGATCCGTCTACGTAGACGCTGTAGCCTTTCAGGCCCGAGGACCTGAGGGTCACTCTCGCAGACCCGTAGCTAGGCGGATGGCTTATCGGCGGGGAGGCCGGCCAGGTCCCCCGCCTCACGTCCACTATGACGGCGTTGCTCATCCTGTCGTCGACTGAAAAAAGAATCACGTATCGTCCCGCCTCTTCAGCGTGGAATGTCAGTTGGCTGTAGCCGGGATAGAGGGAGTAGCTCCTCTGGACCAGCCTGCTATTCGGCGTTATCGTGTAGAGGTCGGCCCATCCTCCTCCGGGGGTGTGGGCCAGAAGCCTCAGATAAGCTCCTATCGGAACGATGGCGTAGCCGGTCCAGCTCCTCGTCCCCAGAATCCAGAGGCCTTCGCCTCCAGCATAGTATGGCTGATAAGCACTCTCGGCTGAAGGCCCGCCGTCGGGCCCAACGATGCGGATCTCCGGCACTCCAGAGGCGCTATACCTCTCAACCTCCGGCCCGCCAAAAGACGTCATGCTGAAATATTCTGAGTACTGGGAGAACTCCGATGTGGTGGGCCAGGTCGTATCTTCCTGGTCGTAGAGCTCGGGATGTTTCTCGCTTATTATCCAGGGGTCGCCCAGCCCCAGCTCGAAGAGCCGCTCTGCCATCCGCTCGCCAGGCTCGTACTCGATCTGGGCAGAGGAGAGGAGGATCATGGTGAAGAGGAGGAAGACGGTTACCAAAGATCTGCTTTTTGTGGCGACTTTCGTAAAGGCGCCTCTTTTGGTCGATCTTTCTGCCTCGTCTCCTTTTAGTCCGTCAATTTCAAACATCAAACCCACTCCACAATGTTTGCCCTTTCGGGCCACACCTATACGAGCTGGTTTTTCTGGGAAAATATTTAAGAGTAGCGTATTATCCTCGGAGGATCTTTTCTGCCTCTACTTGATGAACAGAGTAAATTAATCACATCATCCGATTTGTGAAATATCGATACTTTTGTCGCAATTTTCTGAGATGGGATCTGACTACTTATATAGAGAACTGAAACTCCTGGCGATGAAATTCCTCGACGAGGCCTTCGACGAAAATTCCCTGCTGGAAGAGGCGAAGCTGCTATACGATGGAAAAGATCCCGCCCACGATTTTTCCCACGCCTTGCGAGTTTATCAGAATGCGAGAGAGATCGGCGAGAGGGAGGACGCAGAGATGCAGGTGGTCATCCTGGCAGCCATTCTTCACGACGCTGGATCCGGACCCAAGCTCCAAGAGAGGGCGGCCGAGTCGGAAGCGAGAAAGCTTGCCGCCGTCGAGGACTTTTTGATAAGATGGAACGTTTCAGAGGGCGTGAGAAAGAAGGTCCTATACGCCGTGGAGGTTCACAGCTTCTCGAAGGGGATCGAGCCCGAGACCCTGGAGGCGAAGATCCTCCAGGACGCCGACAGGCTCGACGCCATCGGCGCCATAGGGGTAGCCAGGGTCTTTCTGACGGGCGGCGCCCTCGACCGACCCCTATATAACCCCGAAGACCCCTTTTGCAGGGAGCGGGAGCCCGACGACAGCAAGTGGAACCTGGACCATTTCTACAGGAAGCTTTTAAAGTTGGAGGACGGGATGCACACCGAGACGGGAAAGAGGCTAGCTCGAAAGAGGGGGATTGTCCTGAGACGGTATCTATCGGACCTGGAGGAGGAGATCTCGAAAGGGATATAGGGAGAGAGGGCCGACCCAGATCAGGAAGACGGAGAGAAGCAGAGGAAGAAGGGCATGCAAGGGAGGAGATGAATAGGATGGAGCTAATTTTACACCCAAAGTCGGAGATCGATTCAAGGACGAAAAAACTTCAGAGCAGGATGGAGGACCTGACAGGAGCGATCCTCTTTCAATCCGTGGACATGCTATACTTCTCGGGAACGGCCCAAGAGGGACTCGTCTACGTCCCAGCCGACCCGGAGGCCGAGCCCGTCGTCATGGTGAGAAAAAGCTTGGAGAGGGCGAGGGAGGAGTCGCCCCTAAAGGTCAGTCCTCTCAGAAGCCTCCGAAACCTGAAATCGGACCTCGAAATCCCCGAGGGGGCAAAAATCGGCCTGGAGCTGGATGTCCTCCCCTACAACAACTATGCCCGAGTGAAGCGTGCCCTGGGGGGCGCAGTGTTTGTGGACGTATCCGAGAGGATCAGAATGATCAGGTCCGTCAAGTCGAAGTTCGAGATCCGGCTGATAAAGGCTGCAGCCCGGATCCTCGATGCCGGGATAGGCTCGGTACCCGATCACCTGCGAGAGGGGATGACAGAGATCGAGCTGGCGGCGAAGGTGGAGGCGGAGATGCGGATCCTCGGCCATCAGGGCTCCCTCAGGTTCCGCAGGTTCAACCAGGAGCTGCCCATGGGCCACCTGATGGCGGGGCCGAACGCGGCGTACCCGAGCTTCGTCGCCTCCCCCACCGGCGGCGTCGGCCCATCTCTCCTCCAGCCTCAGGGTCCGGGTTTTCGGAAGATCGGGCGGGGGGAGCCGATCCTCGTCGACTACGGAGGGGTCTACAACGGCTACACCGCCGACGAGACTAGGATCTTCTCCATCGGCCGGATTCCAAAAAAATTAGAGGAGGCTCACATGGCGGCCCTGGAGGTCGAAAAGGCCGTCGTCGACGCCCTCCGGATCGGAAACTCCGGCCGGGAAATCTTCGAGATATCTGAATCGCGGGGCGAGGAGCTGGGGTACAGTGAGAACCTCGGCGGTCCGGTGGGGGCGAAGTGCGGCTTTGTCGGCCACGGCGTCGGCCTTGAGATCGACGAGATGCCGGTCTTGGGGCCCGTAGACCACGAGATTCTGCCGAACATGACCGTCGCCGTCGAGCCCAAGATGATCTATCCGGGGATCGGCGTCGTGGGGATCGAGGACACCTTCCTCACCACTGAGAAGGGTCCAGAGAGGCTGACGAGGCTTCCCCAGGGGATATGGAGGGTCTGACCCGAATACAAGACCGCCTCCAGCCGGTCGGACGCGTCGATCCCCTGCATCCATCTCGGCGGATATCCAGATCGAGCGTGAAGAAGCAGAAGGCTTATCGCCCCTGTTCTTGGGAGGCTATCTAGGAAAAAAGTGGGGGAGGTATATTCACGCCAATATCTTGGTGACGATGAGCCTCCATTCCCTGCCATGAAGCCCAACCGTCGTCCAGTAGCTCTCCTTGGTCACGACCCGTTCATCGCCTTCAGCGACCTGGAAGCTGTAGTAACCATGCCCCGCCCTCTCGGCGACGATCCTCTTTCCCAGCTCCAGTAGGCTGGGGAATGGCTCATAGAGGGGGTCCTCGAATAGACGCTTGCCGATCTGGCTTTCGTCCCGATCGTAAGCGATAAGACCATCCATGTGCATCGACCAGAAGCTGTAGTCGGTGATGTTGGACCGGGTGGAGATGTTGAAGCGAAGATTTGGGGCTACCATCGAATTCATCAGCTTATATGGCTCGATGATCGCACTAATACCTCCCAAAAACTCGCCTTCCGGAGAGAATACCGGATATGCCAGAGCTGTTCCGTGGTACCCTTCTACCAGCAGAAACTGTCCGCTGAACGTGGGGGTTTTGGCCTTCAGGACGTGAGCTATATGCTCCTGGCTGCTAATATCGGCCCCCTCACCGCCCTCGCATCCTTGGCATTCGGCCACTATGATCTTTCCATCCTTGCCGAAGGTCACCGCTTCCACCAGGTTTGAGTTGGTCTCCAAAAGTCTGCGGAGGACTTCACGAGCATTTGTTCCCTCCAGCCCCGTTGCTGAGAGATCAAAAGATGCATTCGCCACGTCCAGATCCAGATCGTTCAGGCTGCCTTGCACATCTGCCTGGATCCTGAGCAACATGAAGGGCATATCAGTCAAAGGGTCTTCAACAGATACGATATCGCTGCTCTTAACATCCTCCCCGAAAGCAGTGACGGCGCAGACGGCGCTGGGTATCACCACGCCTGCGAGGCAAAAAAGTAGAGCGACTAAAGCCGCCGCTGTGAGAGATTTGAACGTGCCGTCTTCTGAACATTTCAATCTGTTCACTCGACATCCCTCTGTGCTATTAGAAGACGGCGTTATCTCTCACATCATTAATAAATCAATTCCTCCTAAACCTGAGAGTAGATCCCAGAGCCCAAAAACCAGGTGCCATCTACGTCCACAACGTAGCTGAACTTCAATGCCTGGTTCATGTCTCTGGACGTGTCGGGATAGACGTAATAGAGGAAACCGCTCCCCATTTTTGCCGTGTCGATCGCCCGCTGGATAAAATCAACTCCATTGACATCCTGAGCATCGATCCGGCTTGTTCCTACCAGCTCAGGCTGATGAGGAAGGGCCAACGTCATTCCCTCATAATCATAGGCGAAGATGTAGCGCCCGCCCCTGGTGAAATCGCCTGCTGGATCGTTGAAGACCTCTAGGGACATCTCCCTACCGTTCTCCCTTGCGAACTGGCGCGCCTCCTCAACAAAGGCCACAAGATCCTCTTTTTCCGCCTGATCGAAGGATGCGGAGATATCCGAGAGGTACAATCCAGAGCCAAGCCACCAGTCATCATCCACCTTCATCGCATAACCGATCTTAAACTCGTCTCTGTTATCGTGAGCAGGGTTTGGGAAGATGAAGTAAGTGAATCCTTCACCATCTCTCGAAACGTCGATCAGGTCTCTTATGTAAAGGACGCCGTTGGAATCCGTTTCATTCAGCTTGTCTTTGCCTATCCAGTCTTTGAACGGATGTCCTACGTTAGTTCCATTGAAATCATAGGCGTAGATGTAGAGGTCCCCGTCGACGAATGAGCCGGTCTTGTTGCTGAACTCTTTGAGGGCCAACTCACTCCCATTATCTTGAGCATACGCCACCGCGGAACGGACGAACGTAACGAGCTCGGTCACGTCAGCTGCGGCGCAGAGTGACGGATCTGCCATGCTAATCGATTCGTCTTCTGCCAAAGTCGCAGGAGAGACGAAAATCATTCCACCGAATATCAAAATTACCGATATTAATATATTCCAATTACTCATATCTAACACCAGCACTTGGGCGACGGCGTAGTTATATTCCATATAGTTATCGTAACACCTTCGCCGAGTCTGATCACGATTCTTGTATGTGATCCCGGCGGGGGGTATAGACTATTTCCAGAAAAAGATAGCGCCCGGAAATATCATGATGGGCAGGAGATCTCCGTTCAACTGATTAAATTATATGTTACCCGTTGAAATCGCCTATCGGGTCTCTCATCCGTCCTTCAAACCGTTCCGATCAATCGGCATAGAAGCTGGCTGATCAGGGTTTCAGTCGTCGAAGTAGTTCAGGATAGCGGGCAAAAGCTCTCCCCTCTCCACCAGGCTCTTCGCGACCCGACGGAACTTCTGGTACTTCTCCTGATCTCCTTCGGTGGAGAGGTCGGGTCTCTCGCCGACCTGGAGGAGGAATACGAAGCCCCGGAGCGCCCTGTTGTACTCCGAGATCCTCTCCAGCTCCTCTTCCGACGCGCCGCCTCTCCTCCTGTGGACGATGAGGTCATCGGCAGCGTACCCCTCCTTCAGGGTGAGGGTCAGGACATCGTGGTAGGTCAGGTCCTCGATCGCGTCGATGAACCTGTCAAGATCGCACTCTTCGGAGATCATGTCAGTCGCCAAATTGAAATTTTCCAAGCGAGCCTCTCACAGCTCTATCCTGTCCGATCCTGACCTCACTTCCACGAGCGGCTCCTCTCCTGGAAGCCTGACTCGAATAGAGTTGAGGAGCATCTCCGTCAGCTCAGCCGGAGCCTCGGAGGCTATGGTGCAGTCGACCTGGCCGTATAGGGTTCCGTTGACCTCGTGGATGTCGGGCCAGTATATGGCGCAGATGAGGTACTCGCCGCTCGGCCGCTCGCCGAGGCCCAGGATCGCTGGCTTTCCTTCGATATCCACCTCATGTGTCTGGATGCTGGTGCATTCGGCATCGTTGAGGTAGGAGACCACCGCCCTTCTGGTGAGGGAGCTCGTCGCCTCCATCAGGACGCCGTAGTCGGTGAGAGCTATCATCATCATTTTGTCTGCCTGGATCCAGCATACATGAGATGGATGCTCTTTGCCGTCGACGGTCGCGTAAGGAACCTCCTCGAATTCGAGCTGGTATCCTGCGTAGTTCCCGAGATCGAAGGAGACCTCGTAATCTCCCAAAAACACGGTCTCCTCGGCGGCCAGGGCCGCTGTCACGAGAAGGACCAGCGCCGAGACCAGATACAAACCCATCATCGAATACCTCTTCAAACCCACAAACAATTCCATCATCCAAACCTCACTTCCCTTTGCCAAGATCGGGATTAGCCGCATCTCTAATAAATGTTATATCAGAGGCTCGACAGAAATTCCATGCGAGATGATCCTGTCGCTCTGGCCAGTTCGGCTTCAATACTGACAACCCGATCGACCCCGATCCGAAGGGACTGATCGAGACGAATTGAGCTGAAAGATACAGAGCCTTTAAGATGGAGTCGAGATAGATGACCCTTCATAAACACGTCAGCCTCAACATCAACGTCCGGGGAGTCGAGCCCTCCGCGACCCTCGCCATCAACGAGAGGTGCAAGATCCTCCAAAGTCGGGGAGAGTGCGTCTACAACCTGGGCCTCGGCCAGTCGCCCTTCCCGGTCCCGACCCCTGTGGTCAACGCCCTGCGGCTCTACGCCTCCGAGAAGGACTACCTCCCAGTGAAGGGGCTTTTTGCCCTGAAGCAGGCAGTGGCCGACTTCCACCGGAGGAAGGACAACGTCAACGCCAGCGCCGAGAACGTCATCGTCGGCCCGGGATCGAAGGAGCTGATGTTCATCCTCCAGCTCGTCTACTACGGCGAGATCATCGTCCCCACCCCGGCCTGGGTCTCCTACGTCCCCCAGGCCCAGATCCTGGGAAAAAAGGTCCGGCTCCTCCACACCACCTTCGATGAGAAGTGGCACATAACCGCCGAGAGGCTCGCCCGGTTCCTGGAGAGCGAGCAGGATATCTATCGCCCCCGGATCCTCATCCTCAACTACCCCGGAAACCCCGACGGCCTCACCTACACGTCAGACGAATTGAAGGAAATCGCCGAGGTGGCGAGAGAGTACGAGGTGATCCTCCTCTCCGACGAGATCTACGGCCAGCTCCACCACAGGGGTGAGCACGTCTCCGTCGCCCGCTTCTACCCCGAGGGTACGATCATAAGCTCAGGCCTCTCCAAGTGGTGCGGCGCCGGAGGCTGGAGGCTCGGCACCTTCACCTTCCCCCCGGACCTCGACTGGCTCCTGGAGGCGATGGCCACCGTCGCCAGCGAGACCTACACCGCCGTCTCCGCCCCGATCCAGTTCGCTGCAGTCCAAGCCTTCCGGGGCGGGATTGCCATAGAGAGGTACCTCTGGCACGCCCGAAGGATCCTCTCAACCTTGGGAAATGAGTTTCAGAGGATCCTCGTCGAAGGTGGCGTGAGGGTCCACGCCCCCGAGGGCGGGTTCTACCTCTTCCTGGACTTCTCGCCCATGGCCGACGCCCTCTCGAAGCGAGGGATAAGAGACGGCGTCACCCTCTGCGAGCGGCTCCTTCAAGAGAGCGGAGTCGCCATCCTTCCGGGATCGGCCTTCGGCCGGCCCCCAAGCGAGCTCTCCGCTAGGGTCGCCTACGTCAACTTCGATGGCGCAAAGGCCCTGGCTGCGAGCGAAACGATCCCCCTCCACCAGAAGCTTCCCGGAGATTTCATCTCGCAGATCTGCAGTGAGACGATCGGCGCATCCCAGGAGATTGTAAGCTGGCTCTCTCTGGAGAGCTGATAAGAGATAAAAACGATATAAAAATAGCAAATAAGGGGATGGATTTACCGTCTTTCCATCCCCTGGCAGAAATTCGCTGTTCTTTTTCTTATTCTCAATCGCCGGTCTGCATTATCCTTCCGATTATTCTGCCGTAGGCGGGCCTTGCTATGAAGACGCCGATGAGAACGCCCGCTATGGTGATCAGGGCGAAGCTCTTGAAAGCTCCAAATCCCATGGCGAAGAGGGGTAGCATCGCTACGATGGTGGTCGCCGCCGCGGCCATGATGATCCCGAAGGCGCTGGAGAGCCTTGCCAGGTAGACCTTGCCGCTGGGCATCTTCCCCTCATAGAGGAGCTCGTCGGTGATGATCACCAGGTGGTCCACGCCGGTGCCTATGACGGCGATGATCCCCGCTATGCTGGCCAGGTCAAGCTGCCACTTGAGGAGGGCTGCGAGGGCCAGCATCATCAGAACCTCGCTGAAGGAGGTGGCGACCATCGGTATGACGATCTTCGGCTCGCGGTACCTGAAGTATACCACCAGGCCCACCGCCAGGATCGCCATGATCCCCGCAATGAGGACCTGTTTTTTGAACTGATCGCCGAGGGCCGCTGTCACCTGGCCGGATCCGATGATCTCGACGTTCACGGGGAGAGCCCCCTCCCTGAGATGTATGTAAAGCTCGTGGGCCCTCTGGCTTTCGCCACCGACCTGGGCCACCATATTCCTCATGGGAGCCACCTCCAGGCTAGCAGCCAGGTCCTGGGCAAGGGGGGCTGAGAATATCAGCTCATCGTCCAGGTGCATCGATATCTCGTGGTCCATCCTGTTCCTGGTGGCTCCCGTGTCGATCGCCGCCTTCTGGAAGGAGATCGCCCCCTCCTCGGAGAGGGTGAAGGGAACGCCCCAATTTCCGGACTGATCGCCCTGAGGAAGGGAGACGTCCACGATGGCGTCTCCGTAGAGGACGTGTATCGACTCATTTCCTTTCGTCTGGATCCTGATCTCGAAGACCCCGGGCTTTCCGACGATCTCCTGGGCGTCAGCGACGCTGACGCCAGCGAGGTCGATGAGGATGAACTTGTTGTCTACGACCCGGACCTTGATGTCCTGAAGGCCGAGACGGTTCAGCTTCCTGTCCAGTACCTGCTTCGTCTCGTCCACCGTCTCCTCGGTCACCCCTTCAGAGAAGCCCGCTTCGCCTGGTGCGAGGGTTCCGCCGACCTGAGCAAGAATCGCCTCAAGATCCTCTCTCGTGACGTTCGATCTGACCTCGAAGGATAGGGGGTCTGACCCCAGGTACTTGACGTCGGCGTCGAGGGAGATCTTGAGATAGTTCATGATCACGCCTACCGGCGATGCCTCTATCGAGATCCTGGTGGCGTTGCCCCTGGGAGTGATGGTGGCCTGGGAATAGCCCAGATCTTCGACCAGGGCCGAAGAGGCTCTACCATTGACGTTGATCGTGTATTCGGTGCTCCCGGGACGCCACTCGACCTCGACTGGCCTATCGAGAGCGTCGCCGAACTGTTTCTCCAGGATGCGGATCGGATCCGCCTGGGGCTGTACTATTGCTCCCTGAAGTTTCAGCTGGAGCCAGGACCCACCCTCCAGGTCCAGGCCGTACTTTAGCCTCGAATGGACGCCGCCGTCGCTTGGCATGGGAGCGAGGATTATCAGGGACGCAGCCACCGCCACGAAGAATAGCATGACCCTGGGGTCTTTGGTGATCTCTGTCATCGTCTCTGCCTCCGGACTCCCGCCTTCTTCGGACGAGCCAGATACCATCGAAGGGCGTTGGAGTTCATCACCCAGGTGTTCATCAGGCCCGCGAGAAGGCCGAAGAGGAGGACCACCGATATGTCGAAGAGGATGTTGATCTGGGTGAAGGAGGATGATATGAGATAGGAGAAGGCCGATACCAGGAAGAGAGCGAAGATCGCGGAAAACGTGGTGCTGGTCATGGCGATCCCGGTACGAAAGGCCCCCGTAACTTTATCCTCAGTCCTCCCCTTCCGCTTGAGAACCCTGTTGTTGAGGAGGATGTTGCTGTCCACAGAGTAGCCTATCAGCATCAAGAGGGCTGCAACGGTCCCCAGGGATAGCTTTACCCCCGCCACATTCATAGCGGCCGCAGTGATCATGATGTCGGAGAATGCGGCCAGAATGACCATCAGGGAGACGAAGGGCGTCCTGAATATCAGGAATACCACCACCGCCATGAAGAGGAAGGATAGCGGGATGTAGGTCTTGGCCTGCTCCTGGAGCCTCGTGCTGTAGACCGGCCCCATGTACTTGATCTCGGGGTCCTGGTACTCGGCATCGATCATCGCCGAAAGCCGTTTATATTCGGCGTCGTCCATGGGCCCCATCTGGATCATGTACCGATGGCCCACGTCCCTGATGTCCAGCACTGGGTAGGCTGCAAGCTTTGCTGCTATCTCTCCTTCCGATTCGACGACGGGAACTGTGACTATGGTGCCTCCCGTGAACTCGACCCCCAGGTTCACGGGCGATCCCGTCTTTATGTAAGTAAAGCCCAGGATGGAGAGCGCCACCGCCAGCACGGCGAGGGAGATCGCCACCATCTTCCTGGGTTCGTATTTAGAGATGAAGGTCTCTGGATCCATGCAAGTGTCCTCTTTCGCACAAACCGCATTCAACGTATTTACGGGTTGCCGTTTATCGCCTTTTTTTCATAAACTCGGATCGGTGAGGGGCGGTTACTTCTTCTCCCACTTCTTGAGGTTTGCCACTTCGGAGAGGGTCTTGCCCCGTTTGATCTCCTCGCGGAGCCTGCTCTCGTTCTTCTCAACCTCTTTCGCCCTCCGGGCGATCTCGTAGCCCCTCTCCTTCGGGATGACGATGACGCCGGAGTCGTCGCCGACGATGATGTCGCCGGGCCTCACCGACCGGCCGCCGCAGGTGATCTCGGCGTTGATCTCTCCCATCCCCTTCGGCTCACCGGCGCTGGGTGTTATGGAGCTGGCGAAGATCGGATAGTCGAGCTCCTTGACCTCGTCGAGGTCCCTCACGGCGCCATCGATGACAACCCCTGCAACGCCTTTCATCTTGCAGCTCTGGGTGGCGAGGCCCCCCCAGCAGGAGATGTACCTGCTCCCATTGTAGATCACAATGACGTTCTCGGGGCCCGCGAGATCAATCGCCTCGACGGACTTCGCCCAGTCTCCCTCGAAGGTCTGGACGGTTATAGCTTTACCCACTATCTTTTTGCCCGGGTTTATCGGGAGGATGTCCCTCATCGCTCCCTTCCTGTGCATGGCGTCGGAGATGTTGGGAGTCGATACCTCCCTGAAGATCTCGATCATCTCCTCGTCCATGCTCTTTTTGGCCTTTCTATCATACCTCTCAAGGGCGCTGTCCATCGCCTCCCGGATCATCTTGCCCGACTTTGTGACGTCGGGGCTTCTGGTAACGCTTCCCCCGACGATCACGATGGAGGCTCCCGAGGCGATCGCCTCGGCCGCGGAGTCGGCATCGATACCGCCGGCGACGGCCAGAGGGATATTGACATGGCCGAGAATCTGGTCCAGAAAGTCGATCGCCCTTCTTCCCATCATCTGCTGGTCGATCCCCACGTGGACGCAGACGTAATCGACGCCGAGAGCCTCCATCTCTCGAGATCTCGCCACCGGGTCGGGAGCGCCGAGAAGGTCCACCATGATCTCGACGCCGTACTTTTTGGCCGCCCGGAGGGCGTCAGTGATGGTGGAGTTGTCGGAGGAGGCGAGGATGGCCACGATGTTGGCCCCCGCCTTCGCCGCCATCTCCACCTCCATGGCCCCCGTGTCCACGGTCTTCATATCCGCCACGATCTTTTTGCCCGGCAAAGCCCTCTTCAGCTCGCGCACGGCATCCATCCCCTCGCTCTTGATGAGGGGGGTTCCGGCCTCTATCCAATCAGCACCGCCTTCAGCCGCCTCCAGAGCTATCTGGACGGCCCTCTCCAGCTCCAGCAGATCCAGGGCAACCTGTAGAATGGGTTTAATAAGATCACCACCATAAAGCCAATTTGTTAGAACAAACCATGGTATATAAAATGAAGCTGAAAGAGATGACTGATATCAAGCTCGGAGATAGCCCGTCTGGCTCTGGGAGCCTCGCTTTCGCCAAGCTCCAGGGGAACGGCAACGACTTCATCTTGATAGATGAGCAATACCGGGTGAAGGTGGCTGACTCCCTCAAGGCTTCTTTTGCCGTCCAATGCTGCCACCGCAACTTTGGGATCGGCGGCGACGGAGTCCTCTTCCTCTCGCCTTCGGATCATGCCGATCTGAGGATGCGCCTCTTTCAGCCCGATGGCTCCGAGGCTGAGATGTGTGGAAACGGCGTCCGGTGCCTTGCCAAGTACGCCTGGGACGCCGGGATGGTGGGCCAGTGCTTCGAGGTCGAGACCCTGGCGGGGATAATCTCCCTGAAGGTGAGGGAGATCGGTGGCGACTTCTGGGCCAGAGTCGATATGGGCGTTCCCTGTTTCGATCGGAAGGGCATCCCTGCTCTTGGTGAGGGCGAGTTTATGATGGAGCCCGTCGAGGGGTTTGAGACTTCGGCGGTGAACACCGGTGTCCCCCACGCAGTGATCTTCGTCGACGACCTCTTGGATCTGCCCATCGATGAGGTGGCTCCCCACATCAGGCGTAGCTCCCTCTTCCCTGAGGGAGCGAACGTCAACTTCGTCCGGGTCGGCGACACCTTCCAGGTCAGGACCTTCGAGAGGGGAATCGAGGGAGAGACCCTCTCCTGCGGAACGGGGTCGGTGGCCAGCGCCGCCGTAGCCCGGAAGATGGGAATGGCCGGAGACGAGGTCTTCGTCGAGACGAGGGGAGGCCCCCTTCTGATAACCTTCGAGGGCGATAGGGCCTACATGGACGGGCCTGCAGCCACCGTCTTCACCGGAGAACTGAGCGACGATTTCCACTGGGATATCTCGCAAGAAATATAGCTGATTAGATGTCTCGGATTCTCGCATGACGAAGCTGGTCGCAATATTGGGGGCTCTTCTGCTGGTGGCAGGCTCGGCCATCGCTTTCGATGGAATCGAGCCGATGAGGCTTGGGAGCAAGAGCGACCCTGAGGCCTCCCTCTTCACTTACGATCAGAAGTTCAGCGATACCACCACCCTCAAAAACTACTACCTAGGCATGTCGGCCTACAAAGATTTCAACGGGTGTGACAGGCTCTCCTCAAACATCTACCTCGAGAGCAATTCGAACTGGACCGACATCGCTATTTTGGCCAACTTCAGCAGCGGAACCGGAAGGATGGGATATCTGGTCCTGGACGAGGATACCATGGACATAAGGGACGTGATGGTCGACGCCAGCCACGAGTTCATCGGCAACTTCACCATAGATGAGAGGATCCTGGTGGTGAAGAATCAGATGAATGAGTCGGGGTTCTTCGGCAATTTGTAGACGAGGGGATCTTCTTCAAGCTCGGAGTCTGAGCTGCAGGCCGATCAACCCATCCATCAACTCCAGGAACTCTTCTTTCTTCTCTGGGGGGATCGTCGCCCCCGCCGCGACGTTGTGGCCTCCGCCCACGCCGCCCACCTTCTCTGCTGATTGTGACATCGCCTCCGCCAGGTTGAGCCCCGACCTCACCAGGTCCTGGGTTCCCCGACCAGAGACCTTCAGCTTGCCGTCCTCGGACTGAGCAAAGGCTAAGATCGGCTTTCTCCTATCGGCTGTCTGAAAGCTCATTCCGGCCACGATCCCGACGATCGTCTCTCGAATCCGGTCGCCGGCATCGAAGTACTGGAGGTTCACGAGGGGCACGATCCCCTCTTCCTTCACCAGCTTCAGGCCGTTGACCAGGTTCTGTCGGTGCTCATTGAGGAGGAGCCTCGCCTCCTCCAGGGCCCGGCCCCGGTCGCCGAGGCAGACCGAGAGGCCCACCCCTGAGTGACCGTACCGGGCGGTGGCGTTCAGAAGGGTCGAGTACTCGCTCGCGTCCCGAAGCTCCGTCCCCTCCTGCTCCGTCAAGAGGTTGTAGACCTCGCCGACGAGCCGTTCGAGCTGGGCGTTGGAGAGGCCTGCCCGGAGGCCCCGGCGAACCAGGCCCGAGGCGATCTTCCCCTTCTCCTCGCCGTTCATGTCGATCCAGCGCCGCCACCTCTCTCCCTTTAGCCTGATCCCTTGCTCCTTGAGGAAGGTGATGCAGGCGTCTTCGTCGCCCGAGAGGCCCGGAATGTAGGGGTCCGAAGAGAACTCCAGCATCTTGAAGACGGCCCTCGTCTGCTTTCCGAAGAGCTTAAGGTCACGGCCGAAGGATAGAACCCCCGCTTCGACGCCGATCGCGAGGATCCGCCGGTTGAGGCCGACGAGCTTTCCGCTGGCCATGTCCTGGAGGTCGCCGACGGCTCCGACTATGGCAAGCCCTGCCAGGTCGTCGTTTCCCCCGGCATGGCCCTTAACCTTGGCTATGGCTCGTGCTAGGAGAAAGGTGGCCCCGCTCCCGCTGAGATCCGTCGCGCCGTCGAGGCTGACGAGATGGGGGTTTATGTGGAGGTCGATCCCTGTGCCGTGGGGCCGGTGGTGGTCGGCGACCACTGCCGATAGGCCGATACAGACGATCTCCGACTGCATCCCGGACCCAAGGTCGGTGAATATGACGAGGTCGGAGCCGAGATCGGCGATCTCCTCCAAGGCGGGAGAGTCCAGCTGCCTGAAGAAGAGGGTCTTCCGCTCGACCCCAGCCCGATCGAGGGCGGCCGAGATTATCCCGGCGGAGGTGAGGCCGTCGGCGTCGACGTGGGAGGCGACGACCACCTCCCTTTCACCGATTATAGCCTCGGCAGCTCTCTCCGAGATCCTGGCCAGGGCGACGAGTTCATCGTCAAACCCCGGCCCCTCCACATCGGTCATCCCTCCTTCATCACCCCCGGCCTCTTTAGACCTTTCGCTGGGATCGAGGATGGAATCTGCTGCCAGCAGGTCAATGAGACCTTACTATTAGCTGGCGCTTCCCCTCTGGAGCTGAGGCTCGCCTTTTGGAGATCTTTCTGCTCCCTGGGACGGCCCCTTCTCCGCACGGATAGAGCGCTAAGATCGGACTTGAAGTCAAATGGATGAGGTGAGCAAAATGGCGACGATACCCCAAAAGATTCAGGTCATGGGACCAACTCCCACAGATCAAGAGAAGATCAAGGAGCAGTACCATTTGAGCCTCGGAGATGGGCACCCCATCGCTGATGATCAGCATCGCCGCTCAGGAATCGATCCCCCTGGATCTAGCTTATAAGGTCGAGAAGGGGAGAAAGAGGCTCAGGATAAAGGTGGATATAGAGGAGCGGCAGTTATTATTCTCCGGCTCATCGGGTAGACCAGAGATTGGACGAAGGTAGCTGAGATGGATCATTCGAGGGGTCTTAAGCTCTCCATTGGAGTCGGAGACCGCCTTATACATCTATTTATATATAGACAGGAGGCGGCTGGCAATAGTCACCGCAAAGTGAGATGGTTCGGCTCCCAGCTTCCTGGGAGTATGATATCAATAAAAGCCTCCTTTCAGAACCTTGGAAAAATTATATAAACTTTGACTTCGATAATAACGAATCACATTTCTGTGGAGGTATAACCTATGCCCGAGAGCATCTATAAAATAGTGGAACTGGTGGGGTCTTCTCCCAACAGCTGGGAAGATGCGGCGAAGGTCGCCATTGAGAAAGCGTCAAAGAGCCTGAGGGATCTGAGGGTGGCCGAGGTGAGGGAGCTGGACGTAAAGCTAGAGGGAGGAAAGATCGTCGCCTACAGGGCCAAGGTGAGAGTGTCCTTCAAGATCGAGGGGGAGGTGGACTAAACCTCCTCACCCTCTCGATGAAGCGAACTATAGCCTCCATGTATTCCTCAAATCCCAAGATCAGCAGGGTATTGTGACCTGCCCGGGGGATGACGAGGATCTCCCTGACCCGGTGGCCCGCGGCTCCAAAGAGGGCAAGCCCGTCGGATATGGGAATTATCTCGTCCTTCTCCCCGTGAATTATCAAGACCGGATGCATCACCTTTTTCATCTTTTCGAGGTTTGAGACGAGCCACTCCTTTTCCCTCGATCCGTCCAGATATCGGGGGTTAACCCCCAATCTTTCGAGGAGCCCGAACGTATGGGCAAAGCCGCTCTCCAGGATCAGGCCTGATATCATCTCCTGGAACCGAACCGCAAGATCCAAGGCTGGAGAGGATCCGAGGCTTCGGCCCATGACGAATATCGGTCCAGAAAGGTCAAGTTCTTCAAGGCGATCCTGATACTGGGAGAATATGCGAACCGCGTCCGCCGTCATGGCCGAGAAGGACGGACTTCCGCCGCTGGTGCCGTAGCCGCGATAATCGACGACGGCGAAGTTTAGCCCTCGCTCACCATAGAGGGGTCCGATCTCGTCGTAGTCTGCGACCGTCTCACCGTTGCCGTGAAAGAAGAGTACATTCGGAGCATCTTGGGCGCCCCTCTCTGCGAGGTGGATCGCACCATCGATATTGACGCCCCCGTCCACCAAGAAGGATAGGCGGTACATTCTTCCCGGAACCTTCTGGGTTGGTCCAGTTCTCCTGGGATGAAATACGACAGCAGTAATCTCGGGGAGGTCGAGGAAAGAAAGCTCTGATAGACCCGTTTCTTTTAACCCGGATTCCTGGGGTTTTCTCAAATGAATCACCCTAAAAGCTCTGCCTCACCAACGGTTTCAACAATATTTGAGATTTCGGGTTCGGAGCAAGGGATAAATCACATGACTGGCCATCTTCACCTATTAATGGTGATATTATGAGCGAAGTGGTCGACGTCGACATCATAGCTCTATTTTTTTGTTCGATATGTCTTTTTGCTGCCTGGAGCTCACCCTTCCAGTTTGCCATAAGCCGCATAATGGGTCGATCAATCAGTCTACATTAGTTTATAAGTATGTGTTTAGCACCTACAAAAATGATGCGAATTGACGAGAATCCACCTCGACCAGAAGAGATATATAATTCATCATTAATATCTTCTTATTGGGAG
>LGFT01000023.1 GCA_001509375.1 Methanothrix harundinacea | reverse complement strand
GATCTCGGCGGAGCAGCCCCTCTTCAGCTCCTTTATGGCGGCCCGGGCCATGTCGTATCGGGCGAAGTTCGTGTCGGCGATCCCGATCTTCATGTTTGTTGGATATATCTTCGGGGGTTTAAGGCTTATCGAGACGGCGTCAGTCGCAGAGGCTGCACCTTCCGGTGCCGGTCACTGTCTTCACATCGGTCACCGCATCCGTCACCATATCCTTCGCCCTCCTCGTCTCCCTCTCCTTTCCTCTCTTCTCCTTTCGTCCCCCCTCTCCCAGATAGAGGAGCTGGTCCCGGCAGCCGTACCGGTAGACTGTGATACCTTTACAGCCGAGCTCGAAGGCGAGGGTGAAGATTCCGAGGACGTCCTCGACCGTCGCTTCCTGCGGGAGGTTCACGGTTTTGGATACGCCGTTGTCGGTGTACCTCTGGAAGGCCGCCTGGATTTTAACGTGCTGAGCGGGCGGGACCTCCATCGCCGTGACGAATAAGTCGCGCAGGTCGTTGGGGACTCCGCCGACGCCCGAGAGGGTCCCCCTTCTTGCCACCTCCCGCATCAGGGTCTCGCTGTATACACCCCTCTCCTTCGTTATCCTCTCGAAGAGGGGGCTAGTGACCACCATTTCGTCGCCGATGAGGTCCCGGGAGAAGGAGAGGCCGAATAAGGGTTCTATGCCGGGACTGGTCCCGGCGATAATGCTGATGGAGCCCGTCGGCGCGACGGTGGTGACGGTGGCGTTCCTCATGGCGTTGTACTTGAGGCTGCTCTCTTCGAGGAGGGGGAACGACCCCCTCTCCTCGCCGAGCTTTTGGGACTCGTCCCGGGCCGTCTCCGCAATGGATTTCATAGTCTCCTCGGCGAGCCGGATCGCCTCTTCCGAGTTGTAGGATATGCCAAGCTCGATCAGCATCTCCGCAAACCCCATCACCCCCAGGCCGATCTTTCTCGACCTCAAAGTCGCATCCCGGATCTTTCTGAGGGGGAAGCGGTTCACCTCGATGACGTCGTCGAGGAACCGCACCGCCAGCCGGGCCGTCTCAGAAAGCCGGTCCCACTCGACCTCGCCCCCTTCGACGAAACGGGAGAGGTTGATGGAGCCGAGATTGCAGGACTCGTAGGGGAGAAGCGGCTGCTCGCCGCAGGGGTTAGTCGCCTCGATCGTCCCCGACAGGGGGTGTCTTTCATTTATCCTGTCGAGGAAGAGGACGCCGGGGTCGCCTCGGTGCCAGGCGTGGGTCGCGATCTCTCGGAGGAGGCCGGAGGCGTCGATCGTCTCCGTGACCAGGCCGGACCTCGGGTTCACGAGGTCGATTCCGCCACCCGATCGTGCCTTCGCCATCTGATCGTCGGTGATCCCCACGGAGAGGTTGAAGTTCTGAAGCCTCCCCGGCGTCTCCTTGGCCCGGACGAACTCCAGGATGTCGGGGTGGTCGGCCCGGAGGACCGCCATGTTCGCTCCGCGTCTGCGGCCGCCCTGCTTTATCACCTCGGTGGCGGCGTCGAAGACCTCCATGAAGGAGACTGGGCCGCTGGCGATCCCGCCGGTCGCCCGCACCGGATCGCCCTTCGGCCGGAGGCTCGAGAAGGAGAAGCCGGTCCCTCCACCGCTCTGGTGGATCTTCGCCATCTCCTTCAGGGCCCCGAAGATCCCGTCCATCGAGTCCTCCACCGGCAGGACGAAGCAGGCCGAGAGCTGCCCCAAGGAGAGGCCGGCGTTCATCAGGGTTGGGGAGTTGGGGAGGAAGAGCCCCTGGCTCATGACGTCCCTGAACTTTGACGCTACTGCGCCGCGGTCGCCGCCGAACCTCCCCTCGGCCTGAGCGACGTGCCTCGCCACCCGGCTGAACATCTCCTCCGGGGTTTCGGAGACGTTCCCGAGTTCGTCCCGCCGGAGGTACCTCTTTCGAAGAAGCTCCGGGGCGAAAAGACCGAGAGTGGGGGCGAGATCGTGGCCGGGCTCTTCCAGGGCGCTTCGTCTTTCATCTCCGACTTTGTCCACCCTCATCGTCTCATGATCTTTCACCTGACCCACCTCCTCCATCCCCTCCAATCTTCGATCCTCTCTCCGTCAAAGTCTCCAGAAGCGATATAAACTCTGATCTTCCCATATATATCTGAAGATCGAAGATTGAATATCGAAGTTTGGAGATCGAAGTCAACTCCTGGAGGTCTTACCATCAAGATAGCCATCACTGGAAAAGGGGGCGTCGGGAAGACGACCCTCGCCGGAACCCTCGCCCGCCTCTTTGCTCGCGACGGTTACAACGTCATCGCGATAGACGCAGACCCGGACATGAACCTGGCGTCCGCGCTGGGTGTCTCCGAGAACCCGCGGCCCATCACCGATTACAAGGAGATGGTCCAGGAGAGGGCGAGCGCCGAGTTCGGGATGTTCAAGCTCAATCCGAAGGTCGACGACGTCATTGGGAAGTGCGGCTGCGTCGGCCCCGACGGCGTCAAGCTCGCTGTGATGGGGACGGTTGACACCGGCGGGAGTGGCTGCATGTGCCCTGAGACCGCCTTCCTCCGAGCTCTCTTAAGGCATGTCATCCTGAAGGAGAAAGATTTGGTGATTCTGGACATGGAGGCGGGAATTGAGCATCTGGGCCGCGGAACGACGAGGGGGGTAGACGTCATGATCGCCGTCGTCGAGCCGGGTCTTCGGTCCATCGAGACCCTGGAGAGGATCAAAAAACTCGCATCAGACCTGGGGATCGAGAAGGTTATGGCCGTGATAAGTAAGGCCCCCGAGGAGCAGACGATCATAAAAGAGAAGCTGGCGGAGATGGATGTTCCCGTCCTCGGGACGATACCCTATGACAGAAACTTCATGGATGCAGATCTCGCGGGCAAGTCGCCCCTCGACGTCGGCGGGCCGGGCGTCGAGGCGATAAAGGAGATCAAGATGAAGCTCGAGGAGCTCTTTGGGACTATGGCTAAGGAGGCGGCAGAAAAAATGGCTTAGGTCGCCTCCGCTCACCGTTTTCCACTTCCATAAAAAATCTGCTGTCAAGAGCGTCTGTTCCTTTCCAGCGTCTATGATCTTTCTTAACATTTCATACCATTTGTGAAAACATCTCAAACAGATACAAATCGTCCCGCCCCGAATAATCTCTTTGAGGTGCCGAGACGTGGACGCTTTAGGTAGGAGATATTATAAGGGTACTTCCGAAATCTATGAGGTCTTTAACGTCATATCGGGCGTGATTTTTGGCCCCAACTTCAAGTGGGAGATTTCAGACTCTGCCGAAGACAAGCTGGTGATGATGATCACCCGATGCCCTCTTCTGAAAGAGGTTCGCGGGAAGGAGCAATATGCAGAGCTTTCAGAGGCGTGTCAATCTTACTGTAGATCTGCCGTGGAGAACCTCAACCCTCGGTGTACCCAGATATATACCAAAAGGATGTGTTCTGGAGATGGCTACTGCGAAAACGTGATCTCCATCAGAGAATGACCGAGGATCAGAATCTGCCGGCAAAAATGCCAAACTGAAACGATGGGTCGAAAACTTTTGGAGCTTTCGACCTGGCAACATTCCTCAAAATTTTTTGATTATCGCTGGCGGCTGTATGCGTACCAGTAGATGGCGCCCACGAATAGCCCACCGCCGACGATGTTTCCCAGGGTCACCGGGATCAGGTTGACGACGAAGAAATCGGACCAGGTGACGCTAGCCCCGTACATAATCCCCGAGGGAATGAAGAACATGTTAGCGACGCTGTGCTCAAATCCGATGGCCACGAAGGCCATGATCGGAAACCATACCCCAAGAACCTTGCTGACCACGTCGTCGGAGGCGATGGCGAGCCAGACCGAGAGGCAGACGAGCCAGTTGCAGCCGACCCCCTTGAAGAAGAGCGGCCAGAATCCTTGGGAGACCTTCGACTCAGCGATGCCGGTGATGGTCTCAAGCCATGGATCGGAGGCCAAAAGGCCCGTCAGATATGTCAGGAAGAATACCACAAATATAGAGCCGATGAAGTTTCCTACGTAAGATACCGTCCAGTTTCGAGCGAGCCCCGACCACGAGGCCTTCCTGGAGAGGACCGCCGGGATGCAGCAGGCGGTATTGCCGGTGAAGAGCTCCGCCCCGGCCACCACCACCAGGATGAGCCCCACAGGGAAGACCGCGCCGAAGATGAACTTCTGCAGGCCGGGGTTGTCCGCCCGGAGGCCGGGAACCCCACCACCGACTATCACCGCCAATAACCCTCCGAAGGCGATGAAAGCGCCGGCCAAAAAGCCCAAGGTCAGAAGCGGTCCAAAGGCCATCTCGATCTTGTTACAGCCGATGTTGTCGACTGAGCAGGTCGTCTCTTTTGGTGATTTGAATCCCATCTATCTTTCTCCCTAAGATCTCTGATAAAAACGAGCCGATGGCGGCGTAATCCCATGCCGCCCCATTCCGACAAAAATGGAGGGACCCGGCCGATGGCCCCCCCTGGCGGGACGGTTTGGGGGCCGCTTATCATGAGAAGGGCCGTCAGCGGCTCCAAGGGCCGTCCTCTCGGAGCCATCGATCGATATCCTCAGCTGCCTTCTTCCCCGCGCCCATGGCGCTGATGACAGTGGCCCCTCCGGTGGTTATGTCTCCTCCAGCCCAGACCCTCTCCCGGGTGGTTCTACCGTCTTCGTCCGCCACTAGGGTTCCCCATTTGGTGGTCTCAAGCCCTGGAGTATTTCCCGGAACCAGGGGGTTGGGGATGGTGCCCACGGCTATGATGACGGTGTCCACGTCCACCATGTGCTCAGACCCCTTCTCGGCCACGGGCCTCCGCCTGCCGCTGGCGTCCGGCTCCCCCAGAACCATATTCACCACCTCCATCTGCGCGACCCGTCCTCGATCGTCTCCTATGAACCTGGTGGGATTTGTAAGAAAGTCGAAGATGACGCCCTCTTCTTTTGCGTTCTCGATCTCCTCGAGCCTCGCCGGCATCTCGGCCTCGGACCGGCGGTAGATCACGTGAACCTCCTCTGCTCCGAGCCTTACGGCGCATCGGGCGGCGTCCATGGCGACGTTTCCGCCTCCCACAACCGCCACCCTATCGCCTTGGCGGATGGGGGTATCGTACTCTGGAAACTTGTAGGCCTTCATCAGGTTGACGCGGGTGAGATACTCGTTGGCGGAGTAGACCCCGTTGAGGTTCTCTCCGGGGATGTTGAGAAATCGCGGTGCTCCTGCCCCGATCCCCAGAAATACGGCGTCAAAGCCGTTCTTCAAAAGTTCATCGACCTGAACCAGCCTCCCGACGACGGAGTCCAGCTCGAACTCGACGCCCAGGCGTTTGACGTACTCCACCTCTGACCGGACGATATCTTTTGGCAGCCGAAACTCGGGGATACCATAGATCAGAACCCCTCCGGCATCATGGAGCGCCTCGAAGACGGTGACCTTGTGGCCTCTCTTGGCAAGATCTGCAGCACAGGTGAGACCAGCAGGACCTGCCCCCACGACGGCCACCTTCTTCCCTGATGAAGGTTGAACCTCGGTCGAAAGTTCTTCCCCAACTGATGCCTCCGAGTCGGAGTGCTCGTCTTGGTGGCTATGACCAGCCTCCCAGTCCGCCACGAACCTCTCCAGGCGACCGATGGCGATGGGCGCGCCTTTCTTTTCCAGGACGCATCGGCTCTCGCACTGGACCTCCTGGGGGCATACCCTTCCACAAATGCCGGGCAGGCTGTTTTTGGCCTTGATGATCCTGACCGCATTTTCCATCTCGCCGTCCTGTATAGCCCTTATAAAATCGGGGATCTCTATTCCCACAGGACAGCCTTCCATGCACCTGGGCTTCTTGCACTGCAGGCATCGATTGGCCTCTTCGATGGCCTGCTCTTCGGAATAGCCACAAGCCACCTCGAGGAAGTTATGGCGCCTCTCCTCGGGAGACTGTTTGGGCATGGAAACCCGATTTAAGTTCAGCTTCTTCTTCTTACCAGACATCGTATCCCGCTCGATATTGTGGCTCTGCTGCCTTTTCGGATGATCCGTGCTCGTCGTCAAAGTTCGAGGCAATAGCCCCCGGCTGGCGTGGCCATCGCAGTTTTGAGTCCATCACCGTCTTCGACGGTGACCGACCGACATCGATATTTATCCTAGCGTTGGACAGTGGCATTCAACCTATGCCTCGATATTTAAATCTTTTCGGTTTTCGCCTCTGCTAAACCAAATCCCGTCGCATATTTTTGACCTTCAGCCACATTTCCGTCTTATCGCCCTGGCTCGCGCTTTAAGGCCTTCAGCGCTTTTTGAGATCTGCATTTGCGGGCTGGCCGGATGGAGCCTTCCGGTTCGCTTATACATAAACCCTCTTAACCAGGGAAGTCAGGCCCCATTTGTATCAAATATCCCGCGGAGTCGTCCATTTTCCGTCGGAAAATAGAGCAATCTTGAAATATGACTTTGAAGCTCCTAAAATAACGCGGTGGTGAAAGTGGAGGAGATCGGACTAACCATTGATGGACGAACGGTCAGGACTCAGAAGGGATCCACAGTTCTCGAAGCGGCTCGGCAGACCGGCATCTACATACCCGCCTTATGCGACTATCCGGACCTCTCTCCCATCGGTTCGTGCAAGCTCTGCATCGTCGAGATAGAGGGGCGAAACGACCGCCCCACCTCCTGCACCACCATCGCCGAGGGGGGGATGGTGGTGAGGACGAAGACCGACGAGCTCCAGGAGATGAGGAGGAACGCCCTGGAACTGCTCCTGGCGTTGACAAACCACCCGACGAGCTGCCTCTTCTGCGATCGGAAAGACGAGTGCACCGACCTCCGTGAGTGCATGAGAAAGTTCCCCCTGGCAGTGGGGTGCAAGTACTGTCCCAACGACGGCGAATGCGAGCTTCAGGACGCCGTGATTTATACCGGCCTTGAGGGGATGAGATACTCCACCGCTTACCGCAACCTTCCGGTTCGCAGGGAGCCTTTCTTCGACCGCGACTACAACCTCTGCATCCTCTGCAGCCGATGCGTCAGGACCTGCAGCGAGGTGAGGGGAGAAGGCGTCCTCTCTTTCGAGGTGGACTACCATCGACAACATGCCATAGGGCCCGTATCCCTGACGGAGTCGGACTGCAAGTTCTGCGGCGCCTGTGTCGATGTCTGTCCCACCGGTGCCCTGTATGCCCGGTCCGAGAGGTGGGGGAGGCCGAGCCATTCTGTCGTCACCACATGCCCCTTTTGCGGCGTCGGCTGTGTTATGAAGATCGGAGTTTTGGACGGCCACATAGCCCGGGTTCGAGGAAAAAGGGGCGGTAGCCCTAACAACGGTCAGCTCTGCGTAAAAGGCCGGTTCGGCCTCGACTTCGTCGAGAGTCCTGAGAGGTTGAAGACGCCACTGATCAGAAAGGACGGCCAGCTAGTCCCCGCCAGCTGGGACGAGGCGATGGCCCTCATCGTCGAGAAGTTCTCCCGAGCTAAAGGCGACCGTTTCGCCCTTCTTTCCTCTGCCAAATGCACCAACGAGGAGAACTACCTGGCCCAGAAATTATCCCGTCTTGTGATGGAGACGAACAACGTCGACCACTGTGCCCGGCTCTGTCACGCATCCACAGTCGCCGCCCTCGCCGCGGCCTTCGGGAGCGGGGCTATGACCAACTCCATCGAGGAGCTTAAGGACGCTGGCTGCATATTCATCACCGGATCGAACACCACAGAGCAGCATCCTGTAATCGCCCTCAAGATCAAGGAGGCGAAGACGAGGGGTGCTAAGATCATCGTCGCAAACCCCCGATGGATCGAGCTCTGCAAGATCGCCGACGTCTGGCTGAGGCAGGAGCCCGGTACAGACGTCCCCCTGATTCAGGGGATCTGCAAGGTGATCCTGGAGGAGGGCCTCGTCGACTATGGTTTTATCGAGGATCGGTGTGAGGGGTTTGAAGTGTTCAGAGCCTCTCTCGCTGGCATATTTCTAGAAGAGGTCGCCGAGATCACCGGCGTGGAGGTGTCTCTGATAAGAGACGCTGCCCAGGTTTACGCCCGAAACGGTCCATCATCCATAGTCTATTCCATGGGCATAACCCAGCACTCTCACGGCACCGACAACATCCTGGCCCTCGCAAACCTGGCTATGATGACGGGAAACCTCGGCAAGCCCGGGAGTGGGATTAATCCTCTGAGGGGCCAAAACAACGTTCAGGGAGCCTGCGATATGGGGGCTCTGCCGAACGTCTTCCCCGGCTATCAGGCGGTGACGAACGAGGATCTGCGGAGGAAGTTCGAGGATAGATGGGGCAAAAAGCTCCCCGAAAAGCCGGGTCTGACTCTGATGGAGATCTTCGATGGAGTCCACGACGGAAAGATCGACGTCATGTACATCATCGGCGAGAACCCCCGGATCAGCGACCCCGACGCGACCCACGTCGCCGAGGCCCTGGAGAAGCTGGACTTCCTGGTGGTCCAGGAGATATTCCTCTCGGAGACGGCGAGCCTCGCGGACGTGGTCCTGCCAGCCACCTCCTTTGCGGAGAAGGATGGGACCTTCACCAACACGGAACGGCGGGTTCAGCGGGTGAGAGAGGTGCTGGAGCCCATCGGTGACGCGAGGCCCGACTGGATGATCATATCGGAGATCGGTAGGAGGATGGGCTGCGAGGAAGAGTTTTCTTACGAGAGCCCCTCGGAGATCATGGATGAGATCGCCTCCCTCACTCCCAGCTATGGAGGGATAAACTACGGGAGGATCGAAAAAACTGGCCTTCAGTGGCCATGCCCGAACCCGGACCACCCCGGAACGCCATACCTCCACAAAACGGGGTTCACCCGAGGAAAGGGCCTCTTTTCGGTGGTCGATTACAGGCCCTCCATGGAGCTTCCCGATGATGAGTATCCCTTCATCCTCACCACCGGCAGAGTTCTCTGCCACTTCCACACCGGCACCATGACCAGGAAGGTGCCGGGGCTGAACTACCTCCGGAACGAAGAGCTGGTAGAGATCAACCCGAAGGACGGGCGAGCTATCGGTGTCGAGGACGGCGACATCGTCGAGGTCTCGTCGAGGAGGGGAACCGTCAGAGCGAAGGCGAAAATTACGGAGAAGTCGTCGGAGGGGGTGGCCTTCATGACCTTTCACTTCGCCGAGACGCCGACGAACGTTCTCACCAACCCCGCTCTCGATCCCGTGGCCAAGATACCGGAGTTGAAGGTCTGTGCCGTAAAGCTCAGCAAAGCGGGCGGTGATTGAAGATGTACCAGATAGTGGAGAAGGAAGTTTTAGTCCCCAACATCATCTACCTCAAGATAAAAGCGCCCAAGGTGGCGAAAGCTGCCCGCCCTGGCCAGTTTGTGATCATCAGGGTGGACGAGACCGGCGAGCGGATCCCCATGGGGCTTGCGGGCTGGGACGTGGAGGAAGGAACCATCGATATCGTCTTCTACGTCCTCGGGACCAGCACCATGAAGCTCGGCACTCTGAGGGAGGGCGACTCCATAATGAACCTGGCAGGCCCCCTGGGAAAACCGACGGAGATCGATAACTTCGGGACCGTCATCTGCGCCTGCGGCTGCTTCGGCATCGGGCCCAGCATGCCCCTCATCAAGGCGCTTAAAGAGGCCGGGAACTACGTCATAACCATCGTGGAGGGGCGGAGCCGGGAGTTTATCTTCTGGGAGGAGAAGTTGAGGGCAGAAAGCGACGAGCTTCACATCCTCGCGGGAAGCGGCGGCTGTGGCGAGGAGGGGTGGACGAACGACTTCGTATCTCGATACCTGGAGGGGGGGAAGAAGGTCGATCGGATCTTCGCCCACGGCTGTCCCTTCATGATGATGGAGACCTCCAAGGCCAGCGAGCCCTACGGCGTCAAGACGATCGTCAGCCTCACTCCCCTGATGGTCGACGGGACCGGGATGTGCGGCGCGTGCAGAGTCGAGGTGGGCGGCGTGACGAAGTTCGCCTGCGTCGACGGCCCCGACTTCGATGGTCATGAAGTCAACTGGGATACCCTGACTCTCCGGCTCCGCCAATTCATCCCCGAGGAGGATCGATCTGCCATGCTTTGGGAGAGGGATAACTGGCACCGGTTGGTGGAGACGGCGCCTCAGGCCTTAAACCCGACCCTGGGTAGAGGCGAGGGGAAAGAGAAGAAGAAGGCGGTCTCTTCGAGCTAGACGGTCAGATTTTGGAGAAGTATCTTACTTTTCTTCTCCGTCTTTATCTGGGCGACGTCCCAGAATAGTCGGAAACCATTTAGATTGTTCTTTTTATCTGACCATCTCTATCATCGAGGCGAACTTGTGGGGTGAAGCTGCTGCCGCCTCAACGTCAGCGATGATCTCCCGGCTTTCAGCATCGTCGAGGTAAAACCAGGCAGCTTCTTCCAGGTTGTCTAGTGCCTCTTCGGGGGTGGCGCCAAAACTCGATATCCCCAGCTCGGGGCGTTTCGAGATATACGCTCGATCCCCTTCCCATATCTCAAAAGTGAGGTTCAGTTTCATCTCTATCGTTCCTCCAGGGCAAACTTTCACAATTATTGGCTATGTCCCTTCTCTTTATATATCCCTTATCCATTTGCTGACAATTTTCTATGGTGGTGGTGCATTCTGAGGGGAAAATGATATATTTAGCCAAAAGGCAGCTTCTTTCCTTCTGGAGGATCGGCGCGAAGGTCGGAATCTCTGGATTGTGGGTTAGAGATCCAGGATTCGAGGGGGCTCGCCGCTCTATAACGTCAACCGCTCTAAAAATGATTTGATGATGGAGGACTGTCATCGTCCTCCACGGCGCTTCTTAAGCGTTGGAGATCGAATAGACGAACACGATCTAGGCCATCTTGATCCAGCCGCGCATCTTCATCGCCTCGACGACGCGGTTGACGGCCACCACGTAAGCTGCTTGACGCATGTTTATGTTGTAAGCCTTGGAGGTGTCGAGGACGGTATGATAGGCCCGGGTCATCCTGTCGTCCAGCCGCTTGTAGACGTCTTCAACGTCCCAGCAGTACCGATCGATGTTCTGGACCATCTCAAAGTAGGAGACGGTGACGCCGCCGGCGTTGCAGAGGAAGTCGGGGATGATGTGAACTCCATTTTTGAAGAGGATCTCGTCCGCCTCGGGGGTCGTCGGTCCGTTGGCGAGCTCTGCGATGATCTTGGCCTTGACGTTGGGCGCGTTCTTTTTGGTGATGACGTTCTCGAGAGCTGCAGTGATCAGGACGTCCACGTCGAGCTCGATCAGCTCTTCGTTGGAGATCTTCTGGGTCGTCTCCCTCGGGGATTTCGTCACCGTGCGGGTGTCCTTCTTGACGCTGCAGGCGAGCTCGAGGTCTAGGCCGTCCTTGTTGTATATGCCACCCTTAGAGTCGCTGATCGCCACCACCTTGGAGCCGAAGAGATCTCTTACGAGGAATCCTGCATTGCATCCGGCATTCCCGTAGCCCTGGATGGCGACGGTGGCCTTGGAGAGGTCTATGTCGAGCTCCTTTGCCGCCTCACGGATGGTGTACATGCCGCCTCGGGCGGTCGCATCATCGCGCCCACAGGAGCCCCCTATGCAGACAGGTTTGCCGGTGATGCAACCGAATTCGTTGCTTCCTGTGATCTTCGAGTATTCGTCCATCATCCAGGCCATGATCTGGGGGGTGGTATAGACGTCAGGGGCCGGGATGTCCTTGTTGGGGCCTATGAACTGCCATATCTGATCGATGTACCCTCTGCTCAGGCGTTCCAGCTCGTTTTCGGAGAGCTCTTTGGGGTTGCAGATGACGCCGCCCTTTCCTCCGCCGAGGGGGAGGTCGAGAAGAGAGCACTTCCAGGTCATCCATGCTGCCAGGGCTCTGACGGTATCGATCGTCTCCTCGGGGTGGAACCTGATGCCTCCCTTTGTTGGCCCCTTGGCGTCGTTGTACTGGACTCGGAAACCCTTGAAGACCTTCGTTCTTCCATTGTCCATCCGGACCGGGATTGATACGTGGAGTTCGCGCATGGGATTTCGAAGTACCTCGCGCACGTCATCATCCAACTTCAGTATTTTTATACAATTGTCTAGCTGCTTTTGAGCTATCTCAAACGGGTTCAGTTCTGCCATCCCTTTATCACCCTTTTTGGCTTCTACCAAAAACTCGATCATCAGGAGTTCGGAGGAAGCCCATGTCAGCATCGCCTAGTTAAATCTTATGAGTTACATTTATTTATAATGAAACGGGCCATAACATCCGGATATTGATATTTAAGCATTTCTGAAAAGCTGCGGCACCAAACTTATCCGAAATTGTAATTAAATTTTGACTGTTTTCAATCTTATTTCTGCCAGATGCTTATTAAAATTGGCGCTACATTTGGCATGATATATTCAATTCTTCTTTGAACTTTTAGTGAACTCAGCGACGTTGAAATGTCGAAAAAGGGATGCTGCGAGCTCAACGCTGCTCAAAATGTCGTATACTCAATTTATATATGGATGACTTCAATATCAACTGGTGCCTTTTTATGGCTGAATCATATCTTAAAAATCGCATATTTTTCTGAGTTTAAGTTTCCACCAAGATAATTTATTGGTGTATGTGCCATGTAGGGCACATACACCCCTCGCTGCGGCGGCAAAAGATCATCTTTGCTCTGGCCTGCTCAGCTCAGCGTTTCATTCCCTCAACTCTCCAGGATTCCCTCGGCGACGTCCCTGTAGGCGTCCATGACGTAGTCGATCCCCGAGACCTTGGCCGCCTCTTCGGTGAGGGCCATCAGGTCATCTCTGGAGACCGTCTTGAGGCTGAAGTTTCTGCTCCCGGCCATAAGCTGCTGCAGGCCGATCTGGAACCTCTGGGCATAGGTGTAGATGCCCATGGCACCCAGAGGAATCTTCTCGACATCTTTGCCGTATTTCTCGACCAGCTCCTCGTAGGTGACGAAGAGCTGCTTGGCGTTAGTTCCGTACTTGGAGACGGACTTTGGAAGCTCTCCCGCCTCGATCCACTTTTGAATGTTCCTTCCGACCATCCCCGGGATCATAAGGGCTCTGCCCATGCAGACAGCCTTGAAGTAGGGGGCGCCCATGGCGATCGCCTTGAAGACGCCGTCCTCAGAAGAGAAGCCTCCGGCCATGGCGAGGTCTGGCACCCTCAAGCCCCTCTTATGAAGCTTCTCCGCAAACTCATAGGTCAGGGCCTGGAGGTAGAAGGTCGGAACTCCCCACTCGTTCATCATCGGCCAGGGGCTCATCCCCGTGCCACCGGGGGCGCCGTCTATGGTGAGGAGGTCTATCCTCGCCTCCGACCCGTAGCGTAGGGCCATGGCGAGTTCGGTCATGGAATAGGCCCCGGTCTTGAGGGTGATCCTTTTGTATCCCAGTTCTCTGAGCCTGTCTACCTCTTCGAGGAACCCCTCTTTTGTGACGAAGCCGAGACGGGAGTGTCTTTCAAACTCCTTTATGGCTCCGTCCTTGAAGGCCATCTGGACCTCCTTTCTGGAGGGATCGGGCCTCACTATGTAGCCCCTATTCTGCAGCTCCAGAGCCCTTTCGAGGGACCTGACTTTGATCTCGCCACCGATGCACTTTGCTCCCTGCCCCCACTTCAGCTCCAGGGTATCCAGCTCATGCTTTTGGGATACGTACTCAGCGGTTCCAAGCCGTGTGTCCTCGACGTTCATCTGCACCAGGATCTCTCCGTACCCTTCATGGAACTGCCTGTAGGTCTCTATCCTCCTGTCCATCTCTGGGGACTTGACGATCTTGCCTTTATTGTCTAAATCCAGATTCGGGTCGACGCCGCAGACGTTTTCGCCACAGACGAGGGTTATCCCGGATATGGCGGCACCGATGGCGAAGTGCTCCCAGTTGGCTCCGGCGATGTCGGTCGAGCCGAGGGCGCCGGTGAATATCGGAATTTTCATCTTCACCGTTCTGTCCCATCCATACTCAGTCTCGGTATTCACCTCGTGGAATACGGCGGTGTCGGGGTTACCTTCGACCCCCTCGGGGAGGCCCTTGGCACCGACGGCATACCCCTGGATATTTATGTGAGAGTAATCCAGGGGGTAGTCCTTGTCAGCGCCAGCGGTGATCTCGCCGAAGGGGCCGGGATAGAGGACCTCCCGGCCCCTGAAAGAGGATAACCAAATATCACAACCACCCCTGCAGCCGTCGACACATCGGGTGCAGATCCCTGACATCGGGGTGACGTCTCTCGACCGGTTGTAAGTCCCGATTGCTTCGTTGGAGTTCGGCCGTCTTAGATTCATAATTAGCCCTTTCTCTTTATTATTTTAATATCCGCCGAGCGAAATGGGGGCGGATAGTCCCCTGTCAGCAGATTGTTTCCTACTTTCTATTATATAAATTTTTCTGCGTAATACGAGTCAAATTTAATATATAGAATTTATCTATTTATATTGCAACATCCAGATAAATATAAAAACGGTCGGGCCCGAAATATTTTTGCCCGAAGATTGCTGTAATGTCAAATCATCTCGCCATCTTTTAGTCCCACTATCTTCTCGACTTCGACGAGCTTCCAGACGAGGGACCTCTCCTCTTCCACGATTGAGTCGAGGGGGTCAGAGGGAGAGTGGCCAAGGGCCGAAAGGACGTTTCTTGAAAGGTTCTTATTTTCGATCAGGGCGACGAACCGCCTCCGGACCGCCCCTCTCTCCTCGGAGTCGCTGGCCTCTACGAGGCGGCCCCTCAAGGTGACGAAGCGATAGCTTGAGAGGTCTGGAGCGTACCGTTCCACCTCCACCGAGACGTGGGGATCTCGTCGGAATTGATCGATCTTCTTCCCGTACTTCGTCGAGAGGAAGTACATGAACCGGCCGTCGAAGACGTAGACGAAAGGGACAATGTAAGGGTACCTATCTCCCTTGAAGGCGATTCTGCATACGTGCTCCTCCTCGATCAGCCGGTCATATTCCCTCTTATTCATCTTCGGGATCTTCACAACTTCCGGTGCCATCTCATCTCCTCAGAGCAAGTTCTTGACGTGGTTCGGATCGGATTCTATTTAAATGATCCAGAATATGGAGAATTCTGGCATAGTGGAGGCCGGATCGATATACGGGCGAGGTATGAGCGATGGATGGAAAACTCAGAGCCCCGCACCTTCTTCTCAGATGAGAATTCAGGACGTCAGGGGCTCGTTACAGCCCCGGGATCCTCTCTTTTATTAGGGCCCTCAGAGCCTCCTCCGCCTCGGAACTCCGTTTCGGCTTGTGATACATGGTGCACCGTGATGGCATCGGAATCAGCCCCTCGTCCAGAAGGGTGTAGTGGACCTCCTCCAAGTCCATCTCCCCGTCGGCGTACCTTCTCAGTATCGCCGCTGTCTCGGCTCGCTCCCTCTCTTTCAGGCCCTCAAACCTCTCCACCAGCCGCTCGATCTCTTCCATCATGGTGAACCTCAGATAGCTGGTCGGGCGGATGAGATATAGATCTTACCGGCTTTTGAACGAACCCGAGGCGATAAATACGATCGATGCCAACCTTTCCGGACATACCGCTCATCTGAGGAGATCTCCATGATTCTAGCACCAAACACAGCCGTCGGCATAGACGACGTCGCCCTCCACGTGCCTAAGCTCTTCATATCGACCCTCGGCGAGTTCGCGGAAGCGAGAGGGATTGAGCCCGCGAAGCTCGCCCGGGGGATCGGCGTTGAGAAGATGGCCGTCCCCGACGCCCACGAAGACGCAGCCACCATGGCAGCATCCTCGGTCCTTGAGCTGATGAAGAGAAACGACCTTTCGCCCGAGGAGGTGGGGAGGATCTACATCGGGACTGAGTCCGGCGTTGACGAGGCGAAGGCGATCGGGACCTACGTCATCGGAATGCTGGAACGTGTCTATGGCCCCGGCTCCTTTCAGGAGTGTTCCACCGTCGAGTTCAAGTCGGCCTGCATCGCCGCAACCTTCGCTCTGGAGAACGCAGCATACTGGCTGAGGGTGGAGGGGATGGAAGAGGAGAATGGCGAGGGCGACGAGGAAGGCTACGAAGATTCGAGCCGGAGAGGGGGCAGGGTCGGGATCGTGGTGGCGACGGACATCGCCCGGTACGATCTGAACTCCCCGGGCGAGTACACCCAGGGGGCAGGTTCTGTCGCCCTACTCGTCAAAAGGAACCCGAGGCTTATGGTCCTCGACCCCGTCATGGGGGTCTTCACCAGGGACGAGAACGACTTCTTTAGGCCTATCGGGATGAAGTGCGCCGTGGTAAACGGCAAGTACAGCAACCTCTGCTACCTGGCGGCGATGGACGGCGCCTTCTACTCTTACAAAAAAAGAGTCCTTGGCCGAGGGATGATCCGCCTCGCGGATGACGAATGCACATCCGACCATCTATCTCATATCATCTTCCACATTCCCTACCCCCGGATGGCGGAGTACGCAGCCGCTTCGATATTCCAGCGGGAGTGGAGGGACCTGCCCCGATGGCGGACGATCGAGGAGGAGATGGGACCCGAGCCCAAAAGCGAGGATTTTGAAGGCCAGAAGGAGTACCTCTTGGCCGAGGGAGATTACAAGAGGAGGTTCTCCAAGTCTGGAAAGTTCTTGGAGGCCTACGGAAGGAAGGTTAAACCTTCTACTCTCATATCGTCGGTGGTGGGAAATATCTACACCGGCTCGATATACCTGGGGCTTGCGAGCCTTCTGGAGCAGGACCTCCTCGTTCCCGGGACGCGGATCGGCCTTGGATCCTACGGGAGCGGCTGCTCTGCCGCCTTCTTCTCGGGGGTGGTCGGAGAGGGCGTCGAGTCGATGGCCAAGGGAAAATTCCTCAAAACGCTCAATGAGCGAGTCGAGATAGGCCTTGCGGACTACCAGCTCCTCCACGAGGGGGAGAAGAACGAGAGCGTGATCTCGCCGTCGGGAGAGTTCGCCCTGGTCGAGATCGAAGGGGACGGGTATCGGCGCTACGACTTCGTCGTCTGACGGCAGAACTTTGCGATGGTTCTTGAACATGCTTTTGATATTCGTATGCTGTAAGATCTGCCGAACTCACTATGCAAAATAGCTGCAGGTATGGGTCAAAAAAGCACCCAGCACCGAGCTGCGATATGTAAAAAACGTGAATGAGAAAGAATCGACTGGCATCGGGCCAGCCGACCATTCTCTCGAATCAAGCCCCTGGGGATGAACTCCAGCTACGCAAGCATTTTTCCTACAACGCTCATGGGCTCCTTAATCTGGACCACGTTCATATTCGCGGGAGCGATGGCTAGAATTTTTTGCTCTGTAGTCACTTGGTTTGACGTGTACTCCTCATCGCACCTCCGGTCTTTCAGCACCACATATACCCTCTTGGGTGGTGTCTCACCCTTTTTCACTGCAAACCACAGATTCTGCAGATCCGATGGGGACGACAGAGCGCAGAAGCCGTACAGTCGTTTTCCACTGTCGTCGTAGATATCCACCCACGTCCTAGAGGACTCTGTGTTCAGGCCGCAGGCTGGCAGGTCCGGAGCGGATTCGAACAGCTCTGCAGGATAGGCGTTCCAGTTGGTCACAGAGAGCTTGTACCTGGTATACTCCCCGCCGCTGGTGGTATAGTCCTCGGTTCCGATCAAGGTCAGCTTGGGGCTTGGAAGGTTGGAGTAGCACTCGTATTGGAGACACTGGTGGTAGACGTTGGCCTTGTTCAGACCGCTCTCGATCAGTTGGGGCACATTCCAGCCGAGGATGCGAGTGACGTCGTTGTCCCAAGCATACTGGTGGGCTTCGCCAAAGGATATCCGGCCGTCTCCATTCGTGTCTGCAGAGGCGATGCTGAAAGCCATCATGTAGCCGTATATGCTCTCGCTTCCGGTGTCCGCCGGGTTTGGATCTGAGCCACCGTCGATATCGGGCCAAGAGGAGGTGTCAGTGGATGCCGAGGTGAAAACCACCCGGTTGGTCTCACCGTCGCCGGTCAGCTCGTTCTCTCCGGCTATGTAGGTTCCGTCCTTGTACTTGCCTATGAAGCTACCACTATGACATGCCTCTATGATGATGGCCATCTCCTTACAGCTTATGGCGTCCAACCATGTGTCCATCTCACTGGCCGTTATAGAACCTCCATCCGGGATGTCTGGCACGCAGGATACAAAGTTGACGTTACCGTGAGAGCTGTAGAGAAATAGCACCTTGTCCTTGATGTCGGACTGGGCTGCGACCTCATTGATGGCCCACTGGACGTTGCTCCTGCTCGTCGGCCTGTCCACACCTGCATGGCCCGCATGGGGACTGACGTAGAATATGTGATCATCGGGAACTCCCAAGTTTCTGAGGACGCTATACATTCCGTTGGTATCGTCGTCGAAGGTGTCGGGCAGGTCATTGTACCCGCAGACCAGAACCGCCCAGACGTCGCAGTTGATCTTGGGCTTGATTCTTTCGAGCTGACCTAATACCCCAGAAGAGGTGCTGAGCTTCACCTCAGCGGTGGGCCTAATGTAAAAGGTTGTGAGTTTTGGATCGGTTCGAGCAGGCTCCGTATCGAAAAGCTGGACATCGTTGACCTTTGGCCACCAGTCGGTCTCCATTTCCTGCCGCTCTCCTGTGATCGCATCCACCAAAACTAGCTTGACAGGATGGGCGAAGTGGGCTCCAGGCAACTCGTCGATCATGAATAGCCAGCTTTGATTCTGAGCCACCATCCTCCTGGTGGAACCGCCCAAGGGGGCAAAGGCCGGCTCTATCACGACCCCTTCAGCCAGCATCTCGTCGTGCTGCAGCACCCTCAGGCCCTTGCTTTGGTCGGCTCGCTCCCACAGGGGAGCTACGACGGCATTTTGGACCAGTTGGGCAGCCGTCTCCTTGTTCAGGAGTTCCATGCTGCCGATGGCAGGTGATGTCTGAATCAGCTCAGCTCTCTTCAGCATAGGGCCGGCTTTGAGGACGGCGGTCGTCTCCTTCACGTCGTCCGTCGATTCTAGGGATGCGCCCAGGGATAGGCCTGCTGGGCATAGGATCAGCAGAGATACGGTCGCCGCCCAGGTCGTGGCTGCCAATAACTTACGAAATTCATTTGATCTCATCTCAAAGACCTTCCATAATACGTCATCACATAGGGAGCTAGATGGTCTTTCTGCCGTGGGATCAGCCTTGGAGATACGACGGCGACCATCCTTTGGTCCCCCACCCATTTTCTTAAAAATTCGGCTCCTTCTCAAAGATGATAGTCTCCGAGTCCCGCCTCACCGTCTCGTTCTCAAAGGCGGGCTGCATTATGATCGGCCACCACTGGCCATCCATGAATTGGACGTCCCCAGTTACGGCATCAAGCACTGCTATTATCACCGGATGGGCGAAATGAGCACCGGGGGCCAAGTCCAAGAAGAAGAGCCAGCTGGCATTCTGGCAGACTAGGACTCCAGACGACTCAAGTTCATCCTGGTTTGCCTCTCTCACCTGGGTGCCAGCATCCAGCAGATCCTGGTACTGATTGACTCGGAGGCCCATCTCAAGCTCCGAACTCTCGGCCAGATTTTTGACGAGTGTGTCGATGATCATTTGGGATGCTTCGTCCTCGGAGATCATAGACGGGCTTATGTCGTCCTCTGCCTGAGGAGATGCGAGACATAGACTCACCGTGGCCAAGAGCGCCATCGTAAGTCCAGCAGCACTGAACAAATTCAAAGGCCAATTCTCACCATTTAGCTTTAGATTCATAGTAACCTCCAAACTTAATGAATTTTCTGATGATAAATAACTTTTGAATCATCTCCGCTTTGAGGGTCGGGAAGATGCCAGGAGAGGGGAGGAGCGGATAGATCCGGGACGATGGGCCCAATGACGAGCCATCCGGAATGAACCTCCGGATGGGTTTTATCGTATGCCAGATGGAGTGACCAGCGATGAAGCCTGAAAATAGAGACCTGATCCGAAAGTTCCTAGAGAGCGCCGACTCCATGGGGGAGGACATCTTGGAGGATAGCGAAGAGCTCTTCGGGTGCGTTCCGCCGATCCTCAGGATCATGAGGGAGAGGCCCGAATTCTTCGTGTTCTCAAGCCTCAAGGACTTCTACGCCATGAGGCCGGAGAGCTTGGACGCCAAGACCGCAGAGCTGGTGACCATCGCCGCAGCCGCGGGAGCCGGAGCTGAGAAGTGCCTCAAGGTCCACATCAACGCCGCACTGAGGGCCGGAGCCACCCGGGACGAGATCCTGGACGTCTTATTCATCGCCTCGGCCATCGGCCAGACGAGGGTCCTGGCGCCGTCCCTCAGAACCTTTCACGAGATCTTCGAGGGGCGAAAGGTGGAGGAGCCCTTCGATGATTGAAACGGCTCAAAAGTCAAGTGGACAGATCTCTCTTGAAGAGAAGGCTTGAGGACATGGAGTTTCAGGATTCGCCAGCCATCGTCCTGGTGGCTTATGGAAGCCTCGACCTCGAGGCGAGGAAGACCTACGGGAAGATCAGGACCGCCTATAGACGCGAGTTTCCCAGATCGGCGGTCCAGATTGCCTTCTCTGCCGATTTCATCCGGCGAAAGATCGCGAGAGATGGTGGCGAGCTGGCCAAAAGCCCCCTGATGGCTCTGGCGGAGCTTCACGACGAGGGCTACACCGACGTCGTCGTCCAGTCCCTCCACGTCGCCCCGGGCTCTGAGTTTCACGAGGTCGGAGCCGTCGTCAGCGCCCTCGGGACCGTCCGGGGAAAGTTCGGCTTCAGGAACCTCGCGATGGGGATGCCCCTCCTCGCCAGTAGCCATGATTTCGATGCTGTATCAGAAGCTCTCGCCCAGGAGTTCGATCGGATCACCGTCGACGGCGAGGTCAAAAACAGCCTCCGAGATCCGGAGGAGACGGCCGTCGTCCTGATGGGCCACGGGACCGACCACCCCGCCGACTGTGCCTACTCCCGGATGGCTTTGATCCTCAAACGGGATCACAGGAACGTCTTCTTGGGGACGATCGACGGCTTTCCGGGGCTCGATGAGGCGATGGCTGGCGTGAGAGGGGCAGGAGTCGAAAAGGTAAGGCTGATCCCCTTTCTGTTGGTGGCCGGAGGCCACGCCAAAAAAGAGATGGCCGGAGACGACCCCAAATCCTGGAAGAGCAGCTTTGGGCGGGCCGGCTTCGAGGTAGATTTAAACCTTCGGGGGATGGGGGAGAACCCCCGAGTGGTGGAGGTCTTCGAAGAGCACACGAGACTGCCCGGCGAAAGATTTCGGACGGGCGTCTGATGCCCTCACCATCAGCCCCAAATACCATCCCGACGAAAATAAAATCCCGATGTTCCCCCAAGAGAGCGCCCTCTTCCTGGTCATCTACCTAGCCCTCTTTGCCGTCATCCACAGCCTGATGGCGAGCTTCCCCTTCAAGAGAAGGGTCCAGAAGGTTCTAGGGCATCGGATGGACCCCTGGTATCCGGCACTCTTCTCGGTCGCCGCCATTGCCATGGTCCTGCCTTTGGTGTACCTGGTCTACCTGTTCCCCGGAAGGATCCTCTACGTCGTCCCCTCGCCCTGGCGGTGGGCGATGGTGATGGGCCAGGTGCTGGCGGGGCTTCTCTCTGTCAGGGCTTTCACCGATGGGCCCCATCGGTTCAAGGTTCCCCTCCAGCTCGCGGGTCCTCGGGCCTCTGAAGCAGAGCGTTTGGCTCCGAGGGGGATATACTGCTGGATAAGAGATCCGTTCCTTCTTTCGGGCTTTCTTCTCATCTGGCTGACGCCCTTCATGACGACGAACATCCTCATCCTCTATGCTATCGTCACCGTCTACCTCTGCCTGGGGTCGCTCCACTGGGAGAGGCGGCTCCTCGCCCAGTTCGGTGACGAGTACCGAGCGTACCGGAGCCGCGTTCCAAGGATGGTCCCCTGGCGGGGGAGGGTCTGCCCCGGCAGGTGAAGGCGAACAGCAGAGAAGAGGAGAAAAAAAAGGAAGCCCGTCTCGAAAAAGGTGCCGGCATGTTCACGAAATACACTCTCATCCTCGCCTTATACCTCGCCTGCTTTGCGAGCCTGCACAGCCTTCTGGCGGGAACCTGGATCAAACGCAGAGCTCAGCGGGCCTTTGGCGGGAGGGCGATGAGGTGGTATCGGCTCTTCTTCACCATCGTGGCGGTCGTCACCGCCATCCCGCTCCTGTACCTGCTCTATCTCTTTCCGGGCGAGGTCCTCTACGTCGTCCCCTCGCCCTGGCGATGGCTGATGGTGGCAGGGCAGGTCGCAGCGGCCCTCGCTTTCAGCAAGACCTTCATGGAGACGGGGCCCCTCCAGTTTCTTGGGATCAGGCCCGGCAACAGCGAGGGTGAAGGTGCAGACGAGCTGATCGTCCAGGGCGTCTACTGCAGAGTGAGACACCCGCTCTTCCTCTTCGCCCTGATCTTCCTCTGGCTCACTCCAGTCATGACCGAAAACCTCCTCGTCCTCTACCTCCTCGCCACCGTCTACTTCCACCTCGGATCAATCCACGAGGAGAGGATGCTGGCCGAGAAGTTCGGCGAAGCCTACCGCGACTACCAGAGGTGGGTTCCCAGGATCGTACCCCGCCTCCGCTGCCGCTACCCTGAGACGAAGTTCGAGGCCGCGGGCGACCGCTGAACTTGACCTCCATCAGCTGATGTCTGACCTGAAGCTGAAGGCCGGAGGTCCGCAAAAGTCATTTTCCCCAGTCTTCCAGACATTCTGTCGGGAAGGACGACGCCGGGGTCGCCAGGGCGATCGGGACCAGGGCGGTGGCCCTCATTCCTCCTCTACATCAAAATCGATGCTAACCGAGGTGCTCATCGACCGAATGACTGGCACCCTTCCCGCCACATCCGAGAGCATCTCCATGATCGTCTCGGGATCGCCGTCGGCGGCCAGGCGGACCTTAATCTCGATCCGGGTCACCTCCCGGCCATCCCCCACCCTCTCCATGACCCCCACCGCCTCCGACCGGTAGGATCGGAGTACGACATCGTGCCTCTTCGCCCTGGCCAGGGTGGTGGTGAGGAGGCAGGCGTTGGCGGCGGCGACGTAGATGTCCTCTGGTGACGGGAAGCCCCCGACGCCGCCGAACTCCGCCGGCAGGGCGAACTCGATAATCTGATTGGAGGGAAAGGCGATCTCGCCTTTCGCCCCTTCGGTCCATCTCACCTGGTTTTTGAAGGATATCTCATCGGTCATGATCCCAGGTTTGCTACTATTGGTAATTATCACTTTCCTACAATTTTCGGCTGAAGGGTCAACGATGGGAGGCCTCGGGCAGGTCGTCGTGGCGGTGGTTCTCGGCCCGATGGTAAGCCTCGCCGGGAGCCCCGGGCGGATCGACGTGGACCATGGCCTCCGTGAGGTAGGGGAGGCCGCTGAGGAGCTGGTGGCCGACCTCCTTTGCGATATCGTGCCCCTCCTCGACGGTGATGTCAGGATCGACGATCACGTCGATCTCGGCGTGGAGCCGGTGGCCGAGCCACCTCACCCTCACTCCCGCCACCCCCTCAACGCCGGAGGCGCGGGCCGCAGCGGCCCTCACCTCCTCGACCACCCCGGGGTCGACGCCGTCGATCAGCCTCGCCAGAACCGTCCGCCCAGAGCTCCAGCCGATCCTGAGGATGACGATGGCTATGAGAAAACCCACCAGGGGGTCTGCCCGGGGGTAGCCAGCCCAGACCCCGACCGCGCCGATCAAGACCGCGAGGCTGGTCAGGCCGTCGGCCCTCGCGTGGTGGCCGTCGGCCACCAGGGCGGCGCTTCCTATCTCTCGCCCCACCTTCATCCGAAAGACGGCCACGGCCTCGTTTCCGAGAAATCCGATCAGCGAGGCGATAATTACCGCCCGGAGAAAACTGATGGGCTGGGGAGAAAAGAGCCTCATCGCCGACTCGTAGCCTGTGAATAGGGCGCTTGCGACGATCACCAGGACTATGAAGAGCCCTGCCAGATCCTCAGCCCTGCCATAGCCGTAGGTGAACTGGTTCGTGGCCGGCCGCTTGCCTAGCCTGAAGGCGATCCAGAGGGGTACGGCCGTCGCCGCATCTCCCAGGTTGTGGACGGTGTCAGCGAGGAGCGCCATGCTTCCGGAGAAGAGAACTATCGCCACCTGGACCAGGGCCGTCGCGAGAAGGGCGAGAAAGGATATTTTTATGGCCCAGATCCCTCTCTCGGCTGCGAGAAGGGCTGGATCGGCGGGACCATGGGCGTGAAGGTGGTGGTGCTGTTGTCCGTTCTTGGAAGGGCCATCTGAGCTATGGGGGTCGATCATTTGGAGCATAGAGCGATCCGGACCAGCTTCGTAATTCCGACGATTTAAATCTTCGGCCTGCACCGGACATGGAGACTGAGATCTTGCATAAAGCATGTTGAAGGCTGAAGCTCATAGTCCGAGATGGGCCTATATGGCTCCTAAACCATAAATTCCTTCTCTTCCGAGAGCGTGCAATTGAACGCCATATCCCAGGCGGCAATACGGAACCGCAATTTCTGGTTCCTGTGCTTCTCGAGATTAATAGTCACGGTTCCACTCGTCAGATTGTCAAAGATGCGCTGCGACACCATCCCATTTACCAGGAGATCGATCCTCGCAAGCTTGTGATTACAAGGGATTGGCTCCGATGCAGTGTAATCTAACACATATTCGGTTCCCGCTTTCTTGCAGGTGGCTGTTACATCAAACGGCGCATTGAAATCTTCTTGGGTCTTTGCGTTTCCTCACCCATTCTCTAGCGGATAACTCCCAGCGTCGCAGCCTGGATAGCTTTCACGTAACCATTGCTTATGTTTGGTGAATTTATCGAATCCTTTTAGGTCGATATAGGCCGGCTTGTTGATCCCTATCCCGTCCCTGAATGCTGATTCGAGAAGAGGAATCGAATCCAGTTGATATCCACCAAGAAGCGTTTCTACCGTATCAATTGCGACTGAATCCCTCGAACAGAGGATTGCATTTACTAGGATAAAATCTGTCTTGGCATCAAAGTCGGCCACTTTGTTCTGTGGGCCGCTCCGGTTTGCGGTAAGTGCATCCATGATCACAATGTCGAATGCTCGTGCGCGGTTCATCGCACATAGGTAATCAAGGAACAGGCGGACGTCCCCTGTGCCGAATCCATATCCTGCATGCTCCTGTTTTTCAAGGAGCCCGAGCATCGATCCCCAGTGTAGTTTGAGTGCCCCCGTCATTCCGCAGAATCCGTGGCTTTTCATCACTGGGTATTCCGATGTATACATCGCAGTATTCTGCCTCGCCTTGTGCTTGTTCCTTCGTCCGCAAGAATTTGGGAAGCCAAACCTCGCTCCTCCCTCGGATCGGCTCATCGATAACAGTAAGGAACCGGTCTGACATCTGGACTGAATCGAGGTTGACTATTTCAGCCCTGGATCCTCCATCGAGAATACCATCGGCATCATAATCGTAGCAGATATCGTTCGCATCGACGGATCTCCCCGCATTCCGCTGCAAACGGGCATAATAAAAGCTTTGGGGGTCGTTTTTATCTGAAGGATTTTTCTCGGGTGTGAATGTTGCATCGATGACCTTCAGATCCGCGCTGCCATCAAATCCGATGATCTCTCGTACTTTGCCGGCGACATATCTAACGACCCTCGGATCCGTTATGATCCCCCGTCCTTTCTCGCCTGGAAGACCCTGGCTTGACCCGACGATGTTGACCTTAATGACGACTCTGTCCCCCTGCTTGATTATCTCTGACAAACCACGTGGGCCCAGCACCTGAGCGATGGCATCATCGACAAGACGAGGTATCTTATCGTCGGCGGGTTCCCTGACCATGCATGAAAATCCCACTATTGGTAAGGGAGTATCTGGGGGAATGCTGCGTCGGGTACTCGTATTGGCGTATAATGCAGAAATGCTTGTTCCTTGCACCCCGGTAACCTGAATCTGTCTCATGTCCGAGCTAATTTTTTCCCATCGACCGGCTGATGTCGCTGTAGTAGGGGGCGCCGCCAGCCGGGGATCTCGGATCTTCATGACAGGTGTTCGAGGCGGTGTTGTCAGATCGGTCCATAGCGGTAGTCGTCTAGACCATAAAGATTAATACCTTACTATTATAGTCGCTTCTTGATACCAGATCATCATTGGATTGATTGAACTGACAGCTAACATGTAATTCGGTGGATTGGAATGAGCAACAAGAACCTCCGGTCGGAATCTTCGGCTCAGCAGCAATTGAAGCGCTATATTGCAAAGAGTGCAGAGATTTCACTCTCCACAGAAGTTGTCCTTCTGATTGTTGGTGGAGTCTTCTTCCTCCTCTTTGGAGTGCTGCTGTTTTTGATCGAGAGAGGGATGCTGCCCTACAGCGAGGGTAGCATGTACGGGCTTTTCGTTGTCCTCGTATCGATGCAGATCATCACGATGGGAAAGACACCCTTCGGAGATGTCCTACGCTCATGGTTGGTCGTGATCGTTGGACTTTTAACGGCGATGATAGGAACCTTGGCCATCTTTTACCCCGGATACCTGAGCGTTACGATCCGTATCCTCGCTGGTCTCATAGTTCTGATCTCTGGAGCTTCGGGGCTGCTGCAATTATTCATCTCGAAGGATAAGGCCAGAACGTGGGTGAAGGTCCCCGGGATTCTGCAGCAACTTACGGTCGCCTGTGTCCTGGTATATGGTATCGAGATAGCGTTAGGGATTATTACATTTCTCCCTGGCATAATGCCCAATCTGCTAACAGCAATGCTGCTTCTCATCTTTGGTGCAAGCCTCTTCTTCCTTGCTCGGTGTATCCACATTGCAACCCAACAGTACAGCTCCTCAAGCGAGAAGATGGTACCTAGCCGATCCCCACGGAAAAAAATGTTTTTCCTGTTAGAAGAGGCCGCTTTAACGGTAGACAATACTTTCAACATTTATCAGGGATTTCTCTTGATACTGCTTGGAATCCTCGTCCTATTCATGATCCTTGGCATACTGCCATCGTTTAACTCTGATGGCCAGCTTGGCCTTCTGCTGGTACTGACATCCCTCCAGTTGCTCGCCCTGGGGCAGTTCGTGGGAAGCCAGGTAACCCGATCATGGTTGGTGATTGCCTTTGGGATCCTGTGTGCAGCAGCAGGGTCCTTCTCGTGCATCGTCCCGGGAATCTTGAGCGGTGTGATCCAGCCCCTCCTCGGAATCCAGAACATTATCACTGGGGTGCTGCTGCTCGCCACCAAGATCATCGCCCCAACCTTATATGGGATTAGGTCCCCCTCAGAAGAACCAGTTACCCTTCCTCCGATTGTCAAGCGACTCTTCCGTGTACTGACAGCCACAGGGATCGTGACTATCCTATTTGGAATCAATATGCTCGCACCACTCCTCCTACCTGGCCTGCTCGGGATTGTCGTTTATGCCATCCTTATCCCTCTGCTCGTCATCATCATGGGATTCCTGTCGTTAATCATGGTCTCCATCACCCAGAAACTTCAGCAGGCTGGATAAACCCATGGTGACATGGCGGTCTCCAGAAGCTCCATCGGAAGGTTGAAGGCAATATCAAGGCGGTATTCATCAAGCGTGCAGGTGATAGATGGTTTGCTTTGATTCAGGCAGAGCAAGAACCAAAGCGGTTATCTGAAACAGGTAACGCCGTAGGTCTGGATGTTGGCTTGACATCCTTTGTCGTGGATAGCGATGGAAATTCGGTGGAGAATACAAGAGTCGCAGAGAAGGATGCTACAAAGGTCAAGAACATCCAGAAAAAGCTTTCTAGAGCTCAAAAAGGCTCCAATAACCGCCGAAAACTCGCGGATAAGCTGGACAAGGCCCACGAACGGATCGATAACCAGAGGGCCGATTTCCTCCATAAGCTCTCCAGGATGTACGTCAACAGATATGATATCATTTGTGCTGAGGATCTGGATGTCGAGGGCTTGAAGGAAAAAGGGCAACGATAACGGGTCCATAAAAACATACACGGCGCCTCCTGATCAAGGTTCATGTTCATGCTTTCGTACAGGGCTCAAAGTGCTGGTCGAAAGCTGATAGTGGTAGACCCAAGTAACACTTCACAACGGTGTTCCTTCTTAGGGTAGGGTAGGGTAGGGTAGTTCACTGGCTAGACAACCCACTCACCACTTCTGCGCTTGCGGGCCACATCGAGTAGATAAGCGTCCACTCCCTCTGCGGTAAGAGGATTGAAGCAGTTGGTCGCGCCACTGACATCACCATCATCCCCCAGCACGAGACGTTCTCTCCTCGCGACCCCTTCTAGGATTCTGCTCGCCGACTGTTCGGCAGTCTGAGCGCCTTCTGGCGGCTTGTTCTCCCCCCAAATAGCCGTGATCGTGGTGCCAGGTGTCGCCGAGGTGAAGCAGATATTCTCATCCCAATATTCGTAACGAAGGGCCAGGGTCAAACCGTTCAGTGCGGCTTTAGTTGCTGAATACATCGTCTGCTGAGCCATGGGGGAGAAAGCGATACCCGATATCACATCTATGATATGTCCACCACCCTGGGCCTTCATAATTGGAATCGCGGCGCGTATGCCATATACAGCGCTGTAAAAGTTAATCGCAAAGGCTTTCTCCCAGTCCTTTGTTGTCTGTTCTTCGAAGAGCCCTGACAAACCCACTCCTGCGTTGTTGAAGAGGACATCGATACGCCCTTCTCCAAACGCCGCAGATTTAGCAATCATATCCTTTACGTTTTCCTCGTTGGTAACATCGCAGATCAAGCCGAGCACGTTGCCTGGATATTCTCCATCAAGTCGTGCAGCTTCGCCTTCGAGTTTCTCTTTGTTGATATCGGCCAAGACGACCTTTTTGGCACCAAAGGCAAGCATCGCCTCACAGAGAGCCAGCCCTATTCCTGATGCGCCGCCGGTGACGACAGCCACCTTGTTCTCGTAGTATTTTTTCGTCTCACTCATTCTTTATCCTCCTCTTGAATCGCGATTAGTATTGTCCGTAACGCTGATGACCCGTGCAGATGGTCGAGCGATCGTAACGACCGGCGAATAGGTAGCTGAAGAGGTCATCGGATTCCTTTCCCTCGAATGTTGCAAGTGGGTGTACTCCCCGCACCCAATTGGAATTGATGGAGTACGCAGCGCCCAGTGGCTTGACGACGACCAGCTCGGACCAAGGATCGTCCAACGATGACTCCATTGATATCGATTTTATGGAGGCATGCTCATAGCTTCTATAGTCCGTAACACTATCATACCCGATGAGAGTGGTTTTCGGCAGAGTCATACGCCCTTCTGAATCCGCACCGATTTCATATTTGAATAGAAAACAGTAACCGTCTGCGCTCGCACCAGGGTCAATTTTTGGGAAGGCCGCTTCTATCATTGGTTCGTCATGGTCTCCAATCTCTATCTCAGCCTCGAAGATACGCCTGCCCTTCGCCTCAACTATGGTATGTGCGATATCGTCGTTTCGCTCAACAACGATCTTCTCACACATTTTTTTTGGAAGTCCCGAGCCTTCCCGGCCACTTAATAAACCCATCTGGGCGCCCGGCCCGCTCAATTGCAGGTTGCAGAAATACAGGCCGCTATGTTCTTTGTACTGGGCACCAAGTAATCCGATACCTGCTTCCATATACCATGGCGCAAAGGTTGGCTCTCTAATGTTGACGAAGTAGGAATATACGAGAGGATGTTCGGGATCTGCCAATCCAAATTGCGGCGGCAGTACGCGTCGCGCGACCTTTGGATCGGTCTCCCAGTATATGTAGAGACCCTCTTCCTCGTTCATCGCAGCCCCCTTCATAAACGAGTGGAGTTTCTCACGTTCTACGAAATAACTTCCGTTCTTCATGGTAAGATATGCCTCCTTTTTGAACCTTTTAAGTCAGACCTATTTAAACGTCAGGATTCAAAGACGAATGCCTGACCATATGCGTCCTGTGTTGCCTCCAGAACCCTCCCTCCGCGGTTCGCATCCCCGAGGATATGCGCCTCCCGAAAAGCGGCTTTGAAAGCCTCCACTACATCTTTGCGTGGTCGAACCCCGAGCGCCAGGATAATCGTCTCGGCATTGACGAACACCTTCTCACCATCGTCCATGCGCCCCAAGGCGACTCCGTCTTTGGTTATCTCCAACACCTCATGACCCAGCATATAGGTTGGGCCATATTTTGCCAGGCGCCGTTTGATATCGAAGATAACCACGAATGAGATGCCCTGGCCTATTTCTGGTAGCATATCGACAATCGTTGTCCTGTGCCCGGCCTTCAGTACAACCTCGGCAGTCTCGAGACCGGTCATTCCGGAGCCGAGAATTATGCAATTGCCCTTGGGCTCAGCTCTTCCCATCAGCACATCCTCGGCGGTGACGACATTCTTCCCGTCGATGCCGGGTATGGGAGGTTTCATCGGCATTGCACCGCAGGCTATGAAAACTCCACAGGGAGATAGGGCCTTGACCTTCTCGACCGTTGCCTCTTCGCCCATCCTCAGTTCGATATCGCTTGCCTCTACCTGCGCGATCATACCGTCGACTAGCCTGGTTATCTTCTCCTTGCCCACACCCTTGTCAGCGACGTTTAGAGTGCCTCCCAAACGTTCTGGACGATCGAAGAGCACAACATCAAATCCGCGTCTGTCGAGAAGTAGCGCTGCCTCGATGCCAGCAGGTCCGCCACCGATGACCACGACCGTTCGTCCTTCGCCGTTATATTTAGGATTCTGGAACTCTCGCTCTCGTCCCAGTTTCGGGTTCACTGCACACTTGACATGCCGGAAGTTCACTATTTCCTGGAAACAACAAAGGCATCCAATGCATTTGCGAATAGTCTCGGCCTTTCCCGCTCGGGCCTTATTGCACCATTCGGGGTCGGCCAGATGCCCACGGGCCACTCCGACAAAGTCGCAGCAGCCATCCTCAAGTATCTGCTCGGCCACATCGGGCTCCTTGATGTTGCAGACCGCTATCACTGGGATGTTTACATGCTTCTTCACCTCTGCAGCCATGTAACTCTTCCAGCACTGCTCGTAGGTACCGGGCTCTATTGTGGCGCAGACATCGGAGCTTCCAGGGATACCGCCACAGCTAACGTCAATGAAGTCGACTCCTGCTTCTTCCAACCTCTCACAGATCCTGCAGCTTTCCTCGAGGCCGTTTCCCTCTTTCCCGAGGAACTCTTCGACGGAAAGCCGTACGCCCAGGGGGAAGTCTTCTCCGCACTGTTCTCGGATGCCTTTAATGATCTCGAGGAGAAATCGCATTCTGTTTTCTGGGTTCCCACCGTAGTCGTCAATTCGTTTGTTCAGATATGGCGAAAGGAAGCTGTTGATTAAATAGCCATGTGCGCCATGAAGCAGAACTCCGTCAGCGCCTGCCATCTTCGTGAGCATCGCACCGTTGACGAAGGCGGATTCGATTTCTGTTATCTCACCGACCTCGAGCGCGCGTGGCGTCTCTAAAGAAGTTTTTACTGCCGACGCGGCTACTATCGGTTCGCCACCGATTGCAGAAGATCCCTGGCCTCCGGGATGGTGGAGCTGAATGAACATTTTCGTACCGTACTTGTGCACCGTATCAACAAGACGCGCCAATCCAGCAAGGTCTGCGAAGTCTCTTGCCGCGAGCTGGCAGGGCTCTGCCGCTCCAGCACCATCGAGCACACGGCAGAGCTCACTTTCGATGAGCCCTACACCGCCTTTAGCGCGCGCCTCGTAGTAGGCAATGATGTCGTCGTTCACGCCCCCGCCGGGCGCTGCAATTACCGTGCCCATCGGCGTCATAACAACCCGGTTCTTAATCTCAACTCGCCCAATCCGCCCTTCGCTGAACAGTTTTTCATACATACGCCTTACCTCCCATTGTGGAAATTATAGATCTCTTGGTGTTGAGTATGTCAAAACAAAGAGGATGCATCCACCATTTAATCTCTTATGGTGGCGTAAAAGGCCTACACAACTATTTTTGTAATCTATATTCTGACGAAGTTTCATATATGAGAATTTGTATGTTATGTAGGTCATATATTAGAGATGACCCTTCGCTGTTTTATGCATGCAGATTGAACTTGATTATCCTTAATCTAAGATATATATGTAGTTATGATAAACTTCCCAGTGGTCCTGAATACAATCGATAGGAATCAGTGTCATTTGAATTACTTCATGTTCAGGACCCACTACATTGGAAGGCCGCGACTCTGCAAAAAGTATATTGAAGGTCAAAGCCTTGGAGTCCCGCATGGATCCGCTTATTCTGATCCTCATTGGCCTCGTCCTCGCCTCGGTCGCCATCCTTGCGGTGGCCAAAAAGTTCATCCTCGAAAACTCCGACTTCTGGATGTCGATGGGCATCATCCTCGCCGATTGGGGGAGATACGAGAGGGCTGCACGATGCTGCGAGAGGGCCGTCAAGATATATCTCTTCTACGTCCACGCTTGGAACAACTGGGGCCTGGCCCTATATCAGCTCGGCCAGTATGACGAGGCCCTCGACCGTCTGGAGGAGGCCCTCACTCTGAACCCTGACCTGGGCGAGGCCTGGCATAACAAGGGGCTGGTCTTTGAAAAACTCGAAAGACGAATAGAGGCGGAAGAGGCGTTCCAAAGGGCGAGATCCCTGGGAGCGGATCTGTGAACGGCGGTCCTAACGTCAAAAGCTATTTTGAAGATAGCAACGGATGGGCTCCAGGAGATAGAACGATGAAGATGATCTCTGCCTTGGTCCTTACAGCGCTCCTTTTGACGGCAAGCGCATCGTCTGGCACGCCCAATGCCCGTGAGGTGGTACAAGCTACCGATATTTTGTCAAAAATCGAGAGGGGGGAGGCCATCTCCGTCGACAACCTGATCGTCGAAGGAGATCTGAACCTCAGCGAGATCGGCCTGGAATCGGTTTCTGACCTCAGACCGGGATTGGGAGCGGGTCTCGGGCCTAGGTCGGCGATGGGCGAGGAACCTGAGATCAAGCACCCTGCCCTGGCCGGGGGGGTGAAGTTGATCGTTTCTCCGATAAGCATAACCAACTCCGTGATCAGAGGGAACGTCCACTTCGATAAGATCACCTTCGCCGGGCCAGTGAGCTTTGCCGGCACCGACATCACCGGAAACGCCAGCTTCGCTGAGGCGAGGTTCGCCAATCATGCAGCCTTTTTGTATACCCAGTTCGGCGGCGACGCCAACTTCAAAGCTGCCCAGTTCGACGGCGGAGTCTACTTCTCCGGCGATCAGTTCACGAGCGAGGCATTCTTCGGCGGGGCAGAGTTCAGAGATGATGCAGACTTCGGGGGGTCCGAGTTTGGCGGCTACGCCTACTTTGGACGGGCCCGGTTCAGCGGAAGGTCCCACCTGGGGGAGGCCCGTTTCTTCGAGATCGCCAACTTCTACAGCGCCCGTTTAGATCCCCGGGGTTGAAAAGCAGCAAGATATAAAAAATGTATGTGTTTAGCACCTACAAAAATGATGCGAATTGACGAGAATCCACCTCGACCAGAAGAGATATATAATTCATCATTAATATCTTCTTAT
>LGFT01000002.1 GCA_001509375.1 Methanothrix harundinacea | reverse complement strand
ACACCATATTGATCATGCAAGACTGGATCCACCCTCACTTTGATTACCAGCCAGAGCGGCCCCTCTTCCTCTGCGTCCTCTCCAACACCGACACCGGGAAGATCCCCGGCTTGAGCGCCGCGGGGGCATCGCCGGACCTCACCGACTACACCCCCAGCGCCGACGCGGAGCTGGTGGAGCTGCACAAGATCGTGACGATACCCGAGGTCCCGGAGTCCCCGGAGGGGGCGACGACCCCGGCGGTAGTGACCAAGGCCGCACTCAGCCTCTCGGGGATCCCCTCCCTCTTTGTGACCAGCGGCCTGCGACGAAAGCCTGCGGTGCCTTATGTCGACATGAACGGCTCGGCCGGAAGCGACATCAGGTTCTCTACCGCCGTACCTGACGCCGCCGACATTATGGACAGGTCTGCCTTATTGGGAAAGAAGCTCGCCGCATTTTCCGACTGCATATTCATAGGAGAGTCGATTGCGGGAGGGACGACGACCGCCATGGCCGTCATGCAGGCCCTGGGATATCCCGGCAGGGTCTCCAGCAGCCTTCTGGATCATCCCATGGCCAAAAAGCAGGAGATCGTCGACACCGCCATGGAGCGGTGCGGCGCCTCCTTCGGGTCCATGAGGCCGGATCCGCTCCGGGCCCTTCGGGAGCTTGGCGACCCCATGATCCCCGCCGTTCTGGGGCTGCTTAAGGGCCTCTCGGAGACAAAGGTGGTCCTGGCGGGTGGGACCCAGATGGCCGCAGTCCTCTGCGCCGCCGACGCACTGGGTCTGGGCGGTGACGTCTCCATCGCCACCACCAAGTACATCGTGGAGGATCGAAACGCGAGCTTCGTAGAGACGGTGGAGGAGCTGGGGCGGAGGTGGTATATGGCGGACCCAGGGCTAGAAAGGTCCAAGATACCGGCTCTCAGCTGCTACGCCCGCGGGAGCGCCAAAGAGGGAGTCGGCGCCGGGGGCGCTATCCTCGCGGCCAGCCTCCGGGGGGTAACCCAGGAGGAGATCGTCGAGGGGTCGGACCGGGTCCTCATGACGGTGGAGCTGCCGAAGCCGGGCCGGGCCTGAAGGCAGCTCTGGACCTGGGAGCTGACCGGGGGAGAGGTGGTGGGTTTGTTCCTCCCCTCCGCAAAGTTATTTATCGATTGGCAGTCCAGTCAGGCCTGGGGCAGATTATTTGATGAAAGATCTCCGATGCCAGCTCGTCGAGAACGCCTGGATCCTCCTGCCCTTACTCTTCATTCTGATCCTCATCTCCTACTTCCTCTTTCCTCTCATGGACGGGATTGTCCTAGGGGTCGTCCTCGCCTACGTGGGCAGGCCGATAAGAGACAAATTCGGACAGCGCAGACGTCTCGGCTCAATGGTGGCGACCGTGGCCATCATCTTTCCCATCGCCCTTATCCTCGGCCTCGGCGGGGTCGAGGTGGTATCCCAGCTCAACTGGTTTGTGGAGAACCAGGGAGAGATAATCCGGAGGACGGGAACGTTCATCCGTAGCTTCGAACTGCCCCTTGAAAACTACAAGATACTTCCTGAGATCAGAGAGATTCCTCCTGTCATCTACGAAGATCTGACGGGGAGCCTGAAGACGATGATAGAGATACTGGCCCGGGTCCTCTCGAGCCTTCCAGTCTTCTCTTACGGCATGTCCCTGGTCCTCACGGCCCTCAACCTCGTAGCCTCGATATACGTCTGCTACTTCCTCCTCATGGACGGAGGAAGGCTGGCGAGGGGGGTCATGATGATCCTCCCCTCTGAGAACATCTCGATCTACAAGAAGTACAGCGCTCGAATCGACAGCATCCTCTCCGGCATATTTATCGGCGCCATCTATACCGCCATCGTTAGCGGCCTCATCTCAGCTATGGTCTTTTACGCCTTCGGCATACCCAGGCCCTTCGCCCTAGCCAGCATCGTTTTTATCTCGGGGATGATACCGGTCCTCTCCTCCTGGCTTGTGATAGTTCCCATAACCATCTACAGGTACTTCGAGATGGGACTCTTCGACGCCCTCCTATTCTTCGCCATCTCAACGGCCCTGATTTACCTGCCATCAGACCTGATCATCAGGCCCTACATAGTCTCCACAAAGTCAACAATCCATCCGTTGCTCGTGATCCTCTCCTTCGTTGGGGGGGTATTGGTGGCAGGTATTGGCGGGTTCTTCCTCGCCCCCGCCCTGATGGGGGTAGTGGTGGGGGTCTACCAGGTACAAAAAGAGGAGACTGAATCGTCGGGCGTAGCTGTACAGGCTGGAGGAGAGTCCGTCGATTGGTCGGGCGGTGAGGAGATGTCGGACGAAAAGGAACCGCAGCAAGAAGCGATGACTGAGACGGAATAAGATGAGATTTTACCTGGAGACCTACGGATGCGCCGCAAACCGGGGCAACTCTGAGGCGTTCAGCGCCGCTCTCATGGAGATCGGCCACCTTCCCTCATCTCTCGAGGAGGCGGACCTCGTCATCGTCAATACCTGCGTCGTCACCGAGAGGACCGAGAGGGATATGAAAAAGAGGCTCCGCGACCTCCAGGGCGAAAGGCTCGTCGTCGCCGGCTGCCTGCCATCGGCAATGCCCGAGGCGATCCGCGACATAAGGTGTCGTGAGGTGATGGGCATCCTAGATCGGTCAATTGGCATGGAGACGGGCGAGACCTTCCGTCCCGAGGAGATCAGGCCTCACCGCCGACAGACCCCCCAAAACCTGTGCGCCGTCATCAATATCTCGGAGGGTTGCAGGGGACAGTGCAGCTACTGCATCGTCAGAAGGGCGAGAGGTCCCCTCAGGAGCAAGACCATCCAGGAGGTGACGAGAGAGGTCCGAAGCCACCTGGCGGAGGGGTCGGTGGAGATACAGCTCGCCTCCCAGGACGCCGCAGCCTACGGTTTGGATCTGGGGTCAGCCCTCCCGGAACTTCTCGACGCCGTCGTCGGCATCGACGGGGACTTCAGTGTCAGGGTCGGCATGATGAATCCTGAACAGCTGAGCCCGATTCTGGAGGACCTGATCGTATCCTATGATGACCCCAAGATCTACAAGTTCCTTCACCTTCCCGTCCAGTCGGGCTCGGACAGGGTCTTAGCCTGCATGAAGAGAGGATATTCAGCCCGAAACTTCCTGGAAATGGTGGCGCGGTTCCGATCGGCTTTTCCACACATCACCCTGTACACGGACGTCATAACGGGCTTTCCCGGGGAGACTGAGGAGGATTTCAGGGCCACCGAGCTATTGATCCAGAAAGCAGATCCAGACAAGGTAAACGTAACCATGTACTCCTCGAGGCCGGGAACCGGCGCCAGCAAGCTCAAAGATATGCCGTCCCGGATCAAGAAGGACCGATCGAGACGGATAACCCAATTGTGGCAAAAGATCGCAGGCCAGAGAAACGGCAGGTATATCGGAGAGACGATCGTCGCGCAGGTGACGGAAAAGGGAAAGGAAGGGACGGTGATGGCGAGGTCGGAGAACTACAGAAAGATCATTGTTCGTGAACCCACGAGTCTTGGATGCGTCCATCGATTCGAGGTCGTAGAGACGAACCCCTTCTACCTAAAAGGAGAGGTCGTAGGTCGCGAATAGGCGATCTCCGATTGAGCCCATTAATACAGCTGTTTTTGATTATCAAGATTTACGCCCACTTAGTGTATAATATTTTTGTATCTATAACTATTAATAGGCCACTAACCTTATTAATCATGAAGATTACAGAGGGTATGGTCCAGGCAAGCGTTCTCCATACTCAAACAGAGAGAACGCAAGGCAGATTCTAGATGAATATCAAAGGATGATGGTCGGATCTGCCGAAGGATCTTGGGACAGAATTGTACAAAATCTTCGACGTTTGAAAAAGGAGGGTTGGAAGTGGCTGGAGAAAAAGAAGAAAAGAGGAAGAAGACGTCTGCAATTTTGGAAGAAACTCGATTATTTGAGCCTCCAAAGGACCTGGTAAACAACTCCAACGTAATGAAGTACATGAAGGAGAAGGGGTTCAAGACCGAGAAGGAGCTGCGTTCGTGGTGCTCTTCTGACGAGCACTACCTCGAGTTCTGGGATGAGATGGCAAAGAAGTACATCGACTGGTACAAGCCTTACACCAAGGTGATGGACGACTCGGAAATGCCCTACTTCCATTGGTTCACGGGTGGCGAGGTCAATATGACCTACAATGCCATCGACAGGCACGCCAAGGGCGCGAAGAAGGACAAAGTCGCATACATTTGGGTTCCTGAGCCGACAGATCAGCCCACCCAAAAGATCACATATGGCGATATGTACAAAGAGGTCAACAAGCTCGCAAACGGCCTCAAAAGCCTTGGAGTCAAGGTGGGTGATAGGGTCAGCATCTACATGGCGATGATACCCCAGCTCCCAATTGCGATGCTAGCCTGCGCCAAGATCGGCGCCATCCACAGCGTGGTTTTCTCGGGCTTCAGTGCAAAGGCTCTACAAGACAGAGCTGTAGACTGCGGTTCCAAAGTCCTAATCACTCAGGATGGATTATACAGGCGCGGAAAGCCGATATCATTGAAGGGGAACGCAGATGAGGCAGTTGCTGGTTCTCCTGCAATCGAGCATACGATAGTCTATAAGCGTACCGGCATAGATGTGGACTGGAAAGAAGGTCGCGATATCTGGTGGCACGATCTCGTCAAAGGTAAGTCCGAAGATTGCGAGCCAGAGAAGCTCGACCCGGAGCACAGGCTATACATCCTCTACACCTCAGGGACTACAGGAAAGCCAAAAGGTATCGAGCACGCCACGGGCGGAAACGCCGTCGGACCGACACAGACGCTTCACTGGGTCTTCGACCTGAAAGAAGACGACATCTGGTGGTGTACCGCAGATATCGGATGGGTCACAGGTCACTCCTATATCGTCTACGGGCCGCTCTGCCTGGGCGCGACCAGCTTCATGTACGAAGGGGCTCCGGACTATCCAGATTTCGGCAGATGGTGGAGCATGATCCAGGAGCACAAGGTCAACGTCCTCTACACCGCCCCTACTGCGATAAGGATGTTCATGAAGCAGGGAGCGCAATGGCCAGCCAAGTACGACCTCTCGAGCCTGAGGCTTCTAGGGAGCGTCGGCGAGCCGATCAACCCAGAGGCCTGGATTTGGTACCGTGAGCACATTGGCGCAGGCAAGCTCCAGATCATGGACACCTGGTGGCAGACAGAGACGGGAACCTTCCTCAACTCGCCGTTGCCCATCACACCCCTGAAGCCTGGGTCGTGCTGTTTCCCGCTTCCCGGATACGACATAGCCGTCTTAGACGAGGATGGGAAAGAGGTACCTCCCGGAGAGGGTGGCAACATAGTGAGCCTGAAGCCCTATCCTTCGATGCTCAGAGCTTTCTGGGGCGATCGAGAGAGGTTCATGAAGGAGTACTGGGAGTTCTATTGGGACGTCCCCGGCCGCCGCGGCGTCTATCTTGCTGGAGACAAGGCGACGAAGGATAAGGACGGCTACTTCTGGATCCAGGGTAGGATCGACGATGTTTTGAGCATCGCAGGCCACAGGATAGCGAACGCCGAGGTCGAGTCCGCCATCGTGGCTCATCCTAAAGCCGCTGAGGCTGCAGTCGTCGGAAAGCCCGACGAAGTCAAAGGCGAGACCGCTGTGGCCTTTGTCATCCTGAGGGTGGGCGAAGAGGCGACTCCAGGTCTCGATAAGGATATAATCACTTTCGTTAGAAAGACGATGGGGCCTGTGGCTACGCCTTCCGAGATTCACTTCGTCAACGATTTGCCCAAGACCAGGAGCGGCAAGATCATGCGTCGTGTGGTAAAGGCTAAGGCTCTCGGCAACCCCACTGGAGATACATCGACCCTCATGAATCCGGAGGCCGTCGACGGCATACCGCTCATCGTTTAGATGAGCGTTTTTTATTTTTTTAAATTTGTGGATACACCTCATCGAAGCTCATCGCGTCTTAATTCTCCTATTGAAATTTACGTTCGAAACATCGGCCAGCATTGGCAGCGACATGACGTGAAAGGTTATTTAAGTTCCCAACCCCTAGCCTTGAGTTGGATATTGAGTTGGGGTGGCGGAAGATGGATGATCAGATCACCAAGGCCATCGTCTACGATGGGCCCGAGGACACTTATGGGCCCTGCGGATGTGGCCTAGACATGGCTATACTCCCGGTCCTTTTGCCGAAGATTTGGTTTGAGGACGAGTTTCCGATGGCTGCGAATGACCACGAGTTTTGCAGAGGCATGGACTGCCGACGGATCATAGGGCTCAGCTGCAACAACATCTTCGAGCATGAGATGGATGGGATAACTTACCTTGCAAACTTCTCGTGCTGCAGGGAATGCGCAGACAGGGCCGTCGATGACGGCTACGCCGTCCGGGCGGAGAGGGGATACCCGATGATTCTGAGATGAATCGCAGTTGTTCAGCGAGATTAGAGAACGTGAAGGAGGGATGAGATGCCATTGAAGTACGTCGTTTACACCACTGCCGACTGCCCTCGGTGCGAGCAGGTGAAGAAGGTCCTCGAGGGCTGGGGGGTCGAGTTCGAGACGGTGGATATGTCCACCGCCGAGGCCCTGACGGAGCTCCGGGTCAACGGGGTATTTACCCTCAGTGCCCCAGTCCTCATGGCAGGGGACGATTTTTACACCGTGGAAGAGCTATTTGAGGGGGACATAATCAGAAATCTCGAGGCGATGGGGCTTCGCGGATAGGCCCGCCGCCTCGGAACGACGCCACCAAACTGTTTTCTCTCGGATTCCTTTCCGATTTAGGCTCAGAACTCCATGCCGCGAACCCTTTCTATGTCGAAGATCGCTGTCTTGGCGACGTGCATCACAGCGAAGGTTCCGGCCTGGATGGGGTCGGTCACCACCAGGTCTGCGTAGCGGGGGACCGATCCCGCCATCTTGAGGGCGATCACCGGTATACCCTCTTCCTGGAGCCTCTGGACCTCATCAGAGATCCTGCCGCCCATGAGGGCCCCCGCCAGGATCAGAACTGAAGCCCGATGGAGCCGGCCCACGGCGTTGACGGCGTCGGCGATTGCGGCCTCCCCCACGAGGGGTATGGTGTCGATGCTGATCCTCTCCCCCCGAAGGTTGTGACGGTCGGCCTCGTTGACGGCCCCCACGGCCGCCTGGGCCACCTGGGCCCCACCACCTATTATGATAACCCTGGAGCCGTAGATCTTCTCGAAGGACTGGTGGACAGAGACCTCCAGGACCGCAGGAAGGGCTTCGAGGTCCTCTATCATCCCTTCTGCCAGCTGGTCGATCTCCATGTAGATCGTCGCCTTGCCGATGTTCACCCCCCTTTCGAGGACGAACTGCTGGGTGTATTCGATGTTTCCGCCGAGGCTGGCGACTACCCCCGCTATATCCCTCAAGACCCCCGGCCTATTCTCACAGATTACGTTCAATGCAGTGCTCATGATCACCTCAAAGGGAAAGACGCCCGAAGAGGGCTTCTCGCCTTCACGTACTTTATTCAACTGGTAAACTTTAATATGACGAGTGAGTACTCGTCAGCTGATGGAGTTTTGTCCCGATTGTAAAAGCATAATGGTGCCGTCGGAGGGAGTGCTCGTCTGCAGAAGGTGTGGCAAGAAGGTTGAGATGAAGAAGAGCGACATCATCGTCAGCAAGACTGAACAGAGAGAGCGCACCATGACGGTCATCGAGGATTCCGAGGCGGCGGGGCTTCCCACCACCAAGTACAAGTGTCCTGAGTGCGGGAACGACACCGCCTACTGGTGGCTGCGACAGCTGCGGTCCGCCGACGAGAGCGAGGTCCGCTTCTTCAGATGCACAAAATGCAATTTCACCTGGAGAGAGTACGACTGAAGGGATAATCTATATTTAAGATAAAATTGTTCTCTCCGAAGGAGGGGCTACGAGGATGTTCAAGGCAGTGATAAGCGCAGAAACCCTGCGGGATGCTGTGGAGGCGGTATCGTCTCTTGTCGACGAGGTGAAGTTCACCCTGTCAGAGAACGGCGTTGAGCTGAAGGCTGTGGACCCCGCCAACGTGGCCATGGTCTCCTTCCGGCTCAACTCAGAGGCCTTCGAGTACTTCAAGGCGACTTCCGGCGAGATCGGCGTCGACCTGGTGAGGCTCACCGACGTTCTGTCCATGGCCGACCGGGGAGAGAACGTCACCCTCGAGCTGGACGAGGAGAACCACAAGCTGAAGATAGGGGTGAACTCCCTATCCTATACTCTCAGCCTCATCGACCCCAGCGCCATAAGAAAAGAGCCCCGGGTGCCTGAGCTGGACCTCCCGGCCCACGTGATCCTTCCGGGTGCGCACCTCAGAAAGGCGATCAGGGCCGCCGAGAAGGTGAGCGATCACGTCGTTTTAGGCGTCACCGATGATCCCGAGGACCAGTTCTTCATGGAAGCTAAGGGCGACATCGACTCCCTCAAGCTGAAGGTGCCCGGGGCGGAGCTGTTGGGGCTCAAGCCCGGAAAGGCGAGATCCCTCTTCTCTCTGGATTATTTATCCGACATGAGCAAGGCGATTGGAAAGGCTCAGGAGGCGAAGCTGGAGTTGGGCGTCGACTACCCTCTGAGGATCAGCTTCAAGCTCGGCCAGGGCGTCGAAATAAACTACCTTCTGGCTCCAAGAATTGAACAGGAATGAGCCTCTCCGACTACCCCTTCTCCCGGGAGGCCGCCGCCAGGGTGAAAGAGACGGGCTACTCCCTTGAAGGCCTCCTGGAAGAACCGAACCGAGAGCCGCGCCTATCTCGCCTGGTGAGGAGGAGGGCCTCGGACCGCGTCCTCGGCGCCGTCCGAGGGGAGATCCCTGACGAGAGGGCCCACCCTCTGGCGGAGCTTTTATCCTACCCCCTGGCAAGGGTGATGGTATCCTGCCTCAAAGACGAACATCTCACCAGAAGGTACGCCCTCGCCGAGGCGAAGCTCGCAAGTCGCAAGATGGTCCGGGAGGATCTGAGCGACCTACTTTTGTTGGCCCGCGACCTGGAAGTATTCCCTCAATCCGACCAGGACGGGCTTCGAGTCCACTTTTCCGACTATCTCAAAGCCGCCTCGAGGATGAGAAGCCCCGGCTGGAAGTTGGTGAACCGATCCCTGGATGCAGGATGGGTCGCTGTCACCAGCCATGAGCTCGCCCGGCTTCTCGAAGAGAGGGCGAGAGAGAGGGTCGGCCAGAGCCTCCCCCTCCCGGTCCCAGAGGATATATGCGAGAAACTCCGGGCCGACCTGGAGAGGATCGAGGAGGAGCTCTCGGCGAAGAGGGCCGAGGAGAGGGTCGACCTCGGCGAGGTGACAGAAGACGCCTTTCCCCCCTGCATAAGAGGGATGCTAGATCAGGTTTCAAAGGGGACGAACCTCGCCCACACCGCCCGGTTCGCCCTCACCACCTTCCTCCTCGCCGTGGGGATGGACGTCGACGAGGTAGTCAGCGTCTTCAACACCAGCCCCGACTTCGACGAGGAGAGGACTCGCTACCAGGTGGAGCACATCGCTGGGAAGGGCGGAACATCCTACAGGCCCCCCTCCTGCGCCACCATGGCCACCTACGGCAACTGTCCTGGCGAGGACCGGCTCTGCCGGTGGGTGAACCACCCTCTCAGCTACTACGAGCGAAAACTGAAAAGGGGCGGTGGTGGGTGAAAGGTCCTTTTGAGTACAGGCGGATGAAGCGCGGCGAGGAGACTCTGGTCTGCAACCTTGCCCTTCGAGTCTTCGAGGAGTTTGTCGCACCTCAATTTTCCGAAGAGGGCGTCCGCGAATTTCGTAACCACACAGATCCCCTCATAATTCTGCGTCGGTCGCAGTCTAACCACTTCATCCTGATAGCTGCGACCGAAAAAGAGATCGCCGGAATGATCGAGATCCGTAACGGCGGCCACGTCACCCTCTTCTTCGTTGACGGCGAGTTCCAATGCGAGGGCATCGGCCGTGAGCTCTTAAAGAAGGCTCTGGAGATTTGCCGGAGAGGAAATCCCGAAATTACGACGGTCACCGTCAACTCGGCGCCCAACGCTGTTGAGATCTACGAGAGTCTCGGTTTTCGTCGGGCCGGACCCGAAAGGTGCATGGATCACATCCGGTCTGTTCCCATGGTCCTCGATCTCTTCGACACTTACCTCAATCGACCACCGGCAGAGTGAAGCAGAAGGTGCTGCCTTCGCCTTCCTCTGACTCAACCCAAATTCGGCCTCCGTGGACCTCGATTATCCTCTTGACTATGGCGAGCCCCGCCCCGGTCCCCTCGCCCTCCGGATCGGCTTTGTAGAACAGCTCGAAGACCTTCTCCTGCTGGCCGGGATTGATCCCGATCCCGTTGTCTCGGACGAAGAATACCGTCTCTTCGTCATCTTTTCGCCACCCCACCTCCACCAGAGGGCGGGGTCGGCCGGCGGAGTATCTTATGCCGTTCTCGATCAGGTTCACTAGCACCTCTCTTATCCTCAGTCGGTCGACATGAAGGATGGGCCATCCCTCGGCGGTGGATATCTCGACCCCCTTCGACCTCGCCATCTCCGATACCAAGCCGAGGGCGCCCCTGACGATCTCGCCGAAGGGGACGGCCTCGGGGGGGTTTGCGACCCGGCCGATCCGAGAGAGCCGGAGGGTATCCTGCAACAGGTAGTCCATATTCTTGACGGCATCGGAGATCATCTCGATGTCTGCGTCGATCTTCTCCACGTCCCGATCTCGCACATCCTCCTTGAGAAAGCCGAGAAATCCCTGAATGGTGACGAGGGGGGATCGGAGGTCGTGGGAGACGGTGTAGACGAACCTCTCCATCTCGGCGTTCTTCGCCTCCAGCTCTCGGGTCCTCTCAGCGACCCGCGCCTCCAGCTCGTGGTGAGCCCTTTGGAGCATCTTCTCCGCCCGCTTCCGCTCGGTGACGTCCCGGATCGACTCGATGGCGCCCACGACTCGTCCCTCATCGTCGAAGAGGGGTGAAGCGACCGCCCAGAGGTGAGAGCCCCTTCCGCCGTAGAGGGTGGGAGCGAAGACCTCTCCGAAGATATCTTTTCCCTTTTTTATGACGCGATCGTAATGCGAGGCCGTATCCTCATCGTCTAAAAATATCAGATCGACAAGCATCGGCTTCTTAGAACCGTAAAAGGGCTCTGCATAGGCATAATCGCCCTCCCCGATGATCTCCTCTTTTCGAACGCCCGTCATATCCTCGATCGCCCGGTTCCATGCGATCACCCGTCTGTCCTCGTCTACGACGAAGGTGGCGTCCGGAAGGAAGCCGATTATGTCCATCAGACGCTTGTGGGCGCGGCGAAGCTCGTCATCCAGCTTTTTCTTCTCGGTGATGTCCTGGCCCACCGACTGGAACTCGACGAGTTCGCCGGAATCGTCGAAGATCGCCCGATCGGTCCACCTCTGCCAACGAACCAGCCCGCCCGGGAGGACGACCCGGTGTTCGTAGCTGGTTAGAGGGGAATCTCGGGAGAGGGATGAAAACTTCTGGCGGACCATCTCCTGATCCTCTTCCGGGATCAGGGGCATGAAGGTCTGCCCGATTAGCTCCTCACGAGTCTTGCCGAAGTAGCGGTAGTAAGCGTCGTTCGCGAAGGTGATGACCCCATCGGGCCGGAAACGACAGATGAGGTCGGTCTGATCCTCGATGATGGTCCGATAGAACCTCTCGCTCTCCCTCAGCGCCTCCTCCATCTCCTTCCTCTCGGAAATGTCCACGATGATCCCTCTCAGCCCCGAAGGGTGGCCATCTCGGATTATGGGGGCGGTTTTAATGATGGTCGGGAAGGCGCTGCCGTCTTTTCTCTTCATTAGAAGCTCATAATCCGGACAGACTCCCTTCAAAGCGAGCCGGAAGCCCCCCTCCAGCTCATCAGGGTCGTCGTTCACGATCACGTCAAAGATGGTGAGGCCTCGCCTGAGGTCTTCGGGGGAGTATCCAAAGACCTCCAGGCCTTTCTGGTTGTAGAAGGTGACCCTGCCCTCGAGATCGAGCTCGAAAGCGATCAGGGGCAGCAAGCCCGCTAGCTCCCGATATCTGCTTTCGCTATCCTTCAGCGCAGCCTCAGTCCGCTTGCGAAAGGTGATGTCGTAGAGGACCCCCTCGACTTTGGCGGAATGTCCTGGCCCTTCGCAGACGATCTGGACCAGCTCGTGTACCCAGGCGACTTCGCCGTCCTTGCGGACGATCCTATACTCGTTCTCCGATATGTTCAAAGAACCGGCTCTGGCCCCATCCATCTTCGGTCTCAGCCAGAGGAATTCGTCGGGATGGATTATTTGACCCCAACTCGGGTTGCAGGAGGAGATCTCCTCTTTGGTGTAGCCAGTTATCTCTTCGACCTTTCCGCGGATTGAGGTTGGAACGAAATCCAGGGAGCTGGAAAATGTAATCGCCGGAAGGCTCTGGAGCAGAGCTCTGTGTCGCTCGTCTAGCTCCTGGTGGAGAACGCGCTCTCTTCTCCACTCCACCGCCTTACGGATCCGATGGTCGAGGTCCGAAAAAAAGACGCCACGGTCTCTTCCCTTAAAACAGTGTTCAGCCCCGTATTTCAGGGCCTCGGAGATCGCCCCCTCGTCAAAGTCGATGAGAAGGATGAAGGGGATCTCCGGATCTTTTGAGCGGGCCGTCTTAAGAAGCGCTATGCCATCCATCGAATAGTCGGTGACGATGACGTCGTAGAAGGAAGCGTTTAGCTTGTCGGTCGCCTCCGCCCTTGAGCCCGCCGTATCGATCTTCATATCGTCCAACTTTGGGATATCGAACCCATCCCCGACGAAAAGGGCCCGGATGAGACCCTCCCCAAGCGGCGGCCTTCTCTCAGATAATCGCGACCTATTGACCCCTCCAAATTCTTTTTCAGCTCATAAAAGCTGCACAACGCAGCTGCTCATCATAATGAGATATATTCTTCGATTTTTAAGGTTCAGCGTGAAAGAAACTCGTCAGATTTCAGAGCAGAGAGGAGGGTCTGCACAGCTTCACGGCCCTTATTTTCAGTGTTGACGAGAAATAGGATCTCGTCCTCGGCCACCTTCCTTGATGCGAGACCCGTCTCCACTGCAGCCTCCTGGACGACAAATCCCAGGTCGGCGCGGCCCGACGATACCTGGGCCGCGACGGCAGCGTGGGTCCGGGCCTGCCCGACAAATCCGACCGACAAGTGACCCGCTTCCTCCAGAACTCTCCTCCACATCCGGCTCATCTCCGAGTCCCGCGTCCAGCCGAGAACCCTCAGATCCCCGATCCTCTCGAGGTCGAGAAGCTGGGGGTCTTTGGCGATGATCACCAGATCGCGGGCGTATCCGCCGACGGGTTCAAGCCCCATCCCATCCCAGACCGGATCGAATCCCTCCCCCCGGGAGACGACGGCGACGTCCGCGACGCCGTCTTTCGCGGAGATGGCGCCCCTCGTGCTCCCGGTGGATACGACCCTGATCTCGAAGGGTAGGACCCCTGCCAGGGCCTCCAGCCGGGGGCAGTCCTCCCCCTCGAGGAGGAGGGCGGGCTCGGGATAGTCGCCGAAGAGCTGGACCTCCACCTCCTCGCCCTGGTCCAGGTGCTCGACTTCGTCGGGGATGTCGACAACGCCGTCGGCCAGGGCCAGGGTGGTGATGGAGCCGCTCCCCTTATCGACGGGACGGACCCACCCCCCGACGACCCCCACCGAGAGCATCTGCCGCCTTCCCTCGGACCGGACCGGCTTTGCGAGCCGACCTCGGATCCTGGGCGCCAGGTGCGAAGTCCCCACCGCCTTTCTGATGGCCGGGGCCGCCAGCTGGCCGAAGACGGTAAGGGCGCTGGTGGGGTATCCCGGAAGGCCGATGAGGGGCTTTCCGGCAATGGCACCAAATAGTGTCGGCTTTCCCGGCTTGAAGTTGATCCCGTGAAACGAGATCTCCCCCAGATCCTCGACGACTCGATAGACCATGTCCCCGATCCCCGCTGAGGTGGACCCGCTGACGAGGATGAGGTCGCACTCTTCTGCCATGGCAATAAGCCCCTCGGCCATGGAGTCGTGGTCGTCGGGGAGGATTCCGAATACCATCGGCGAACCGCCACACTCCTCCACGGCCGCTGCGATCGAGCGGGAGTTTATGTCGTAGATCTGGCCCAGGGAGAGCTCCTCCCCGGGAGGGACGAGCTCGTCCCCCGACGAGGCGACGGCCACCCGGAGAGACCTGACCCGGACCTCCTTTCGGCCCACCGCCGCCAGAAGGCCTATCTCCCGGGCCGAGAGCTTCCTTCCGGGGAGGAGGACCGTCTCGCCGAAGGCGACGTCTCCCCCGGATCGGTGGGTGTTCTCGCCGACGTGGACCGCCCGCCTGATGAGGAGGGACCTGCCCTCGACCTCGGAGTGCTCTACCATGACCACGGCGTCGGCGCCCTCGGGCATCATGGAGCCGGTGGAGACCTCGGCGGCTTCCCCCTCGCCCACCACCAGCTCCGGCCTCTTTCCCATGGGGACGGCTCCTACGAGGTCGAAGGCGACGGGCCGGTCCTCCCTCGCCTCCAGAGTCTCGGCCGAGCTGAGGGCGTAGCCGTCCATGGCCGCCCGATCGAAGCCAGGGACGTCGATGGGGGATACCACCCTCTCGTCCAGGACCCGGCCGGCAGCCCTCTCCAGGGGGACGACCTCCTGCCCCGCTTTTGGCACGGCGCCGAGGACGATCCGTCTCGCCTCGTCGAGGGAGATGAGGGAATGAAACTCCTTCTGCATGATCACCGATCTTTTGGCGGGCGATATAAAATTTGGCCAGGGCTCAAATTCTCGCCATTCTCAGCCTCAGGAGGTGGTCTGCCAGGACCAGGGCTACCATCGCCTCCGCCACGGGTACGATCCGAGGGGGGATCGCGGGGTCGTGTCTTCCCTTGATCTCAATCTCTGCCGAATCACCCGTGGAGAGGTCCACCGTCCTCTGGGGCCGAGATATGGAGGGGGTGGGCTTCACATAGATCCTGCAGATTATGGGAGCGCCCGTCGATATCCCGCCGAGAATTCCACCGGCGTTGTTCGTCTCGAAGATCGGCCCCTCCGGCTCCGGAAGGATGGGATCGTTCATCTCGCTTCCGCGCATCCGAGCCGCCTCGACCCCGGCCCCGATCTCCACGGCCTTGACCGCCCCGATCCCCATGAGAGAGCGGGCCAGGTCGGCGTCGAGCTTATCGAAGACCGGCTCTCCGAGGCCGGCGGGGACGCCCCTGGCGACGACCTCGGCGACGCCGCCGAGGCTGTCGCCGTCCCAGCGGGCCTGGTCGATGGCCCGGACCATCTCCTCTGCCGCTTTCTGGTCGGGACAGCGGACGGGGTTCTTCTCGGCCTCGTCTCGGAGGCGGGATATGTCTGCGTCGTCGGGAATGCCGGCACGAACACCCCCCAACTCGCGAACGTAGCCCACCACCAGAATCCCGCTCTCGGCGAGGAGCCTCTTTGCCACGGCGCCACCTGCGACCCTGCCGACGGTCTCCCTCCCCGAGGACCTCCCCCCGCCCCGATGGTCCCGGACCCCGTACCGGGCGACATAGCCCAGATCGGCGTGGCCCGGACGAGGCCGGTCCCGCAAGGCATCGTAAGCGCTCGATTTCGCGTCCCTGTTCCAGACCAGCATCGAGATCGGAGTCCCCGTCGTAGCCCCCTCGAAGATGCCGCTGAGGATCTCGACCCGATCCTCTTCCGCTCTCGAGGTCGAGACGGAGCTCTGGCCTGGCCGCCTCCGGTCCAGCTCTACCTGGACGTCCTTTTCAGATAGGGCGAGGCCCGCAGGGCAGCCGTCGACGACCACCCCCATCCCTCGGCCGTGGCTCTCGCCCCAGGTGATGATCCTGAAGACGTTGCCGAAAGAGTTCCCTGCCATGATCGAACCCTTGAACCCGAACGGATATCACTTTTTGGTCTCGAAGAAGGCGGCGGATGGGTCCTTTTCGTCTAGGAGACGGTCTTGAAGGGGCCTTTTGATTCCACCCTACAAAAGGCTTTTACAGACCGGTTTTGATGAAAAGGCGATATAATGAGCTACCTCGAAGATCTGAGAGAGAAAGGAAGAGATGCAAACCCCTTCTTCAAACTGATGGGGATCGAGGCGGTCTCCTTTGGCGATGGAAAGGCAGTGCTTAGGATGGAGGTGAGGCCCGATATGCTGAACGGGGCGGGATGGATGCAGGGAGGGATCTACACCGCCCTCGCCGACGAGGCGATGGCCCTCGCCCTCTTCACCGCCCTCGACGAGAACGACCGGATCGCGACGATCTCGGAGACCACATCCTTCCTCCAGGGAGCCCGGATGGGGAGGGTCGTCGCCGAAGGGAGAGTCGTAAGAATAGGACGGCAGGTCGCCTTCGCCGAGGGCTGCGTTAAGGCGGAAGGGACCGAAGGTCAGGTACTCTCCATGACCTCGGCCACCTTCTCCATCATCCGGGGAAGATGATCTTTCAGGGTCTGACGGCCTCGGCGATCAGCCTCGCCACCGAGACGGTGCTGACCGCTTTTTCCAGGGTGTCGGTGGCGATGATCGACTCGACCCCTGCCCGGCAGAGCTTCAAGACGGCGCTCCCCGTTAGGACTGGATGGACCGAGCCGAGGTAGACCCTCTTCGCACCGTTCGACTTCAAGATCGATATCGCCTGGGCCATAGTCCCGCCGGTGGCGATCATGTCGTCGAGGATGACCACGTCCCTCCCCCGTGCGTCGATCTCCTTGGGGGCCATGGAGACCTCGGTCCCGCTGTGCCTCGTCTTTTCAAGGTAATCGTAATCGATCCCAAGCCTCGTTGCCGCCACCTTCGCCATCCGGACCGCTCCCTCGTCCGGAGATATGATCACCGGGTCGTCGAGGCCCATCCTCCCTACCTCGTCTGCAAGGAGGGGCGCTGCGTCCAGGTCCTCCGCCTCGTGGCTGAAGTTTTTGAGGACCGACCGGTCGTGGATGTTGACGGTATAGATCCGAGAGCCCTCCGCGAGGAAGGCGTCGATGGCGACGGCCATCGCCCGCGCCGAGAGGGGTTCTCCGGGCTTGAACTGCTTGTCCTGGCGGGCGTAGCCGAAGTAGGGGATGACCAGGTCGATCCTTCTTCCCCGAAGTACGTCCAGAAGCTGGAGGAGCTGGATTATGTCTCGGTCTGACGGCGTGCTATGGATTACGACGATTTCGTCGTCGAGATAGGAGCAGACCTGAGTATAGGCCTCGCCGTCGGGAAAGCTGCTGTACTCACACAATGCCAGATCTTCATTGAGAACTTTTGCAACCCTGCCCCCCAGAAGTTGGGAGGATGGTCCACCTATAATCATCAACAATCGCCTCTAAAATTATAACATAAAATTTATCAAATTATTCTAATATATTTGTCTTCGAAAGGTCTTTCCTTCAGCTCCCCACAACCTTCATTTCCACCTTGACGGTGGAAACGACGACCGATCCCACCATCCTCGCGTCGGTTCCCGCTTTGATCGCACCGAGGAGTTCGAAGATGTTTCCCGCCAGCATCAGGGAGCGGATCGGTTTACTAAGAGATCCGTCCTCGACCGAAAAGACGTTTCTCGCCTCCACCGAGAAGTCGCCGGAGACGGGATTTGCGGTGTGAGCCCCGATGACGCCGGTGACGAGGTACCCCCTCTCCGTCTCTTCCAGGACGTCCCGGGGCTTTGTCGAAGACGCGATCAGGTTCGTCGTCCCGATCCGCGGGATCCCCGCATAACCCGGCCTTCCAGCGTTTCCGGTGCTCTCCGTCGCTGGGGTCTTCTCTTTTCCCGCGGTATAAGAGTCATAGAGGAAACCCTTCAGAACGCCCTTCTCGACTAAGGGAGTCCTCTGAGAGGCGACCCCCTCGCCGTCGAAGCTGGAGGTGGCCATCCCGCCAGAGAGAAGGCCGTCGTCAGTTATGCTGAAGCTCTCTTCGGCCACCGTCTCACCGATCCTCCCCGCCAGGGAGGACCTCCCCTTCTGGACGTTGTCCCCGAACGCCGAGGGGACGAAGGCGTTTTCGAGGATGTCGGCGAAGGCGATGGGCCCCAGGAGGACCGAGGCCTTTCCGCTTTCGCCCCGGCCGCCACCGACGGACCGGACCGCAAGGTCAGCCGCCGACCGCCCCACATCCCCAAGGTCCGATAAGGCCGTTCTGGAGTTGGCAAAATCGTAACCTGTCGTGGCGGTGCCGTCCTCGCCCCTCGCCACAGTCTCCAAGTAGGCGGTGAAGATCGTGCCCTTCTCCTCCAGCTCGATTCCGTTGGAGTTTATTAGAAGTTCCGAGGCAGAGACGGCGGATACGCCGCCGGAGACGGGCTCTGCGTCTGAGATGGCTCCCGCCCCGTGGAGGAGCGTCGCCGCCAGGTCGAGGCAGTCTTCAGGCTCCATCTTCGCGATGGCGGGATCGTAGACCTCCTCCGGGCGGCGCGGCTTTCTCGGAAAGGGAAGATGTCGCCACTTATCGTCGGATCCCCGGGCTCGGGCTGCCCTTACGGCGCTCTCAGCCACCAGCTCCAGCTTAGAGAGGTCGCTGGTGGCCGAGAAGCCGACCGCCCCCCCGACGACTGCTCGAAGGCCCAAGCCCCGGTCGCGGCTCTCGCTCGCCATCTCGACCTGATCTTTTCGGAGGTCGACGTCGACGACCTTCGCCGCGGAACCGAAGACCTCGGCCTCCTCGGCCCCAGCCTTCTCGGCCAGCTTGAGGAGCCGGATCGCGTTTTCGAAGAGATCCTCGGTCATGATCAACTCATCCGATATAGCGGAGGTCTTCCTCGCCGCTCGTCTCGAAAGGCGTCTGGGCCTTCTCCATCTCCCGCAGCTTGCCCACGATCCTCTCCATCTCCTTGGCCCGCTCCTCCAGAGCCTGCATGTCCACCTCGATATTCAGGGCCTTGGAAAGAACCCGGAGGACCTCCTGGGCGCTCTTGGGGTCGACAAGATAGCCGCTGGTGGTGCCCATCAGACAGACGGCATCTATATCCCTAAGCCTCGAAAGGCCCACCAACAGGCCGCTGACCCCTACGATCCCCCCGCCCGGCTCATTCTCCTGGAAGACGACGTCGTACCCCTTCATCTCCTCAACGAGGTCTAGGCTGTTCGCGGCCCCCAGAACCTGGGGCTTGTCTACGAACTGGCCCGTGCCGTACCCTCCTAGGGTGTAGATCCTGCTGACCCCAAACTCCTCGCAGAGATCGAGGAACGCGCCCGTGAGCTCGTAGTGCCCTTCGTTTGTGGCGCTCTGGTAGTCGCCCACCAGGAGGAGAATATCACAATCGTCGCCGTGGTAGGCATAGATCTCGTTTCTGACCTGCTTCACCGTCCCGTCATCGAGGACGATAACCTGAGGCGGGAGGTGAGGCGAATAGATCTCGATGATCTTCTCGGCTTCCAGCTCCTCGATGAGGTGCTCGGCCACCAGCTTTCCGACGTGACCTACTCCCGGCAAGCCTTCGACGAGAATTGGGTTATTGAGATCGAGGTCCTTAATTCTGCGAACAACAGTTTCTCTCATTCGGACTCCTGGCGCAAAGCCCGCCGGTACCTGCCGTACCGGTCCTCGGGAGAGAACCGGGCGGGCTTCGTCTGGTGGGTCGGAGCGCCGCAGATGGGGCAGTTCTCCTTCAAGGTGTACAGGTCACAGTTCCTGCACTTCTTTATCTTCGACCTCATGCCTGCCTGTGGAAGATTCCTTCGCCGCCCTGCTTGACTATGAAGTCTATCGCCGCCTTTGCCGCCTTTCGCAGCTCCGCCTCGGCCAGCTTGTAGTCGGGGGCGGTGACGTGGATTCTGTATCGGGGAGCTCCGACGTACCTCACGTCCAAAGAGATCTCCTCCGTCTTGGTCTTGGCGGCCTTCTTGAGGGCCTTTTTGATCTGCTCCACCCCGTCAGAGGCGGGGCTCGTGAGGTCGACGTAGCCGGTGATCTCGACGTAGGGGATCTTGACGTTCTCCTGAGAGATGGCGAGAACCTTCTGTGCGTCCTCGGCGCTGAGCCCCGCCTCTGTGAGGGCGTCAATCCCGCTGACGGCCGCATCTTCCAAGGCGTTGTAGAGGCTCCCGTAGCCTTTGACGAGGTTGGCTGTCACCGCCGACAGGTGCTCCTCCTCGCCCTCGTAGGCCATCTGGAGCCATTTCCCGGCCTTCTGGTCAGCCTTCCAGGCCTGGATCTTATCCCTTCTCTGATGCTCGTTGACGTCCTTCAAAGAGAGGTCGATGTGATGTCTCGAGGGATCGACGTTGAGCACCTTACAGACGATCTTCTGGCCTTCGCGAACGTGATCCCTGATGTACTTTATCCAGCCGCTGGCCACCTCGGATATGTGAATCAGCCCTCTCTTGTCCTTATACTCGTCCAGGATGACGAAGGCGCCGAAGTCCACCACCTGGTCCACTGTACAGACCACGAGCTCGCCAGGCTCAGGCCAACCCTCATTCTGCATATCAATCACTCTAAGACTTCTAATATCTGGGTCTTGACCTGGGCCTTTCCGCCCTTGGGATCGGCCAGGGTTCTGCCGCAGACCAGGCACTTGACCACCGTGGCGGCGTTGCCGAAGATCACCTGCTCATTCTCGCAGTCGTTGCACTTTACCTTTAGAAATTTAGACAGAGTTAACCCTCCACCAGATCGAACTTTGAAACCTTGAAGCCCTTGCGGTTGTGGGCCTTCTTGCACTCGCTGCACCGGTACCTGATGTTTACTCTCTTGGTGGGCTTGTCGCCGCCCGGAACCTTCGAGAACTTCCCAGAGTTTCCTATCCCCTGGGCTCGGCTCTTCTGCCTGTCGATGTGGGCCATCGTCGTGGCCCTTCCCTTTCGCACCCTCTCCACCACATGAGTGGTGTGCTTTTTGCAGAAAGGACAATGAGCTTTAAACTCCTTTGGCATCTTCATAGGATTACACCTGCCTACATTCGCGAGCTAGATTTTTGTTGCATAAGTTCTTGGCATGTAAAGCCGGAAGCATCACCAGATCTCCCCGTTGTAGGGAATAAGGCCTTCCATCAACGCCCGCGAACGTCGGTACGCTCTCCATCATGATCACAAGGGCGTATTCCTGGTTCATACCCCTCTTGGGCGTTAAAGCCCTTTCGGTGGTCGTGCGCTCGACCCGGTTCACAGAGTTGAGGATCGACTCTCTCCCCTCGGTGAGGGCGGCGAGGGTCTTGCGATATATCTGCTCCTCCTCCGGGGTCATCCCCTTGATGGCAACGTCCCTCGATGCCGACCCCGCCCGCTGGACCTTCCTCGTGATCTTCTTTATCCGGAGGTCGATTAGCCGCCCGATGCTACCCCGCGCCGCCTTCAGCTCGTCTTCGATGATCTGGGCCTCGACGGAGTAGGGGTCCTTCACATCTTTGCGATCTTGCTCCAGCTCAGCGAGGTACTCGCCCACCTTCTGGTAGAAGCCGGGCTCCAGAGGTAACAGCTCTGCTGCCTTTCGCTCTTTTCGCAGGAGGTTCACCAGGTCCAGATCGCTCATATTCGCCCACCGATGCTAAATCAATTGGAGAAGGATATTAGGTCATCTTATCAATCTAAAGCTTTGCCCAGCTCCGCCACCTTCCGAGCCGTGAGGAAGACGGCCGCGTAGAGGGGTAGTTCCGCTGGACCCTCGTCCAGGTCGAAGCTCTCGCCCTGCATCTCCAGCTCGAATGGCGTCCGAAGACATACGCCGACAGGGCGGCTCCCGAAGACGACAGCGTCGCGCAAGGGTTCGAAGGATTCGAGCCCCTCGACGGAGAGGGGCGTCACCCGGAGCCCCGTCCCCCCATGGAGGCTGAGGGGAAACCTTATCAGCCTTTTGACGTCGGTGGTGACCGGCTCGTCAGTCTCGCCGCTCTCCAGGTCTCGGGAGAAGCCTAGATGGACCCCCCCCTCTTCGAGGTAGCCCTCGATCAGAGGCTTCCATACCTTGGAGCTGCCCCGGAAGAGGTCGAGACTCTCACCGTTTCGTATCCGCTCCAATATGTCGTATCTCATAAGGCTCTGGCGAAATTTGAAGGCGTTCCGCCTTCCAATCCCCTCGACGGAGGAGAGGACCTTAACCGCTTCCTTCTCTTCCAGGGCACGCATCTGCTCGACAAAGGTTATCATCGACCTGTTCACCCTTTTGCCCCACCCCGCCGAGTCGGCAGGAGAGCACCGAATGACGCCAGCAGTCTCGACTCCGAAGTCTCCTTCGGCCTGGCCTTCGGATATAAACCTGTTTATATCCAGACCCCTTCCACTAAGGTAGTCCACGATCTCGCGCCGCTCTCCGCTCCCAAGGTCCAGGACCTGAGGGTCCCGGACGTGGATGTGGTAGCCCCTCCCGCCGGAGAAGACGACCCGGACGTCCTCTTCGGCGAAGCCGAAGTCATCAAGGAGAAAATCCAGGAGTTTTTCCGTTTCGACCTTTACCAGGTCGAGCATCTCGTTGTAAGAGGTGGGCGCGTTTCGGAGGTGGTCTGCGTCGAGGTCAAAGATCAGGTCTGCGCCGAGCCACCCCTTCTCCCGCATGCTGGGGGCCCCCGGCCTCTCGTAGAGGGCGGCGGAGTGGTAGGCGTGAGCCGGGACCGACGTTCGGACGTAGTCGATTAGCTCAGACCTCGTCAAGAAGGACTTGTGGCGGCGCATGACGAACTTCGGCATGTCATCGAAGAGGATGAAGCCCCACTCCCTTTTTTCGAGGGAGGGGGGCGCCTCCAGGGACTCCTCCAGGTAGTACTCCCTGAACCTTGACCGGAGGAACTTCGCCGTCTCAGGCTTCATAACATACCTCCATCCTATTATGTCCCTCAGAAATCCTTCATCCGTTAGGTATCCTTATGCCGTCGATCATCATATATCCTCGGATCTGTAGATTTCGGGCCGCCGGTCCGCCAGGGCCGGGATCTCCCTGCGGGCACAGTCCCGATCCCCCAGGTCGAGGTCGGCGAGGATTATCCCCTCCTCGGCCCCCGCCTCCGCCAGGGACCGCCCCCAGGGGTTGAGGATGACGGAGCCGCCGCTGAACTCGGGCCCCGCCCCGTTGCAGCCGAGGTGGTGGATCTGGTTCTCGATCGCCCGGGCCCGGCAGAGGGTTTGCCAGACGTGCCCTCGGGACGGCGGAAACTGGGCGATGGTGACGAGATAGTCAGCGCCCGAGAGGGCGAGCTTCCTCCCCACCTCCGGAAACCGGAGGTCGTAGCAGATCAATAGGCCGACGTTTCCCCTGGATGTCGGAATCGCCGATATCGAGCCGCCGCCGTCGAAGTGGACCTTCTCGGTCCCGAAGGGGTGGATCTTATCCTGATAGCCGATCCCGGACTCGTCGAGGCAGAAGCCCCTGTTCAGCCTCCCGTCGATTATGGACCCCACGATCAGGCAGCCGTGCTCTTCGACGAACGACTGGAGGGGGGCGAGGGATGGGTAGGGGGGATGGTCCGACAGGTCTCTTTCGTAGCAGAAGCCTGTGAGGAAGAGCTCCGGGAAGACCAGGATCTCTGCGCCCCCCTCCACGGCTTCGGAGGCCATGGTCAGGGCTCTGGCCAGGTTCTCTTCCCTCTTGCAGAGATGGATCGAAAGCTGGAGGCAGGCAGCGATCATGATCAAAAAAAGGGGGCAGAGTATATTAAGGTGATATACCGGGAGGTGCAGGGACCTCAGGAGGGAGGGGCCAGGGGATCAGCAACAATAAAAAGGGCATCTAGTATAAATCATAGAAATTCTACTTCTCTAACCGGAATGGCGCGGATGAAGCGATGGGTTCACGAGATCCTGGAGGTTTCTCCCCCCGGCAACAGGGTCAGCAGGATCGTCAACCTGTCGATAATGGCGCTGATCGTCCTGAACGTCGTCGCCGTGATTCTGGAGACGGTGGAGGAGCTCTTCTCCACATATGACCCCCTCTTCCAGGCCTTCGACACCTTCTCGGTGGCGGTCTTCTCGATCGAGTACCTCCTCCGGGTCTGGTCTTCCACCGCCGACGAGGAGTTCGCCTCCCCCGTCCGGGGGAGGCTCAGTTTTATGAGGACGCCCCTCGCCTTCATCGACCTCGTCGCGATCCTTCCCTTCTACCTCCCCCTCCTCTTCGTCGACCTGAGGTTTGTGAGGGCTATACGCCTCTTCCGCCTCTTCCGGCTCTTCAAGATGGCACGGTACTCGGAGTCGATGAGAACCCTGGGCCGGGTCCTGGCCCTGAAGAAGGAGGAGCTATTGATCAGCCTTTTCACCCTTCTGACCCTCCTCGTCTTCTCCTCCAGCATGATCTACTACGTCGAGCACGAGGCCCAGCCCGAGGACTTCTCCAGCATCCCGGCTGCGATGTGGTGGGGGGTGGTGACCCTGACGACGGTGGGGTACGGGGATGTCTACCCGATAACGCCGGTCGGAAAGTTCATCGGAGCTCTGGTGATCCTGGTGGGGATCGGGATGTTCGCCCTCCCCGCGGGGATCCTGGCCTCAGGCTTCGTCGAGGAGGTCCACCGCCGGCGGGAGGAGGAGGGCGTCTGCGAAGTGGAGGTGGCGGTCGTCTGCCCCCACTGCGGGAGAAGGATCGACGAGCCCGCCTACATAGAACCCGGGGGGCCGGGCGGAGAGGAAGAGACTGAGGCCTAAGCAGACCGCCATCCATTCTTTAACACTACCGGGTCAGACCCCGAACCCACTACTTTTTCTCAGACCGAACAAGATTAAAATACTTTGGATATAGAACTCATTCCTGCAGCCCACGGAGCGACGATTGCCTCAGCGGAGGAGGACCGCAAAAGGGCGAGGATTGAGCCAAACCCAGAAGATCAAAATGCCTTGATCATATGGAGATGGAGATAGCGCAAAGTCGGGATGAAGTGATGGAGAGATGAAAAGAACTTATCTCGATAAGCAGCTTGTGGAGATCTTCATTGCAGAACATCTGTTTTACTCCAAAGATTATGAGCGGGCCCTGGAGCCTAACCTTCGCCTCGGAGGGAGGATGTATGCCCTCCTCGACCTCGATCCAGCCCTCAAGTTCACGGAGCGAGCGGAGATCTGCGCAGAAAAGACGGGGGACAAAGGGATGCTCGCGACCACCCTCAAACAGAAGGGACTGGTTTTGCAGTCGATGCTTCGATTCGAAGATGCTGTCGACGCCTACAAGAAGAGCATCGATATCGATCGAGAGATCGGCGACCGAGAGGCAGAGGCGACGACCCTCCACCAGATCGGGAAAGTCTTCCGGGATACGAACCGGTTTCGGGAAGCACTGGAGTACTACAACGAGAGCCTGGCGATAAATAGAGAGATGGGGAACCGGGCGGGAGAGGCTGCAACCCTCCACCAGATCGGTACCGTCTATCAGCTTACAAACCAGTTCGAGGAGGCTCTGGAATATTACAACGAGAGCCTGACGGCGAGCCGGGAGATGGAAGACGAGGCGGGCGAGGCGAACTCAAATTCTGAGGAAGAGCTGGAAGATAGAATGCCATCCACCCCTGAGGCAAATTGAGGCGGTACGCGTGCAACCCGCAGCTCTGCGGTGGGTATTCGTTAAAAATAATGACGAGGCGAAATCCGCACCGCAAGCTCAGGAGCTTTCCGGATACTTGGCCACGATCTCGCCGGTGGCGTCGATCAGGGTCGCCACCTCTCCGTCATCCCAGACGAAGTCGTCTCGGCCCCAGTAGAGGTTGATCTCGGTGTCGTTTCCTTCGCCAGTGTGGACCTTGACGGCCACTCCGGGGGCGAGGACGAAGCCTTCGGCGAAGGAGTAGGTGTTGTTCCCTTCATCCTCCAGGGTCCAGAAGGTGAAATCCTGAATCGCCATTCCGGGATTTGTGATCTCCACCCACTCGTCGTCGTCCCCGGTGTTAAGGCCTGTTATAGTCACAGCTTCATCATGCTCCTGCATGATGTCCTCCGGAGTGACATCTTGAGCGAAGGCCAGCCCTACAAATAAGGCGGACACCAACAACACGATCTGCACAAATCTTGAGTTATTCATGACTAACCACCCACTTTTACCCTGTTATTTTCAGCGAATCGATTTAAGCTTTTCTTCCCGAGAGGATCCTCTCAAAACCGAGGAATGTTTTTGACTTGCAGAACCATCGCTGCGATGACGGTATACGATGATGCCCCTTGAGCATCCTGCATCGGGAGGGAGGGTCCGGCGGAGAAGAGCTGTAATAGAAGCCGCCAGGTCCGATGGCGATGGCTGGCGATGAGATGGAGGTGGAAGATCGGAGAAAGGCGATAACCCTCAGCCATTTAATTGCTGGTAGTTCAGGCCGGAGCCGGGATTCGAACCCGGGTCATGGGATCCACAGTCCCAAAGGATGACCAGCTACCCTACCCCGGCACTTCAGCCTGTCCCCATTCGTTCAGAGGAGATAAAACTTTCCCCGCTCTGCCGCCCCTGGTGGGGTTCCTGGGGCCGGTAGGCCTCCTCGGCCGTCTCGATGACGAGCGCGAGGAGGTCTTCGAGCCGGTTGATCCGGTAGACGGCCCCCAGGTCGCCGAGGGCCTCGTCCACCTGCTTGTTCTTGTTCGCCTCGTCGATGGAGAAGAGGACGAAGCGTCCGAGGGCCGTCGCCTCCTTTATCGAGTCCCATTCGTTGTAGAGGTTCTGGATGTGGGTGTCGGTGATGCAGAGGATCAGGCAGCCGGGCCTCTCTCCCGCCAGGCCCAGCACCTCCTCACCGGGGATGTGAGTCCGGGACCCCAGGTGCTGGACGAGGACCTTTTCTGCGGCGACGAGATCCCTCGTCCATTCCTGGACGACCATCCGGTCGCTGAAACTGATGGCCGCGAGCTCCGCCCCCTGGGAGTGGGCGAAGCTGCTAGCCTTGAGGGCGGCCAGGGTCGCAGCATGGGTCTTGGTCCCCCGGCGGTGGCCTCCCATGGAACCGCTGCTGTCCAGGACGACGAGGAGGTCAGGGACCTTTTCTGATCCCGCCGCCATCCCGCAGCACTCCTGCACCCGCCGATAGGTGGTGACTCCGGGAATCAGCCGGGGGGCGAGGCTGAGGGAGTAGGCGACGTCAAGCTCACTTGGGGGATCTGAGATCCGCCACTTGACAAGGCTTGAGGGGTAACAGCTCTCTCTCGCGCGACTCGTCGGTCTGATCACTATGCTGTAGCTCTGGTCCCGGTACCAGCGCAAGAGATCCCCTTCAAGCCCCAGAACCGACAGCGCCTCTCGATAGATATCCGGCTCAAGATCCGAGGCGAGCCCCGACAGCGGGGCCGAATGGGCGTTTCCGCCCAGCCCCTCGATGGAGGGGACCATGCCGGAGCCTAGGATTCCCGGCGCGAGGGTGCCGAGGACCCTCGCCATCTGCATGCACTGCCTCGGCCACTTCGACCTGTCCTTCACGCCCCAGCTGAAGATCGAGAGAAGCATCTCCGACTCGGGCCGGTCCGACGATGGAAGGTCCACATTCCAGAGTTCGGCGAGAAGCCCCACCACCGCCTCGTCCAGGGGCGATAGGCTCCGCTTCGCAAAATCCCTCCAGCCGAGGAGAACCTTCTCCTCGTCCTCCGCGCTTCTCTCCAGGCGGAAGGTATCGACGACGATGTCGGAGAAGATGTTCACCATCCTCCTCGCCTGGTCCCTCTCGTTACCTTTCTTCTCCAGACCCTCCAGGGCCGCAAGAGAGAGCCTTCCCGCCGTCTCCAGGGACCGCGGGCAGAAGAGATAGTGGACGATCAGATGGTCGAAGAAGTTCTCCAGATACATCTCGCCCTTTTCGAGGGCATCCGAATCGATGACGATCCTGTAGTTTTTGAAGGGAAAGCCGTCGGCATCCTCAGACCCGTCGATGATCGGCCTTGGAAGCTGGGGACGGTGCCAGCTCGCCCGGGACCTCTCCCAGACCTTATAGATCCTCTCTTCGGAGTATTCTGCCCCCAACCTTCTCATCTCCCGCCTCGGGGCCATAACCTGCTGCCTCGATCAGACCGCCCTTCATCCGCCACCCAGCCCTGGGACCGGCCCTCCTCCCAATGGAGATGGAGCCGCCGCCCATCATGAGGCCCAGGTACTCGCTGGCGTCTTCTCCCACCCGTATCCTCCCCGACCGCATCAGCCAGCCCGCCCTGGCTCCGACCCTCCCCTTGACGACGATCCTGCCGCCGGAGTTTCCGACCCCGAGATAATTTCCGGCGTTGCCTTTGACGACCCCCCAGCCGCCCGTCATATTCCGGAAGGCATAATCGCCGGAGGATGAGCAGACGATGCCGCCACCCCTCATCTCCTGGCCCAGGTAGTCTCCGGCGCCGCCCCGGATTATCAGCCTTCCTCCGGACATCTTCTCCCCAAGGTGGTGGGCCTTCGCGCCCTGAGGCCGGGTCTGACCCGCCCCGCCCGAGACCCTCTTCGGCCCGGTGGCCGGAGCAGCGCCGTCCAGGACGATCGTCCCCCTCTTCATCTCCAGGCCGGCGTAGTTTCGGGGCGGTATGACGAGGGGCTCCGCCAGCCTCTCGGCCGCGAGGCCGGTTAAAATGCCATAGATCGTCTCTTCTCTCCTGCCCTTTGGCGAGGACGAGAGGACGAGGTCGACTATCGAGTTAGCATCTTTTGGGGCGAGAGCCTCCACCTCAGCCCTCTTCGGCCTCTCTTTCAGCCTCTGGGCAAGGTCTTCAAAGCCCAGGAGAAACTCGCCCCTCTTCTCTTCAAGCCTCTTCTTCCCTCTGACCTTCCCCCCATAGGCCTGGTCCATGAACCCAGAGAGCTTCAAACCATCCTCTCCAGGGCTCTCGCGTAGTCGAGCCTGGCGATGGGGTCGTCGTACCCCGATAGCTCTTCTATAGCCTCTCTAGGAGATATCTCTCCGTCTACGGCCCGGGCGAAGATCATGTTCATCTCTCCTCGCTCGTTCAGGGTCCGGTTGATGCTCTTTTCGACGAGGTCTTTTATGTACTGAAGCCGCCCGGCCCTGTAGTAAGGGGGTCGCTCCAGCATCGTCCTGTTGGGGGAGAGCCGATGCCAGATGACGTAGGGGGCCACGGCCCTCAGGACCTCGATCAACTCTCCCGAACCCCCAAGACCCAGGAGGAGGGACAAAGCCCTGGTGTAGGATCGGAGGTCCTGTCTCACCCTGTCGGATAGACCCTCGTCCACCTGCCAACAGCAGACTTCGGGATTGTTGAAGTAATGGCACCCAGCGCATAGGCCCCGGCTCGGCTTAGACCCGCCGGATAGCTGAGTCTTGTCGAAGGCGGGGGCCCTCTCGCAGAGGGTGAAGTCCCGGAGAAGGGAGATTATCGAGAGCTCCACCCGGCTATCGAGGCTCACTGCAGCGACCATTCCAGGAAGGCTGTCGAACTCCTTGGATGATAGACGGGGGAGGGACTCGGCCAGCTCATAGACCTCCTTCTCCCTCTCAGCGAGAGCGAGACTTGCGAGAAAATCGGGCTGGGTCGCAGGGACCGAGATAGATATCCGATCGAGGAGGGCCTCGTCGAGGGGATATGTGGCGCTGAAGTCGGGATTCATGGTGGCGAAGTAACAGGTATCCCCCAGGTCTAGGGTCTCCCCGGCGTAGCTCACCTTCCGCTTCTGGAGCAGCTCCAAAAAGAGGTTCTGCTTTCCGGATGGAAATCGGTTGATCTCATTTATCACCTTCCACCTCGACCTCGCCCAGGGGGTCCAGAGGACCTCGATCGCTTCAACCTCCTCGTCGAAGGATGAAAATGAAGACGACGACAGCGAACTGATCGAGGATTTCGACGATCGGTGAGACGGGGCCGGGGAAGAGGACCACTGGCGCGGGTCGATGAACCCCACGATCTTCTCCTCGGTCTGCTCGGGGTGGCCCGTAACCATCCGGTTCTCGACCTCGTCGAAGGAGAGGCCCAAGAAGGCCGATCCCAGAAGGTTCACCAGGGTCGTCTTGTTCGCGCCCATCCCTCCATAGAGGAGGGCGGCCCTGTTCCGGAGGCAGGCGTTGGCCAGGGGGATGTAGAGCTGGCCGTTCACCTTCCTCTCTCCCACTTGGAGGTCGGCGGGCCCAACGTGGAGACGGAGCTCCTCCAGGGCTGAGACCAGGTCGTCGATCTTCCGCAGAGGGTCTGGCATATGGTGAAAAGGGGGGATCTGGTATTATTTAAAGGAGACGAAAAGGCTTGGAGTTATTGAAGAAGAAAAAAATAGAGGGTAAAGGAGGGAGGAAATGGCACGTTACATGCCGTACTATACTACGGCATTTGTCGAATATAAAGGTTCCGGTCGGATGGTGGGGTTCGGAGGGGGAAATTAGAAGAAAATGCAGCTCAAACGGCTTTTTAAACGGATATCCCGCCGACACTGGGGCGGGGTGCTCCGCCGCTAATTTGACCTAAAAGGTAATTGTCGTCTATCCAGCTGCTGGCCCATCGAGGGCCTTCTGACCGCACACCGGTGACGCCAGATTTGCTGGTTTCGGATCCATTCGGGCACTTCCATCGCCTCCAGAAGAGACGAACGCCCGGATTCAGGTGACGGGGATAAATCTGCCCCGACGGTTATCCTCCGAAGCCCTTTTTTCCCTTCGAATACAAACCCATCGCCATGAACCTCAAACAGATCGGCATAATTCACTCCCCCTTCAAGACGAAGGCCGAGGCCCCGTTCCAAGGGCGGCATTCAAATGAGGTCTGCGAGGTGGAGGTCTTCGAGGAGTTCCTCCCGGGGCTCACGGACGTGGAGGGGTGCACCCACCTCATCCTCCTCTACTGGCTCGACCGAGCTGATCGAAAGATGCTCAAGGCATTTCCTCCCTACGACGGAAAGGAGCACGGGGTCTTCTCTACCAGATCTCCTAACCGGCCCAACCCCATCGGCATCGGGATAGTTGAGCTTCTGGGGATCGAGGAAGGGAGGCTGAGGGTTCGGGGTCTCGACGCCATGGAGGGCTCGCCTCTCGTCGACATCAAGCCCTACTTCTCGGAGGTCGACAGCATCCCCAACGCCACCGTCGGCTGGAGGAAGTGACCCCTTGTGGGCCTTGGAGAGAAGGGGATCGCGGTCATCGGGGCCGAAAGCCCGCAGAACACCTCTTACACAAAGGATATCCTGCCCATCGGTGGCGGAGAGACCGGCGAATTCTCCTTCAGATAATTTACCAGAGCCTCCAGGTCGGTGATGCCGCAGATCCGATCGACACCCTCCTTAAGGGTGACGAAGCCATCTCCACCTTCCGCCAGGAAGAAGTTTGCAGCAACCCTGTAGGTTTGGTTGGGGTCTATCGGCGTGCCGTCGATCTTGATGTTGGAGATGTCGACCTTGCTTCCCGTTGGCGCAGACTCGCACCAGGCATAGGTGAAACCCCTCGATACCTGAAGGATCCGATTCTGACCCGGGCCTGGATTATCGAACTGCTCTTCGAGGATCATGTCGATCTGCTCCCCCGTCAGGTTCATCACAGTCAGGCTGTTGCCGAAGGGCTGTACATCGAAGGCCTCCTGGTAGGTCACCTCGCCGGGCTTTTCATCTCCTGAGATCTTGTTGAAGAGAATGCTGGTGCGGATTCCGCCTGGGTTCGTTAAGGCCACCACCGCGCTCTCGTTGCAGGAGGTGGCGCAGAGCTGAGCATCGGCGATCAGGTCGCCCAGGGGGGATTCGCCCGATTCGATTGAGGTCTTCGATATGTCGGCAGTGACTGACCCTGTGACCTTGTTTGCCAGAGGTCCCACCAAGTCAGCGTACTTCTCCAACAGAAGAGAGACTGCCGGATCTTTGGGAACGTCCCTGGTCACGGCCACGTTCTTCGCCCTCACCTCGACCACGTCTTTAGTCTTCAAACTGATGACGAGATCGATGTCCGTTATGAAATTCCCCTCCAATCCGGCCTGGGTCACGGGCCGTCCGTCTATCTCCGCTATGTAGGCCTGACGGCTGTGGCCGGTGATGAAGAGGTCGACCTCATCGTCGGTCCGGTTGACTATATCCTCGATAGCCTCGCACGGGTTCATCCCCTCATTGGGAAGCCCTGCCGAGAGGCCGCCGTTGTGGACGAGGACCACGATCGTCTCGACGCCCTGTCCTTTCAGAACCTCGACGCAACCGTTGACCGCCTCTGCCTCATCGATGAACTTGAGCCCCTCCACTCCAGAGGGTACCACCACCGATGGAGTGCTCTTCAGAGAGACGCCGATGAAGGCCACAGGGATACCCTGAACGTTTCGGACGGCATAGGGGGGAAACAGAGTCTCGTTCGTCGTCTCGATGACTACGTTGGCGGTGAGGTACTCGAAACCCGCCCCCACAAACCGATCTCCATCCTGGCATCCGGTAGCAGGATTGCAACAGCCGTACTGCATCCGCAAAAGTTCGCTGGCCCCCTCATCAAACTCATGGTTTCCGGCAGCGGAATAATCGAAGCCCATCAGGGATAGGGCCTCGATCGTCGGCTCGTCGTGGAAGAGGGCCGATATCAGGGGGCTTGCGCCGATGTTGTCTCCTGCCGAGACGAGGATCGTTTCGGGGTTGGTCGCCTTCAGTCCCTTGATGTGGGTCGCAAGGTATTCGACGCCTCCGGCTTCCAACTGGACGGGCTGGGAGCTGCTGTTGTAGCCTACCTTCACGGTCCCCTGAGGCGGCTGAAGATGTCCGCAAAGATCGTTGATGGCCAGGATCTGAACCTCTAGGGTCTCGTTCTCCGATGGGTCTGGCGATGAAATAGCCAAATCCGTCAGCAAAACCGCGATCAGAACTGATAGACAAAAACCCGGGAAGAGAGATCTTGAAGTTTCATCTCCTGTTTTATAGGTCGACCGAGTCAAATTATCTCCTCAAACGGCCCAAAGGCTGGCCAATAAATATAGCTTTGGATCTTGTAAATTTATTTTCATAGTTTAAGAGGTTCTGAACAGGCAGAGAAAAGCGTATATATCCAGGCTCGCTTCAGTGAGCGGCCTTGAATATTCGCCGCCTGGCCCCTGAAATAAAGCTTGAGAGCCGCCACCCCCTATGTACGACCCCCAGATTCTATCTCAGACTATAGCGCCCTCCGGGAACGTCTCCCTCCTAGTCCTGGCGGCGGTCCTCGCGGCCATCGCGGGAAGACAGCTTCTGCTGACGAGGGTGATGATCTGGCAGATCATGTTCGCCGGCTCCGTCGCCGTCCTTCTCACCGGCTCGATCTCCCCCGCCGACGCCCTTCGGGCGATCAACCTGGACGTGATGCTATTTCTCACCGGGATGTTCGTCGTCGGGGTGGCCCTGGAGGAGAGCGGCTACCTCGCGAACCTCTCCAGCCGGATCTTCAGAAGGGCCGGTAGCGTCGACCAGCTCATCCTCGCGATCCTCTTTGGGACGGGGATTTTATCAGCGATCCTGATGAACGACACCCTGGCGATCGTCGGAACCCCCCTCCTCCTCCACTTCGCGAAAAAATACGATATCTCCCCCAAGCTCCTCCTCCTTTCCCTCGCCTTTGGAGTGACGATCGGAAGCGTCGCAAGCCCCATCGGAAACCCCCAGAACCTGCTGATAGCCCTGGGTGACGGGGTCCCAAACCCCTTCGTCACCTTCTTTTGCTACCTCGCCCTGCCCACCGCCGCGAACCTCCTCATCGCTTACGGGATCCTGAGACTTTTCTATTGGAGAGAGTTTGGGGATCGGGTCCTCAACCACGGCCGAGAGAGCGTGGACGATCGACACCTGGCCCACCTATCCAGGGCGTCCCTCGCCCTGATTGTGGCCCTCATCACGGTCAAGATCGTCTCGGTCTCTTTCGGCTTCGGGTCCCCTTTCGGCCTGACGGAGATCGCCCTCCTTTCGGCCCTGCCCATCCTCGTCTTCAGCCCCCGAAGGGTCGAGGTGGCGAAGAAGGTCGACTGGAGGACTTTGGTCTTCTTCGCCTCCATGTTCGTCCTGATGGAGAGCGTCTGGGACGCAGGGTTATTCCAGGCTGCGATAAACGGCTCAAGCCTTGAGGCGACCTCGATTCCCGTCATCCTCGCGACGAGCGCCCTTCTGAGCCAGTTCATCTCAAACGTCCCCTTCGTCGCCCTATACTTGCCGCTCTTATCCCACCTCGACGCCTCGGTCGAGGGGATGATGGCTCTTGCGGCGGGAAGCACCATCGCCGGAAACCTGACGATCCTGGGGGCGGCGAGCAACGTCATCATCGTCCAGAACGGCGAGAGGAGGGGGACGACCATCACCTTCTCAGAGTTCGTGAAGGTGGGCTTCCCCCTCACAGCCATAAACCTCCTGGTTTACTGGATCTTTCTGTCCTTTCTCTGAAGGCTTGTCCCCCGAAAACGTTCCTTATTCAAGGGCAAAAAACCCGACATGTATTTAGGGCCATAAAGACCACCCACCTCAGAAGCCGGCGGCCTGCCTTTGAGAACGCCTTCAAGCTTAAGAGTTGATAACGGATGTTGCTCAGATCCTGCATAAAAAGGTACAAGACCGATACACACCGAGCCTTCTCCCCCGAGGAGACACTCGACCGGATAGCGCCCAAGATGGAGCTAGCGGGGATAACCAGGGTGGCCGACATCACCAACCTGGACCGGATCGGGATCCCCGTCTTCTCCAGCATCAGGCCCGCCGCTGATAAGGGGGCGATCTCCGTCTACAACGGCAAGGGCGCCACCCCTGCTGAGGCGAGGGTCTCGGCTATGATGGAGGGGATCGAGCGGTACTCTGCCGAGGTCCACGAGAGGGTACTTTTGGTCGAGACCTGCTCAAAGCTTGCGTCCGAGACGAACGCAGTCGACCCGAGGGACCTGATCCTCCCTCAGGACGCGAACCCCGATATGGCCATCCCCTGGGTCGAGGGCTACGACCTGATCAGAAGAGAGGAGGTGATGGTCCCTGCGAGCGGGGTCTTCCACCCCATGCCTCCCAACTATCCGCAGCTATTTCGGACGAACACCAACGGCCTCGCCTCTGGAAACGTCCTGGAGGAGGCGGTCTTCCACGGCCTCTCCGAGGTGATTGAGAGGGACGCCTGGTCCCTCGTTGAGGCGGCAAAGAGGACTGGGCCACGAGTCACGGAGGTGGAGGACGGCCTCGCGGCGGGGCTCATAGAGAAGTTCGCCGCCGCCGAGGTGAACGTCCTGATAAAAGATATCACAAGCGACGTCGGAGTCCCCACCATCGCCGCGGCCTCTGACGACCTAAGGCTGAAGGACCCCGCCCTTCTCACCATCGGGATGGGAACCCACACCAGCGCCCAGGTGGCTGTCCTCCGGGCCCTGACGGAGGTCGCCCAGTCGAGGCTGACCCAGATCCACGGAGCTAGAGAGGACACGACGACGGCGGATTTCAGGAGACAGATCGGTTACGATAGGACCAAGAGGCTGAACAGACACTGGTTTGGCGACTCGGAGACGAGGCCCTTCTCCGAGATCAAGTCCCAGGATAGCGAGGACTTCCTCGACGACATCAACCTGATGCTGAAACGGCTCGAAGAGGCTGGGATGGACAGAGCCATAGTCGTCGACCTCACCCGAGAGGAGATCGGGGTCCCTGTGGTGAGGGTGATGGTTCCGGGCCTGGAGCAGAGCGCCATGGACCAGGATCGGCGGGGCAAGCGGTGCAGAGATGAGATCAAGAGAAATCGTCGTCTTTCTCGGGCCAAGCCTAGATAGGGCGAGGGCCGAAGAGATCCTGGAGGCCGAATATCGCCCCCCCGCCAAGAGAGGCGACGTCTTCAGGGCCGCGAAGGAGGGCGCCAAAATCGTAGGGCTCATCGACGGCGTCTTCTTCCAGGACAGCGCCGTAGCTCACAAGGAGATTCTCGCCGTCCTGGAGAGAGGGGTAGCCGTCGTCGGCGCCTCCAGCATGGGGGCCCTTAGGGCCGCAGAGCTTCATCCCTTCGGGATGGAGGGGGTGGGCGAGATCTTCCGGCTCTACCAGGAGGACGTCCTCATCTCCGACGACGAGGTGGCCCTCATATTTGATCCCATCAAATTCGAGCCCCTATCCGAGCCTCTGGTGAACATCAGGGACAACGTCAGGGCCGCTGTGGAGTTGGGATATATCGAGCCGGAGGCGGGCGAGAAGCTCATTGCTTGCGCATCGTCCCTCTACTTCCCGAAAAGAACCTATGAACAGATCCTGGAGATGGCAGAGGGGATCGATGAGCCACAGCGAGAGGCTTTTAGGAGATTCCTTCAAGAGAAGAGAGACCTGAAGAGGGACGACGCCATACAAGCCCTAAAGCGGATAAAGGAGATCGCAGGACAACCATGATAATCAGACTGAAGGCCTACGCACGGTTCAGAGACCTCCTGGACAGGGAGATGGAGGTCGACCTTCCCGAAGGCTCCACAGTATTCGACCTTATGAAAAAGCTGGCTTCGAGGTCCGTCGACCTTGATAATCAGATCTTCGACTCCTCCGGCAGGGTCCGAGAAGACGTGAACATCATGGTCAACGGGAGACACTCCGAGTCGCTGAACGGCCCAGATACGGCCTTGGCGGCGGGTGATGAGGTGGCGCTCTTCTCGGCGGTGGTGGGCGGCTGAGGCTGGCCCTCTGATCGATTGATATATTAGCCATATTATACTACATTTTGAGGCTTGAAATGGACAGTTTGGAGGAATCTGGAAGGTACGAGCGGCAGATCAGGCTCTTCGGGGTCGAGGGCCAAAAGAGCTTAAAGAAGGCGACCGCTCTCGTCGTCGGGGCAGGGGGCCTGGGGTCCTCAGTCACCGCCTATCTCGCCGTCGCCGGGATGGGGAGGATCATCGTCGTCGACGGCGACGTCGTAGAAATTAGCAACCTAAACCGCCAGATTCTCCACGGGGCGAGAGATGTTGGGCGTTCCAAAGCTGTCTCAGCGGCTGAGACTGTTCTGGGTCTCAACCCTGAGGTCGATGTAGAGGCGGTTGCCCTCTTCGCCGACGAGGATAACCTGGCGGACCTGGTGAGCGAAGCCGATCTGGTCATCGACGCCCTGGACAACTTCCCCGCAAGGTACCTCCTCAATAGGGCAGCCATCGAGATTGGGGTTCCCCTCTTTCATGGGGCGATATCCGGCTTCAACGGCCAGGCCACCACCGTCATCCCAGAAAAGACTCCGTGCCTCAGATGCATCTTTCCTCGCTCGCCCCCCAAGGAGACGAGCCCCGCTCTGGGAGCCACCTGCGGCGTCATCGGCTCGATCCAGGCATCCGAGGCGATAAAGTACCTGGCCGGGAAAGGTGAGCTTCTCGGGGGGAGGCTCCTCATCTGGGACGGCCTAAGGGCGGAATGCGACGAGATACCCATCGAGAGAAACCCTCGATGCGGCGACTGTGGCGTGGAAGAGTTTTAAGTAGGCCTGAGGCTGATGATATCACATGGAAGGTTCTGAGAGTTCTGGGGATGCGGCGGCTTTAATTAATTCCGGGAAGAGAAGGGTTCTTCTTCTTCTGGGCTGTCCCGAGGTCCCAGTCCAGACCAGCATCGCTCTCTACCTGGCTCACAATCTTAGGAGAAGGGGAGACGAGGTGGTGGTGGCTGGAACAGGAGCGGCCCTAAAGCTGATGAAGCTCGCAGACCCCATGGGCCACTACATCGGCGAGACGATGAACATCGACCGTTGCATCGCCTCTATCTCGGAGGGAAAGATGGACTTCGAACTCTGTTTCGCCTTCGCGCACAGCGACGCAGGAATCTCCTACGCCGGGACGATGAGCTACATCTCCGGGGCCGAACTATTCCTTTTGATCTTCGGAAGAGGGGCCGAAGAGCTGGAAAAGACCGTCGATTTCGACTGCAGAAAGCTGGTGGCCAAGGCGGTCCACGACCCGGTTCCCCTGAAGAGGCTTATAGACGAGGTGATTGATTGAGCTGTATCGAGGAGTTGAAGTACGAGGTACTCCTGTCCCAGTGCTCCTTCAAAGAGGCGCGAGAGTACATAAAAAAGAACTTCAAGTATACCGTCGAGGTCCCGCCAGGCTACAGGATCTTCAACGTCCACCTTATAGGAGTTCCGCCGCTCCTCGTCGGCATCGAGGAAGAGAAGGTGATCTTCCCTTACACCAAGCCCTGCTATGGGACCTTCGTCATGAGGATCGAGGGGAAAGAGGAAATTGAGAGGTTGAGGGCGAAGAGATGAGGCTTAATAGATGAGGGTGTTCGTGAGGGCCTTTGCAAAGTTCAGGGAGATCGCAGGCGAGAAGAATCGCGTCGAGCTTGAAGAGGGTTCCACCCTCTGCGACCTATTGAAAGCTATCTCTCTCTCTCATCCAGAGCTTGAAGGCGATCTATTCCGCTCTGACGGGGCCGTCGGCGATGGTGTGACGATCCTCAGGAACCGAAAGGGAATCGATCATCTTGATCTCTCGATGACGGCTCTTGAGGAGGGGGACGAGGTGGCATTGCTCCCGCCCTTCTCCGGCGGATGAAAACGGAGGCCTTGGCTTGATCGAGATCACCGAGGAGAGAATCGCAATCGAAGAGATTTTGGCGGGGGCGAAGCGGCCCGATGCGGGGGCCGTTGTATCCTTCCTGGGCACCGTCAGAGACGATGGGATTTCGGGGATGGAGGTGGAGGCCTACTGTGAGGTGGCGAGGGAGGAGCTGAAGACAATCCAGAAGGAAGCGATGGAGAAGTTCGACCTGTTGTCCGTTGACATGATCCACAGGATAGGAACACTCTCGGTGGGGGAAGAGATCGTCCTGATAGTCTGCACAGCGGCCCACCGGCGAGCGGCCTTTCTGGGGTGCGAATACGTCATCGACGAGATTAAGAGACGAGCCCCCATCTGGAAGAAGGAGATCGGGGCTGAGGGCGACCACTGGGTGTAATATGGAATATCTAGAAGGGCAGGCCCTTAATCGGACAATAGGCTGAAATCAAACGATGGGTATCAGCCTGATGTTGTTACTCTTGTCCCAGACCATATAGTGGGGCTCGGTCCGGGGGATCAGGCCGTAGGTGCAGAGACCCCCGTTCAGCTCCTTGATGACGAAGTAGGTGTCAGCTATGTGGGATGTCATTCTTATGCTCTTCTGGCCCGACTTCACCACCACCACGTTGACGTCACTGGTCTCCTTCCACTTTTGAAACATGCGGCTGGTGGCGTTCAGCATCCTCTCGTAGCCGAAGGCGAACTCCATCGAGTCGAGGCCCAGAATGTTGAGGATCGGCCGGCCCGTCCTCTCTCTCAGGGTGTCCCAGTGCTTGAAGAGAGTCTCGTACCACTGGTCACGATCGCCTCCCGGCTCCAGCACCATCACGTTGGAGGGGACAAAGACATCTCGGGGAGTGATCTGATAGCCGATGCTCGGAACTATGTGGACCGCTTTTCCGTTCTTGACGGAGTTTGAGGCGAGAGCCGTCAGCACCTGGTAGTACCTCTTTCCGACGCCGTGATCGATTTCTAGGACGTTGCAAGAACCAAGACCCAGGCCACCAGTGATCTTGTCGAAGTCGCTTATCCCTGTGGAGATGCGGTCGTCGCATGGGTCGGCTATCCTGTCCCCATCGCTCAAGATCCGTATCTGAGGGCTGACATATCCGAACGCAGGCTCGAAGTAACAGAACCTTCCGCCATAAAGGGTACAGGTGTACACCTTCTGTTTGATCTCCACCCCCCTCAATTTGTCCAGCTCGATCTCTCGTGCATACCTCGTCGTCATCCCTTCAGGACGGCTTTCGCTGGATATGGAGGATGTAATCCTGACGTTCCTCAGGGTCGCAACGCCGTCGACGATGTAGTCGAGGGGCATCAAATCCGCCGACTCGCTCACGAAGATCATGTGAATTCCCATGTCCCGGGCGAACTCGCATATGTTCTGCTCTAGACTGTGCTGAGCGTCTCCGAGGAGGTGGGCTGTGTAGTTTATGACGGCGTCCCAGCTGTCGATGACGATCATGGGGTCGTCCATGTCCTCGGCCTGGTCCAAAAATGTCTTGAAGAAATCGAGGACCACCTCGTAGCCGGAGCCCTCCTGGCATACGTTCTTTAGGCTTTCAAGGAGCATCTTTTGGGTGGCGTTTACTACGTTATTGGATGGGATAATCTCGTCGATCCAAGGGAACATGCCGTAGACTCGAAGGGGGTTTACCCGGGTGGAGATGTACATCCCGTTCATCTTATTGCAGACGGAGTTCATAATCTCCAGAGCCAGGGTCGTCTTTCCGGTGCCCGGCATCCCCTTTACGAGAAGCGTCTGACCCTCTTCGACCCCGAAGAAGTCGAAGATTTCAGACGGTATCCGCATATTTTTCATCCCAAATCTCCAGGGCTACTTGTTAGCACATGTCATATTTAAGGCTGATTTTCGAGAGTTAGATATGCTCATCAAGTCGGGGGCCGACTTTACTCAGTCTGAAGTACGCATTTCTTCATGAGGTTCATGAAAGTTTCCACCTTCTCCGGTTTAACTTTGAAGGACATGGAGATGGTCACGTCATCAGAAATCTCCTCGAGCTGAGCTACCACCGACAACTTAAAAGATGCCATCTCCAAATCGTTGCCCTTCTTCAGTGCGGCCTCGAAATCCTCGAGACACTCGACGTTCTCAGGGATTATGGCCGCCTCTTTAGGCTCGCTGGACCTCCATAGCTTTGAGGGCCCTACCTCCACGAACTCACATTTGCCTTCGGATTTCAGGACTGAAAGGTACTTTATGGCCGTGGTTTTGCTGATCCCAGCCTGCTTTGCCACGTCCACGGTGGTCAGCCCAACTTCTGAATCTTCTATCGCCTTGAGAATTCGCTCCTCATAAGATGCCATTTTTCAGTCAGCCTCTCCCTCTGTAACTCGGTAGCGTTCCAGCTCTCCAGATCATCGAACTTTCCAAATTAGTATAAGCGTCGTCTTTTTCATATTTAACCTTCTTGCTTGTAAATTGCCCGTTGTAGGCAGTTAAATCATTTAAACCAGTAAACCCACGCAGATCATGATGACCGGCGAAGATTCCGTCAGTTCGAATCGTGATGATCACGCCGAAGACGACCAGAATCTGCCTTCCGACCTCCAGAATTGGCCGCCGATAAGGGGGGATTACAGGCTGGAGGATCTCGGATCACAGATTGCTGTGGTGACTCTCGCAAGCAACCTGAGGGCGAGGGGGGCGGCGATCTATGGCCCCTGCAAGACCGAGAATCTCGGCGTGGAGAAGGTGGTGGCAAATCTGATATCAAACCCCAACCTCCGGTTCCTCCTGGTATGCGGCGCAGAATCGAAGGGGCACCTGCCGGGGGATTCCATTCTGGCTCTTCACAGAAATGGGATCGATGGAGAGGGAAGGATCTTGGGCTCAAAGGGGGCTATACCCTTCATAGAGAATTTATCGAAGGAGGCTATCGAGAGGTTCCAGCAGCAGGTGGAGGTGATCGATCGGATCGGCCTCGTCGACGAGGGGGAGATCGAGGAAATCGTCCGGAAATACCGAAGCCTCTCGGAGCCCTTTCCCGAGCCGCCTATGGTCGTCGTCAAGAGGAAGCCCCGGCGGGCGATGGACGTGGCTGAGGGTTCATCTGGGGACGCCATCTTCGGGGAGGGAGTCGTCCTCGACGCCTCGAACTGGATGGTGGCGGAGGAGGGGGAGGGCTCGGCCCCTTCATAGAGGTTCTGACCGAACATATCTCCCGATCATTGGGGCGGCGAAGAAGTTTTTATAATATGGGAATCGACCTGAAACGAAGCGAAGTCAGAGCCGGATATTCAAGTTCACGATTTCAAGCTCATGGCCGGGCTCGCAAGAGTTGGATCGCTCGTCCCCGGAGGCGCTAGTTATATGGCAGAAAGCAGGTTTGAAGATGGTATCTTCCTGATGCACACGGACAGGTTCGAGGAGGCTGTGGAGTTCTTCAAAAGCTTCGTCGATGCCGACCCGTCCGACGTCGAAGCGTGGTACAAGCTGGCGGTCGCGTACCTGGGGGCGGGGAGGCTGGACGACGGAAGGGCCTCTGCAGAAAGGGCCGTTGAGATTAAGCCCAACGATCCGGAGCTTCTGGACCTCCTGGGCGGGATATTAGCCCTCAAGAACGACGACGAGGGGGCGATCGAGTACTTCGATAGGGCGATCGAGGCAAAGCCCGACCACGTCCGGGGCTGGATCTCGAAGGTGATGACCCTCAGGAACCTCGATCGTATTGACGAGGCGAAGGATACGTATCGGGAGGGCGTCAGCCAAGCCCCGAGCCTCCGGGACCCCGAAGAGTGGAACGACCTCGCGGGGGCGATCTACGACCGAGGGGACCTTCAGGCCACCATCGACTTCCTCGACTTTCTCCTCACGCTTGAACCTGAGGAGCCCAGCTATAAGTTCAACAAGCTTGGACCCCTCTCGAAGATGAAGAGGTACGATGCCGTGGCGGATCTCGCCGAGGAGCTGGTCGAGACGATGCCCGACTTCGTCCCAGGCTGGATGGTGAGGGGAATCGCCCTCCTGGCCCTCGAAAGGTACGAGGAAGCGATTGAGGCCTTCGATCGGGTGATCCTCTTGGACCCAACAAAATCCGAGGCTCGGGAGATGAAGCTGAGGACGCTGGAGTACCAGGAAGAGTTGGAGAGGAGGGGAGGGTCCGGTGTTCCCGGAAAGTAGATCTTTTTGACTTGAGGGGACGCCCCGTACTTCTTGGCTATCGGAAAGAGATCCTTCACCGTCGGGTGCTAATTGGCGATATCCCGCGGTTCGTTCATTTAGGGCAACGAATCGTATCATAAGTCACAGGGATTTATGAGTGGTTAAATTATTTATAAATCATTTTATTTTTGCATCTTATTCTTTCATTCCAATATCACATCCACCTCGTCGCCGTCTGAAAGGCTCAGGGACCTCCGCAGGTTAACGGGCGCAATCAGCTCCAGGAGGGTGGCAGTGCGGCTCGTCCTCTCGGGCCGCACGATGGCCCCCTTTATGCCGTCGATCTTGGCGAGACGGCACCAGCACGCTCCGAAGGTTCTCCCCTCGTCTTCGAAGCCCTCGATCCTGACCGACTTGAAATCGGATTCGCTGAGGGCGAAGGGCTCATCCAATAGCAGGTTCAGGGTGCCGGGTGAGGGATCGAAGCCGAGCTTCTCGGAAAACTGCCTCATGTAGCCCTCCCTGGATATGTAGTACTGTCCCTCCCCCAGGCCGGAAGCGACCTTTCCTTTTATCCTCACAACCTGGAGTTCACCGAAGATCTTCTGGTAGTCCCTGTACTCCGCCTTCAGCCGCAGGACGCCCTCATGGGTGATCCTCACCCTCTGGCCCTCATTGGATACGACCCTTTCAATGTAGCCCTCCTCCTCCAGGACTGAGAGCCTCTCCAATGCCGTCTGGGGGCTTGATCCGATCAATGATGCGAAGGTCGAGGACGATAAAGTCACGTCTTTTTTCATCGCCCCGAGGAGGGCGAGCCTCTTCAGAGTTTCAACCTCCATGAAAAACCCCACCAAGTTTGAGGTGTAGCCAAACGATTGCGTTATGATCTTTTGCCGCCAAGAAAAATGGTGTCGAAAAGGCCCCAACGGCAACTCTATCAGGCGTACTGGCCGAAGGCCACCTCTGAGACCTCTTTGGTCGTCTCGGAATGTGAATCTGAGATCTTGGCGCGGGCCCTCTCGAAGTCCCGGTGGCAGACGACGTCCCTCTCCTCGCGGATCGCGAACATCCCGGCCTCCGTCGCCAGGGCCTTCAGGTCTGCACCGCTGGCGCCCTCGGCTAAGTCTGCGATCCGCTTCAGGTCCACATCGGGGTGGAGATTCATGCAGGCCGTATGAATCGATAGGATCGAACGTCTGCTTTCCTTGTTGGGCAGGGGAACGTAGATCAGCCTGTCGAACCGCCCTGGCCGAAGAAGGGCCGGGTCGAGCATGTCGGGCCTGTTGGTGGCCGCAATCAGCTTCACCTCGCCCCGGGGGTCGAAGCCGTCCATCTCCGCCAGAAGCTGCATGAGGGTTCTCTGAACCTCGCGATCGCCGCTCGTCGCCCCGTCCATCCTCCTGGACCCGATGGCGTCCAGCTCGTCGACGAATATTATGGCGGGAGCCTTGTTCTGGGCTAGCTCGAAGAGCTCCCTCACCATCCTCGCGCCCTCCCCGATGTACTTCTGAACGAGCTCGCTTCCCACCACCCTGAGGAATGTCGCCTCGGTGCTGCGGGCGACGGCCTTCGCGAGAAGGGTCTTTCCTGTTCCTGGAGGTCCGTAGAGAAGAACGCCCTTCGGTGGCTCTATCCCCACCTTGACGAAGAGGTCTGGCCTCTTCAGGGGCAGCTCCACGATCTCTCTGATCTCTGAGATCTGGTCTTCAAGCCCCCCAATCTGGCCGAAATCAACATCAGGAGCAGACTCGATCTCCATGCCGAAGACGGCGGGATCGTGGGATGATGGCAGGGCGAACATAACGGAGAAGGACTGCTGGTTCAATGCGACTCTGGTTCCGGGCCTGAGGTCCCCCTCGATGAACTGAGAGACGTTGACGACAAATCGAGGGCCTGTGCTGCTCTTGACCACCACCCGGTTATCGTCCAGAACGTCCAGGATCGTGCCCACAATCAGGGGCCCGCTCCTCAGACGCTCAAGCTCGCTCCGCAGCTTTCTCACCTCGCGCTCGAACTTGAGCTTCTGGTTCTCCATGACGCGCTTTTCGCCCTCCACCCGATCCTTCTGCTCTCGAAGAGCGAGGTTTCTCTCCTCAAGCTGACGCATCCTGTCCATCAGGTAGCGCGAAAAATCAGCGCCGACTCGCGATTCGTCCATGGGATCTCCAAAGCGTATTTAACGGTGACTGCTATTAAACTTTTCCGAGATGAGCAAATATGCAGTGTGAGATATGCGGTACAGAGATCTCCGGCAAGCCAAGAAAAGTGGTGATCGACGGATCTGAACTGCAGGTCTGCAACAGCTGCGCCCGGTTTGGAGAGGTCGCAGATAAGTTTTCGCCTGTACCCAGAAAGGTCGTTCCTCATGAGCGGGCCTTCAGGGCGCCGCCCAGGCCCAAGCCCCGCCGCGACGAGTTCAGGGAGATGCCAGAGATAGTTCCCGAATACGGCAGGATCGTCAAAGAGGCCCGGGAGGGGATGGACCTGACCCCCGAAGAGTTGGGGATCAAGATCAAGGAGAAGGCCTCCCTCATCAGAAAGATCGAGAGGCACGAGATCATCCCCGAGGATTCGGTGAGGATCAAGCTCGAACGTGAGCTGAACGTGAAGCTGACCGATAAACTGAGCGACGAGGAATGGAAGTCGGGCAAGGGCGGCAGGGGTCTGACCCTGGGCGACATCGCCTTCATCAAGAAGAGATGACTGAAAAGGCGGTCGCCAAAGCGGCAGAGGTTCTGGCTCGGGGAGGGACGGCAGTCTATCCCACCGAGACCGTCTACGGTATCGGCGCTTCAGTCTTCATCCCCGAGGCGGTGGAGAGGATCTTCAAGATCAAGAGGCGAGACCGTACGATGCCCCTATCGGTGGCCGTCGCCAGCTTCGAGATGATGGAGCAGGTGGCGTCCATCGATGAAGAAGACCTCTCCCTCCTTCGGAAGGTGCTCCCGGGACCGGTCACAATCCTCGTCAAGAGGGGCCCGGACCTTCTAGACATCGTGACGGCTGGATCGCCTATGGTGGGGATCAGGTTCCCAGACCACCCTGTGGCCCTGGAGCTGATCGGAATGATAGGCCCCATCACCTCGACGAGCGCTAACCTCTCAGGCCAAAAGCCGCCTGCAAGCATCGAGGAGCTGGATCCGAAGATCACGAGCGAGGTCGATGTCATCCTGGACGGGGGAAGGTCGCGGTTTGGCCGGCCCTCAACCCTCTTCGACCTCGCGGCGAGAAAGGTGATCAGGGAGGGAGCGGGGATGGAGAGAGTGCTGGAGCTATTAGGATGAGAGCGAGAATTAGAGATTTCCTCCAGACTGTAGACGGCTGGATATTTGCGGTGGTAGACTACCACCACCCCGAGGGTATCAGATCAATGCTGCGGTATGTCCCTGATCCAGATGGGGAGAGAACGACCGGCGGCGTTAGGTATCGGAAGCTCGACTTCGAGATGGCCTACGAGTTTCTCCGGAGAGAAAAGCCCGAGTACATCCAAGACGTCCATGTCGTCCCCGAGGAGGACATCCTACGAATCTATCGGCCCGAAAAGGAGCTTCCAAAGGTGGCGGAGAGGGACGACAGGGTTGGAGAGATAGTCTCGGTCCTGAAAGAGGGCGGCGTCCCCCAGGAGATGATGGGGATCACGGGCTCAATCCTGGTGGGGCTAGATGGTCCTGCCTCCGACATAGACTTCCTCGTCTACGGGAGGGATTGGTGGCGGGCGAGGGACCTCATCGAGAGGGCAAAAGAGGAGGATGGAAGGATCCGGGATCTGGACGAGGCCACCTGGGATAAGATCTACCAAAAGAGGGTCCCGGAGATCAGTCGCGACGAGTTCGTCCTCCACGAGAGGAGGAAGGGGAACCGGGGGCTTGTGGACGCGACCTACTTCGACCTCCTCTTCACCAGGGACTGGGATCAGATCAGGCCGCCTTTCCCTCCGGGGAAAAAGGCTGGAAGGCGAAGGATCGAGGGGCGCGTCATTGAGGCCGAGTTTGCCTTCGACAACCCCGCGGTCTATGAAATCGACCACGACGATATCTCAGAGATCCTCTGCTATACCCACACCTATGCAGGCCAAGCCCTGCCGGGCGAGAGGATCGATGCCTGCGGCGTCGTCGAGGAGACGGAGGAGGGCGAACGGCTCGTGGTGGGAACATCGAGAGAGGCAACGGGAGAGTGGATCCGATCTCTGACCCTTCTGGAGAAGGCCTCACCAAAATTGTAGAGGGGCTGAAGAGGGCCTGGAGGCTCGATGTCGAGATCGAGGTCGAGATCAGTGATGAGCCCTTCGTCCTCGGAAAGACGGTCCATAAGCATGAAGGCTATCGGATATATCTCTCGGAGGCCGAGCCCTACCCCCTCCTCCACGAGTTCTACCACGTCCTTTTCGAAGAGAAGGTGATGAAGCGCCACATCGGCTCAGCTTGCGACTTCTGCGCCAAGATCACTCTCGAGATGATCAACGTCCTCGCAGACCTGGGAATAGAGAGGATAATCTTCAGGACCGGCCCAGAGATATTTCCCGCCTACTTTCCGACGATAAAAGAGAACCTCGACAAGATAGCTAGATGCGGCGTCCTCTCCTTTGACCCCACCAGGACAGTGGCCTACAACCTCTACATCGAGACGGCGATAAGGGAGCTTTACCCCGACCTCAGGGAAGATTACGACTTCTGGTCGAGGATCGAGCTCTCAGAGGAGATGAGGGCGGGCGTCGAATCGGCCCTAGAAATTGCGGGGGAGTTCATGAGAGAGAATTCCACCACCTGGTCGGAGATGGCCCGCGTCGCCGTGGACCTATCCTGGCTGATCTTCGGGGCAGACGTGATGGTCATCGAGTCGAAAGAAGAATTTCGGATAGTCTGCAACACCGACCACATTGAAGGGAAAAGGAAGGTATCAGAGATGATCGACCGGCTCAAGGTCCTCTCCCAAGACTGGAGAAGATTAGGCGACCGTGGGGAATAGAGAATTAATTAAGGCTTGAGATCCAAAAGATGATCGTTTGAAGCTGAAAACAGTCTTATCAAGAAGCTAAAAGAGGTTCAACATGTTATTCGAGGTCAACCCCTTTGACATAGAGATTGGACAGTACAAGGTGATGCTGAACCTGGCCGATGCGCGAGATATGGGCATGAACGCCGGTGATCGGGTGCGGGTGAAGGCTAAGGGCGCCTCCCTCACCGCGATTTTGGACGTCACCACCCAGATGGTGGAGCCCGGGAAGGTCGGGATCTTCACCGAGGCCCACCAGAGAATCGGGGAGGCGAGGGAGGTCGACGTGGCTCCGGCGCCTAAGCCCCTCTCTGTCAGCTATATCAAGAGGATCATGAACGAGGAGAAGCTCACCGAAGACCAGATCAGGACGATCGTTCAGGATATCGTTGACAACAATCTCAGCGACGTCGAGATCTCCGCCTACCTCACCACCCTCTACATAAGAAACTTCGACTCTCAGGAGACAGAGTGGTTGACGAGGGCGATGATCGATACCGGGGAGAGGATCCACTTCGACACCCATCCCGTGGTGGACAAGCACAGCATCGGCGGAGTTCCCGGAAACAAGGTCTCCCTCCTGGTGGTGCCGATCGTGGCGGCGGCGGGCCTCCTCATCCCAAAGACCAGCTCCAGAGCCATCACCGGGGCCGGGGGGACCTCGGACCTGATGGAGATTCTGGCACCCGTGGAGTTCAGTGCCGACGAGATCAAGGAGATCGCGGAGAGCGTCGGCGGAGTCCTGGCCTGGGGTGGGGCGACGAACATAGCTCCCGCCGACGACAAGCTGATCAGGGCCGAGTACGCCCTCACCATCGACCCCTACAGCCAGATGCTGGCATCGATCATGGCCAAGAAGGGGGCGGTCGGCGCAGACTCGGTGGTTATGGACATGCCCGTGGGACCCGGAACGAAGCTGCCGACGGCTGCCGACGGTAGGTCGATGGCCAAGGACCTCATCGACCTGGGGGACCGGCTCGGGATCAGGGTCGAGTGCGCCATGACCTTCGGCGGCTCTCCAGTAGGAAGGACTGTAGGACCGGCTCTGGAGGTGAAGGAGGCGCTCACAATGCTCGAGAACGGCCAGGGTCCGAACAGCCTCCGGGAGAAGAGCCTCTCCCTGGCCGGGATTCTGCTGGAGATCGGGTGCACCGCCGGGATGGGCTGCGTCGCCGCCCGGGGCGAGGGGAGGACCATGGCTGAGAGGATCCTCACCAGCGGCAAGGCCCACGAGAAGATGATGGAGATCATCGAGGCTCAAGGTGGCGATCCTAGCGTCAAGAGCAGCGATATCGAGATCGGCGAGTATCACCAGGACATCCTCGCCCCGGCGAACGGCTACGTCATCTCCTTCGACAACAAGAGGATAATCGAGATCGCAAGAAATGCTGGTGCTCCCGCCGACAAGAAGGCCGGGGTCCGGATCCACAAGAAGATGGGAGAGGTCGTGAAGAAGGGGGAGCCGCTCTTCACCATATACTCCGGCAAGGACTGGGAGGTCCAGAGGGCCGCCAACGACGCCCTGCGGGATATGCCCATCGTCGTCGAGGGGATGCTCCTGGAGAGGTACCCGAGGTACTCCCAGATCTAAGCGGTCGGAACGTTTTATAAGGTCGATGGAGAGACCTCTGGAACATGAAGGTTGCCGTCATCTATCACGAGGACTTCGGGTCGAAGGGGCACAGCGTCCTCAAGCACCGCATCAGGCCCTCCTTTGAAGCTCTGGCCAGGTCGGGGCTCCTGGAGGGGGACAAGGTTCAGGTCTTCGAGCCCGAGCCCGCACCCCTCTCCCTCGTCGAGAGGGCCCATACCCCCGAGCACATGGAGAGGATGAGGACAGAGTCTTACAACCGGCAGTACTACGACGTTGCCCTCCTCTCGGCGGGGAGCGTCCTTAAGGCCTCTGAGATGGTGGCGAGAGGAGAGGCAGAAAACGCTTTCGCCTATACAGGGACTGCAGGCCACCACGCCAGCCCCGGGAGCTGCTGGGGTTTCTGCTACTTTAACGATCTCGCGATAACGATCATGAGACTCAGGGAGATGGGTCTTGCGAGGTTTCTTATCGTCGACGTCGACCCCCACTTCGGCGACGGGACGAGAAACTTCTTCGGCTCCGATCCAAACGTCTACCACATAAACTTCAACCACCAACAGAACTCGAACTTTGACGGGAAGAATAACAACTACGACGTCGGGATCGGGTTTGACGCCGGGGACGATCAGTTTCTCAGGGAGCTTGAGGGCAGCTTAGAGATGGCCAAGAACTTCGATTTTCAGATCTGCTTTGTGGTATTCGGCCACGACTCCCACGCCGACGACTACGGCGGATTCGAGCTCACCTCCGCCGTCTACCCCAAGATGGCGAGGGCCATCTTGAATGCCGCAGGCGATAAGGGCGTCGTCTTCGTACTTAGCGGAGGCTCTGTCCCCGAGGTGGCCTCGAAGGCCATCCCTGAGGTGATAGCGGTCCTGGCGGGGAGGTAATCGGATGAAGATGGCCTCAAACTGCTACAGCTGCATCCTCGATCGGGCCAAGTTTGAATGCGATATACTCTTCTCAGACGACGATTCGAAGAAGAAGGCGATGGAGGAACTCCTCGACTTCATGGTACAGCACAAAGGGGAAGTCCCCTCAGTGGTGGGTAACGAGCGGGAAGAGATCATGAAGAGGAGGAGCAAAAACCCCGACCCGTATCGGGAGATGAAGGCCGAAAGCAACCGGGTGGCCAGCACCCTCATCCCCCTCGCGAAGAGATTTTACGAGGAGGCGGAGGACAAGCTCGAGGCCCTGATCAGGATCGCAGCCGCTGCCAACTCCATGGAGTGGGGGGTCAAGGGCCACGACTTCGACGTCGACTCCTTCGAGGACGTCTTTTTTGAGACCCTGAACGAGAAGTTCGACGGCGACCTGGAGGAGGCGCGGCGGCGGATAAACCGGTTCGAGAAGATCCTTTACCTCACCGACAACGCCGGTGAGGTCGTCTTCGACCTCTTCGTCATCGAGAGGCTTTTGGAGATGGGAAAGCAGATCGTCATCGGACCCAAGACGGGACCCATCTTAAACGACGTCACCGCCGATGAGCTGAGGGCCATGACGACCCTCCCGATAGAACCGACGGGCCCTGTCATTGGCCTATCCCTGGAGAAGGCGAGGCTAGAGTTCCTCGACCTCCTCCATGACGACGACTTCCTGGTCATAGCCAAGGGTATGGGCAACTTCGAGACGATGACCGAGTTCGACGATATGTTGGCTGGAAGGCTCATCTACGTCATGAGGGCCAAGTGCGAGCCGGTCTCAATGACGGTGGGGGTCCCCCGGGGCGCCCTTGTGGTGAGGGCTGTTTAACTATCCATATCCTGCGTGATCGTCTTCCTCTCGCCGATGGGGCCGCGTTCTCTCCTCATCCTCGTCCTCTTTCGGCTCCTCACTGAGGGCCCAGTCCAGGATCTCCGTATTGACGTTCAGGCCCAGAAGGCTGCTTGTGGCCTCAATCAGAGTCTCAGCGGCTCCTAGGTCGACGGCCTTTTCCCCGTCGGTCTTCCCCATGAGGCATACGCCCCGCATCCCGTAGGAGGGGCAGAGGCCGATGAGAATCCCGTTGAGGCCGCCTACGATCCCGTCTCGAAGGAGGGCGACGCCACTCTCTTCGAGGGCGAAAGCCAAGTCGGAGTCTGTGGCCACTCCGAAGACCCTCTCCTCGGAGCTTCCGACGTAGGCTGCCAGGGTGATCAGGTCCGTAACCTCGTAGGAGGCAAGGGCATTCAGGATCTCTCCGGCCAGGTTGTACATGTGGGGCGGCTTCAGGGGCTGGGCGTCCCCGGTGAGGACCAGGAGATCGTCCCTCCCTCCCGGGGCCTTCAGCTCTACCTGGAGGGCTCTTGCAATCCCGCCCTCTACTGGGACCTCGGGAGGAAACCCGGTGGATACCATCAGCTGGAAGGTCGCGCACTCCAGGGCGGTGCCGATATAGTCTGCAGCCACCTTCCCCACGCTTCCGATGCCGGGCATGCCGCCGATGCAGACGCACGGACCGAAGATTTTCTTGGACATGATGGGAGGATGGACGGGCTTTTTCAGTGCCCGACCGCTCTGATGATCCAGTTCACGGGCACCAGCTCCTCAGAGCCAACTATCCCTACCTCTGCGGGGAAGAGGTCTTTTGTCTGCATATCGAAGAAGTACGAGTTCCCTTCGGCATCGTTTCTATCTATCCCGACGTCGACGGCTCCCCGGTCGTAGAAGCATACGTAGAAGTCGCCGCTTATGGCCAAGGAGGGAACTTCGATGACGCCGATCCCCGGCTGTCCTATGAAGGTGAAATAAGGCAGCTGGGAATCCGTGAACCGATAGAGGAGGTTCAGATTCTCGTCCCTGATCTCCATGCTCATGATCTGCTCCTCTGGCAGGGTTCCATTCTCCTCGAACCCGTCCCAGCCAAGGATCTGGACCGCATCCAGAATCCAGACGGGCTTGGGCGGCGTGAACTTCACAGTTTCTGAAACCCCTAAGTATCCAGACGAATAGAGGCCAGCGAGGTTTACCGTCGTCTCATTCCCGCTGTCCTGGATCAGCAGATCTTGCTGACCCTCTTCACCAATGGCCAAGCCGGCCAGAGAGACAACGGAACAGAAGGACGCCAAAAGTAAGATATTCTTCAAAGGATCACCATCCTGATTTGGATCGCTGAATATATAGATGATGCCGCAATTATGAGAAGTTTCGCTTCATTGCCCCATCGAAAATTTCGGGGACGAAAAAGGGGATTTACTAAGTTCTCCCACCCTCATCCCATGAGAAACTTCGTAGTGGTGGGAAATCGGGCGGCTACGACCCCCGACTTCTCCCTCGAGGACATCCCCGGCACCTCCGGAAGGATCGACATCCTTTGCCGGTGCATCAACTCTGCCTTCGTCCTCTCCCATGGGATCAGGAGGGACGTCCACGTCTACCTGATATTGCGCGGAGGAGGTTCTCCAAAGACGATCCAACTCCGGGGAAGGGATCTGCGCCACCTCAACCCCGACGAGAGGACTACTGCAGCGCTGCTAAAGAAGGCCCTGGCCCTGGAGGTAGATTCCAATTGGACCAAATCGACGCCGGGGATCTTCGTCAGGATCGGAGACCTGGCGAACCTGGAGATCTTCGGCGACGGGGCGACCTACTATTTAAGAGAGGACGGATCTGACTATCGAGGCCTATCCTCGGGCGCTGATGGGACCTTCGTCCTCGGAGACCACATCGGCCTTTCAGAGGAGGACGAGGCCTTCATGACGGACCTGAATGCTGCGATCGTCTCCGTGGGGCCCAGGAGCCTCCACGCAGACCATTGCATAGTGCTGATAAATAACGAACTTGATAGAAGAGAAGCAGCAAATCGAGATGAAAGTGAGATAGACGGGAACGGGACGAAAGAGTGAAGTTAGCGATACAAAAAGAGATGCGGCAACATGAGTTCAGATGAAATGGGAAACGACGTCTCCAAGCTGACGATGGTCGCGAGGAGGATCCTCCAGCTCGGACCCATCTGCGACAGCTGTCTTGGGCGTCAGTTCGCGATGCTCTCGACGGGCTTGACGAATGCAGAACGGGGCAGGGCCATCAAGACCTTTCTCTCCATGGCCGGGTCCCTGGACGATTCAGGTCGGGGTATCCTGGAGGAACTCGCTCCCAGCTCCAAGAGCGCGAGGCTGAAGCTGGGCCTTGAGGGCGAGCCGGAGCGATGTTGGGTCTGTCTCGGGGAGATGGAGCCGGAGAGGCTCGACCACTGGGCAGAGTCGGCGGAGAGAGAGCTACGCCACATCGAGCACGGCACCTTCCTCGTCGGCACAAAGATGAGCGGCCTTCTCGCCGAGAATGAGGAGCTGATCCTGGCGGATGGCGGGTCTCGGCACGCAGAGCCTATGAAGTCGGAGCTGAATCGCGAGGTGGGAAAGAGGATCGCGGAAAGGACGGAAAAGACAACGAGCTTCAGCTCGCCCGACGTTCTTTTGGTCTTGAACGTGGGAGAGGGGCAGGTTGACGTCCAGGTCAGCTCCCTCTACATCCGGGGCAGGTACCGAAAGCTGGTGAGGGGCTTTCCCCAGACGAGATGGCCCTGCCGCGAATGCGGCGGGAGCGGGTGCGAGAGCTGCAACTTCACCGGCCGGAGGTACCCCGAGTCGGTAGACGAGCTCATTCGCGATCCCATCATCGAGGCCACCAGGTGCGACGACACCGTATTTCACGGCTCGGGGAGAGAGGACATAGACGCCAGGATGCTGGGGACTGGCAGGCCCTTCGTCGTGGAGGCGGTATCTCCTCGGATCCGGACCGTCGACCTGATCCGCCTCGAAGAGGAGATCAACCGTCGGGCTGCTGGAAAGGTGGAGGTCCTCGGCCTCGAATTCACCGAAAAGGCGATGGTTGAGCACCTGAAGAAGGCCCTCTTCGAGAAGAGCTACTCTATGTTGGTGGAATTCGAAAAAGAAGTATCAGAAGAAAAGCTTAAATCAGTTCTGGACAAACTGGTCGGCTTGGTTGAACAGCGCACGCCAACTCGAGTCTCCCATCGAAGGGCCGACAAGGTCCGAAAGAGGGAGGTCCTCGACTTTCGGCTCGACCGGCTATCAGGAAAGACCGCCAGGATGACCCTCAAGGGGACAAGCGGCCTTTACGTAAAAGAGCTGGTATCCGGAGACGATGGAAGAACGGAGCCGAGCCTTGCAGGACTTCTCGGCGTCGGGGCGAAGGTGGTGGAGCTGGACGTATTAAATGTAGGTGGAGAGGCAGATGCCCAAGTCACACGGAGTACGAAAACGGACTAGAGATAGGCTGAGCAAATCAGTCAGAAGGCGGGGGATCTCCCCCGTGAGCAGGGCGATTCAGGACTTCAACGACGGAGAGATGGTCCACATCGTTCTAGACCCGAGCATCCACAGGGGAATGCCCAACCCCAAGTTCCACGGGAAGACTGGCAAAGTCTTGGGCCGGAGGGGCAGGGCTTATTTGCTGGAAGTCAGGGACGGAAACGCCAAAAAGATGGTCATATCCCTCCCAGAACATCTGAAACCCCAGAATTAAGATGATCGTCAAAAATATTTTGAGCGAAGAGCTCTTGACCCTCGCCGAGGTGAAGGAGGCCCTAGAGGAGATAAGGCTCAAGAGGACCGATGAGCCTGAGGAGCTCGGCTACGAGCTTAGAAGGGCTATCAAGCACGCCGACATCTTCTCAGAAGGAACGGCAACCGATAGCCGAGAGATGGTCGAGGAGCTTTCGGGCCTTGAGAAGATGAACCCAGAGATCTCCATCAAGATCTCCGACATCCGGCCAAAGACCAAGGACGAGATAAGGGCCATCTACGCAAAAGAGCGGTTCACCCTCACAGAGGAGGATCTAGAAGCGATCCTCGACATAGTGCTGAGAAGATAAAAGTCGATTGAGAGGATAAGCATGGCCTCGGGCAGATCTCCACGACGCGAAGAGACAGCTTGGGTTCTCGATTACCTTCCCTACGGGCATGTCGCGGACTCGATGGGCAGGTTTCAGAAGCGGCCCATCGTCCAGTCAGTGGGCGAGAGAGACTTTGTGCTGATGGAGATGACTCCGAAGGAGGGTGTAATGCCTGAGATAGGAGTCAAGGTCATGCTCGTGGGCAAAGACCGACAGGTTATAGATCGGGTCAACAGGAGGATAGGTTACGAAGATCTATCCCAGGGGGCCAGGGTCGAGCTTCCTTACGCCCTCCAGAAGATCGTCCTGGAGAGGGAGGAGTTCTACCTTCGATTCTTCAACGAGGCCGGTCCCCTGACCACCAGGATGCATGCGTTGGAGCTGCTCCCGGGGATCGGAAAAAAACTGATGTGGGCGGTCCTCAATGAGCGGAAGAAGGGCCCCTTCAATAGCTTTGAGGATCTATCCGAGCGGGTTAAGGGGATCTATAACCCAGAGAAGCTTCTGGCAAAAAGAATCGAGGACGAGGTCGCCGACGATCGGATCAAGTACAGGATCTTCACCGCAGATCCGCGCCGTCGCTGAGAGGGCCGCAACAAAAGGCCCTTGATCTTCGATATCTATTTTCTGAAGGGACAATCATGAAGAAGCTCGGCCAGCATTTTCTCGTCGATCGTCGGGTTCTTGCCAGGATATGCGATTATGCGTCTCTATCCGAAGAGGACAGGGTCCTGGAGGTTGGGCCAGGAACAGGAAACCTCACCCGCATCCTCTCGGAGCGGGCGGGAAAGGTCTTCGCCATCGAGGTCGATCCGGCTCTCGCGACCTCCCTGAAAGGGCGCTTTGGCAACGTTGTGGTGATAAGAGGCGACGCCCTCAAGGTCCCCCTCCCGGACTACAACAAGATCGTATCGAACCTGCCGTACCAGATCTCATCAAAGATAACCTTCAGGCTTTTGAAGAAGCCCTTCGATTTCGCAGTTCTGCTGTACCAGAGGGAATTTGCAGAGAGGATGGTGGCTTTGCCGGGAACGAAAGAGTACAGCAGGCTCACCCTCAACGTATCCCATCGCGCCGAAGCCGAGATCCTCGAGTTTGTTCCCAGAAGTGCCTTCAGGCCGATGCCCCAGGTCGAGTCGGCGATCGTCCGCCTCCGGCCTCGCGAAGATCCGATCCCCGGTGAAGAGAAGGTCTTCGACGACCTCACCCGGGCTCTCTTCTCCATGAGGAGAAAGAAGGTGAAGAGATCCCTTGCAGCGATGAAGGTCCCCTCGGAGGCCCTCTCGCGAGTTGACCCCGATCTTCTGGAGAAGAGGCCCCAGGAGCTTTCCCTGGAGGAGGTCATCGATCTCGCGAAGGCGATATCTGTATAAGAGCTTCGCGGTCGTCGTCCTTTGTCGGCTCGATTTTTTATACTCACTCATCCATCCCATGAGAGATGATAGCATCTGTTGAGCGCTCCACGGTCACGGGCGAGGTCACAGTTCCGCCCTCAAAGAGCTACACCCACAGAGCGATCGCCATCAGCGCCCTGGGACCTGGCGGCATGGTGATGCGGCCGCTCCTCTCTGCCGATACCAGGGCCACCCTAAACGCCTCTGAGGCCTTTGGGGCCCAGATCGAGGGACAGGAGACGGGGATCTCGGTGATCGGCGTTGGGGGAAGGCCAAAGACGCCAGAGAACGTCATCGACGTCGAGAACTCGGGGACAACCCTCCGGATCATGGCCGCAGTGGCGGCCCTCACTGATGGAGCCGTCCTCACCGGGGACGCCTCAATCCGGCGGAGGCCCAACGCCCCCCTCCTCAAGTCCCTTCGCGACCTGGGGGCCGAAGCCTTCTCGATAAAGAAGAACGACTGCGCTCCCCTGGTGATCAGGGGAAGAATTCGAGGCGGAAGGACCGTCCTTGACGGGAGCGTCAGCTCCCAGTTCCTCTCGGCCCTTCTGATAGCCTGTCCCCTAGTCGAAGGAGACACCGAGATCGAGATCGATGGTGAGCTGAAGTCCCGCCCCTATGCCGAAATAACCCTCGAGATGCTGGAGGAGGCGGGGGCCAAAATCGAGACCGATTTTCGCAAGTTCTTCGTGGAAGGGGGGCAGAGCTACGACTTGGACGGCTACACCGTCCCCGGCGACTTCTCCTCCGCATCTTACCTCCTGGCTGCGGCGGCAGTGACGGGATCGCGCCTCACCGTCCTGGGCCTTCTCCCTTCGAAGCAGGGCGATTCGGCGATAGTCGCCATCCTCCAGGAGATGGGGGCGAAGATCTCCTGGGACAAGGAAAAGGGGGTCCTCGATATCGAGGGGCGTGATCTTGGAGGGATCGAGGTGGACGCGAGCCACACCCCAGACCTCGTCCCCACCATAGCCGTCCTGGGAGCCGTCGCCGAAGGAAGAACCATCATCAAAAACGCAGAGCACGTCCGCCACAAGGAGACCGACCGGCTCAGTGCCATGGCAGTGGAGCTCTCCAAGATGGGGGCGAAGATCGAAGAGCGACCCGATGGGCTGGTGGTCGATGGGGGGTTGCTCCAGGGCGCGAAGGTTAGCGGCCATCACGACCACAGGATCGTCATGGCCCTGACTGTGGCGGGGCTCGTGGCGGGAGATACAATAATAGACGCTGCAGAGTCCGTCTCGGTATCCTATCCCGGCTTCTTCGAGGAGATGGCGAGGATCGGCTGCAGCGTTGCGGTTCGTGAAGGTCGGGCCCCACCGGCTCCATAAGTCTTATGTATCAGTAGCGAATCTCAGGGTTGGATTAACGTTTGCGATTCATTCGCCCCATCGGCACTTGCTGATGCGAGGGCGGCGTCGGACTATGATCCGGGGCTGCTCCAGAGGGCCTTCGGTGACATCCGAAGGCTTCAGATTTCTGGAGGAATAATTTGGCAGAAGAGACTGAAGAGCTGAAACATATAGTGCGCATACTGAACACCGACCTCAACGGTCATCAGCCCGTTCAGATGGCGCTCACCGGCATCAAGGGCATGGGCAGGAGAAACGCCCGCCTTCTCACTCAGAAGGCAGAGATCGACCCCACTGAGACCCTTGGCATGCTCTCAGAAGAGGCGATATCAAGACTACGAGATATCGTGGAGTCGGCCCAGGACCACCTCCCCGTCTGGATGAAGAACAGGAGAAAGGACCTCCTCACCGGCGAAGATAGGCACGTGATGGGAACCGACCTCATGCTCACCCAAAGGGAAGAGATGGATATCATCAGAAAGACCCGTAGCTACAGGGGAATCAGGCATGAGCGCGGTCTCCGTGTTCGGGGCCAGAAGACCCGATCCACTGGTCGAAGGGGAGCTACTGTGGGCGTTAGCAGGAAGAAGAAGTGAGCGAGGCGGGTTTTTATGGGATATCCTGGTAAGTGTCGGAAGAGTTACGATACGCCGCGCCACCCCTGGGAAGCCGACAGGATTGCCCAGGAGGTGGAGCTTGTCAAGAATTACGGCCTGCGAAACAAGAGAGAGGTATGGAAGGCTCAGAGCCTTATCAGAAAGTACCGGCGCGTGAGCCGTCAGCTCCTGGCCGCCACAACTCGTGGCGAGACGGGGCTTGAGGCCCAGACGACGGACGTGCTGGAACACCTCAAGAATTACGGAATGCTCAAGGAAGATGGCGATCTCGACTCCGTCCTCTCCATAAAAGTGGAGGACCTTCTGGAAAGGAGACTTCAAACTCAGGTCTACCGCCAGGGGCTCGCCAAGACCCTGAGGCAGGCTCGCCAGTTCATAACTCACGGCCACATACAAATAACGGGGCGGAAAGTCACCGTTCCCGGTTATTTCGTGAAGCGTGGCGAGGAAATGACCATCGATTATTATCCTGGTTCGCCCATGACTCAGGAAGGTCACCCTGAGAGGGCCAGCAGAATACCCAAGGTGGAAGGATAAATATGGCAGAAGGAAAATGGGGCGTTGCCCACATATACGCCTCCTTCAACAACACGATCATCACCATCACTGACCTCACCGGTGCGGAGACGATCGCCAAAGTATCGGGCGGAATGGTGGTCAAGGCGGCGAGAGACGAGAGCTCTCCCTATACGGCCATGCAGATGGCGGGCCAGATCGCCGAGCAGGCGATGACGAACGGGATCATGGGCGTCCACGTCAAGGTCAGAGCCCCCGGCGGAAACGGGCAGAGATCTCCGGGACCCGGCGCCCAGGCGGCCATAAGAGCTCTGGCGAGGGCTGGTCTCAAGATAGGCAGGATCGAGGACGTAACCCCCATTCCCCACGACGGCACCAAGCCCTCTGGCGGAAAGAGGGGCAGACGGGTGTAAGCTTTGCAATTGGAACTGATCGAGCTGAGAGAGGACCGGGCGAGGTTCCTTCTTAAGGGCGTGAAGCCGGCCTTCGCCAACGCCATCAGGAGAGCATGCCTTTCTGAGGTGCCCTCCCTGGCCATTGACGAGATAAGTATTTATGACAATACATCGGTCCTATTCGACGAGCAGCTCTCCCTGAGGCTGGGCCTCGTGCCCATCAAGGCAGACGACCTCAGCCTCTTCTCGGTTCCAGAAGAGTGCGAGTGCGGTGGAGCGGGATGTCCCGCCTGCCAGGTGGGAATGACCCTCACAGCTGAGGGTCCCTGCACTGTTCACTCCGGAGATATCAGGTTTGCAGATCCCGGGGTGAAGGTCGCCTTTGAGAAGATTCCGATAGCGATCCTGGGAGAAGGCGAAAAGTTGATGTTGGAGGGGATCGTCACTCTGAATCGGGGCACGCTTCACGCCAAATGGCAGTCAGGAACCCATTGCGGCTACAAGAACCTGCCGGATATACAGATCGCTGACCACTGTGAAGGCTGCGGAAAGTGTGTCGAGGTCTGCCCACGAAAGATCCTCGTGATCGGAGAGGCAGGGGGCAAGCTGGAGGTCACTGACCCCACGAACTGTTCCCTCTGCAAGCTTTGTGTGAACGAGTGCGATGTCGGCGCAATCAAAGTGGTGCCGATCGAGGACGTCTTTGTGATGAAGATCGACACCGCTGGATCGATGACCGCCAAAGACCTCGTGGCCGGGGCTGCAGCCGAGGTGAAGAGACGCGCATCGCAGCTCAGTGAGCAGCTGAGCGAGCTAGCATAAAGATGGTCAAACAGAATCCGCATTAATACCATGGGCGGGGGTTGCCAAGCCAGGTCAAAGGCGCAAGGTTGAGGGCCTTGTCTCGCAGGAGTTCGTGGGTTCGAATCCCATCCCCCGCATCACACACCTTTTCTGATGTCGATTTTATGAATAGATCGCGCCGCTTTGGCCGCGTTTCTTCGAAAATGCTTGAAGGATTGAAGGATAGCCTTATATGATTGGGAATCACCATTACCAAACGGGGGTTTACCAAATATGTCCTGCATAAAAATTTTGGTAGCTACAATTCTATGCTTATCGATAGGAGCCATGTGTGATGAGCTTGGGGACTTTCCTCCAACTGCAGATATAGAGAACCGATCAGGCGAGGAATCAGCCGAGGCCCGTTTTGAGGCTGGTTTGGGATCTGCATGGACGGGGGGACTTTCATGGGTAGAACAACGGCAGTCCAAGGAGCTCGCGTCATTCCTACGTAATGAGGCAGCTGGTGAGGAGACCATTCCAAACCAGATCTGCTTTACAGTTTTGAATGACACAGCTGCCTATCCGATTTTGATGGGTCATAACGTAACCCTAGCGCTGAACGCTAGAGGTGAGGTGGTTGTACTAGCAGATGGATCTCCTATCGGATACCTACAGCCAATAGGGAGATAAAGAAATCCGAGTGCAAGGGCTTGGAGAAGCAATACGGGAAAATAAAGGGGCTAACCTGCCCCCAGTTTCTCCAATGCGTTGGCTGCAGCCTCTCGAACAATCGACTCCTTGTCACTCGTTTCTATACGAGTCAGTGCGTCGACAGCCCGTGAATCACCAATCCGGCAGAGAGCCAGGACAGCATTACGGCGAACGTACTTGTGATCGTCTTTCAGAGCTTCGATAAGTGCCTCAATAGCTCTCGTATCGCCAATCCTGCCTAAAGACCAAGCTGCCCTGGACCGAACACTCCAGACCATATCATTCAGAGCTTCAACGAGTGAGTCGACCGCCTTCGGCTCACCGATCCTCCCAAGAGCTTCGATCGCCCTCCATCGGACTCCTATGCCTTCGTCCTTGAGTAACACGATTAGAGGATCGACAGCCTTGGTCTCGCCTATTCGACCGAGAGCATAGGCGGCCCTTGATCGCACCCACGAGTCGTCATCGTTCAGAGCATTGATGAGAGGATCAACGGCACTAGCATCTCCGATACTGCCTAGAGACCAGCTAGCACGCTCTCGAACCCTCCAGTCATCGTCGTTTAGAGCATTTATGAGATGATCAACTGCCTTGGGATCGCCTGTCCTACCGAGCGTATAAGCAGCAGCCTGGCGATCCCGCACGACATCGCTCTTCAAAGCTCTTATGAGATCATAGATCGTTGGCATATTTTATCTCCTCACCGCCCTCTTGGAGAAAGATACGGATTAACCAACAGATATTTTTCGCCGTCATCACCCTAAGGTGAATTATCAACCGGAGCTACCAGAGAAGAAATGCTCGAAGCAGAAAGGCAGGGAAGTCTATGAAGAGTCCGGATGAGCCTGAAGCGAAGTTCAGGCGGTCATCTTGGACTTGGCTATGTACTTGATCAGGTCGGGCGATAGTCGAGTCGTCATCTGGACGTGAGCTACAGCATCGTTGATGCTCTCACCACCTGCGATTAGGTCTCCGATCTGATCGATCGCATCTTCTTCGACCATGTAATACTCGTCGATATCCTTCCTGTGTCCCCAGACATCTCCTTCAAGCAGGTCTATCCCCTGCATATCGAGGAAGAGCCTTATCGCCTTGGACAGAGTCTTGTTGTAGGAGGGGGGCACCTGGATCGCTCTCATCCTGGGGCACGCCTTCACAATGTCCAGCAGATCGACGTTGGAAGGTCGGAATGCTATGTGGACCATTTGCTCGTTCGGTCTCAGCTCTGGTATCTCATCTCTTGAACTTACAACTCTAATTTTCATGTGGATTCACCTTTACAATTGCTAGAATGTAATTCAAGTATTTATAGACATTTGTGGTGTATACTAATGCTAATATCGACATCATATGAGGTGTTTCTGGTTAACTGAAACCCAATTAGTCGGGGCAGAGGGGTATGGTTACGCGGGATATTACAGGGATGTAGCTTAGATCAAATTTCCAGAATTTCAGGTCTTTAACCGACATCAAGAGGGAAGAATCTATGCAGGGAACTCCACCAACTAAGTTGAAGATAAGAAGGGAAGGGTGGGTAGGGAGAGGACAATGGGGGGGGGTCCATGCAGAACTCTCTCCCGACCTTAGCGCAGATCATGAGTAAGGACTGGGTTCAACGCTATAATACGGCTCCAATCCTTGCAGAATAATGCAATCTTCGACATTATGGAGAAACAAGAACCTCGTGGCGCGAAAGTATTCCGAGATGTTCCTCTAGCTAAATCCTCCTTCAATGAAATTGAAGACGAAAGCGGCTTCGTACCATGCTTTGTCGAGGAGCTTTCCGTAATAGTCGAGATCAAACTCTGAGGCGTCCCCCTCCGTATCGACCTCCCGCCCTCCAGCATCGCGCACCACGTATCCCACTGTCATACCCGGCGAGATCTTAACTCCTTTTTTTCGATAGGCATAGATCGCTGAGGCCTGAACGCATCTCTTCTCGTAGTGCAGCTTGCTTATCCTTCGATGTATGACCATCTCGGAGGGATCTGCACCTTGCAGCCCTCGATGGAACCTTTTCCCCTCTTTCGCGCCGCGACACCTCGCACCTTCAGTTTGCCGCTCGACATCCGACCGAAGTACCGGTTGTAAGCTCCAAAGCCGTCGGCCAGGGGTAGGAAGACGATCCAGTCGTAGGGTTCAAGCTCGGTGACTATACCGGTGACAGCTTCCACCTTCTCCTTGAACTGATATGCATCGCCGCCTTTTACCCAGAGACAGTCGACGATCCCATGAAGCACCTCCAGGTCCATGCTCTCGGCGATCTGCTTCGTCTTGATCAGCAACTCTCTTGAGATGGAGGTTATGGACTCGTGAACCTCGATCCGTCCGAACTTCGCGTTCTTATAGCCGGTATATCCAAAACAGGTGACCAGCATCCACTTCAGCACTGAATCAAGACCTTTGTACTTGGGATCGACCTTCTTCAGCCTCTTGGTCTCAAGTCTCAGATCCAAGAGAGGCTCGATGACGCTACTCAAGAATCCACTCCTTTTAGAGCCATCGAGTGTCTCGGGAGAGAGGTTGTAGTTCACTATGATCGAAGGGTAAAATGAGGTAAAGTCAAGCTCGTATGCCTTCTCATAAATGCCTGGCTGCGGCTGGAAGATCATGCCGCCCTTGTCGGCTGACTTCAGGTCCACGATCGTTCTCTGCCGCTCAGCATCATGCTTTCTGAAAGGCACAGCGATGCCCTGTTTCAAGGCTTCATAGACTTCGTAGTTTGAGATGAGGGTACCGGGGGTAAATCGAGACGTGAGGTTTGGCGGTAACCCCGTCAGCCTGGATGCAAGTATGACTCCTCCGATCCCACTTTCCCTGTAAGTGAAGCTGTTAATGGTATCGATTAGTATCCGACCCTCGGGGATCACGGCGCCGTACTTGTGCTCCACCTTCCCGTAGCTGAAATAGGACCTCGAAGCCAGGTTCCTGAACCAGTCGGTCCTGCTGAGGCATGGTTCGAGTCCATACTTCTCAGCCCTCGCGATCATCCTGGGAACCCACTGGTCAGCGTCTGGGAAGAGGATGATGTCAGGATCAATGAACCTCACAAGGTCGAAGAGGTCAGCCAGCACCTGCCGCTCTGATCCTCGGAGTCTACTCTCACGACCACCGTTTTGGACCGATATCTCGGTAATCGTCCTTGTGAGTTG
>LGFT01000118.1 GCA_001509375.1 Methanothrix harundinacea | reverse complement strand
CTCTGACCTCCTCAATAAGCCTGCTGGACTCTGCCGGATCGAGCCCTTTCGATCGGCTCTGCAAGAATCCCTCGGCCAATACCTTCATCGCCCGATAGACGTTCTCTTGGAGGTCGTCTCCCACCTTTTTGGTGTAAGCTACGCTCCCCTCTTTCACCCGATCCAGAAAGGACTTGCCGTCCCTTCCAGGCAAGAAGGCATCGCGCCTGAAGAACAGATAAAAATACTTGAACTCCTCCAGGGATCCCCTCTCGACGAGCTCTAAGAGATCAATCTCATAGTAGCTGTCAAGCCTGTAGCTCGTATCCTGATGATAAAGCCTCCACCGGCTCCCGTTTGTCAGAATAGCCCATTCCGGTGGCGTGTTCCGAAGGTAGATATCGATCTGATAGCTCGGGTTCTGGATGTTAAAACCGCCAACCCTCTTCTGGGTTTTATCGAGAGATACGCTCCAGGCTTTGGCGTCGCCTATCGCCACTGCCGTTAGATAAAAATCGTCGCTCTCCCTGTGGTCATAAGCCTCTGCCAGGCGGTCTAAATCCGGAAAGAAGCTATAATCTGGTCTGTATGCCCCCTTATATACCGATTCCTGTATTCCGAAATAGTGATCGAGAATTCTGAATATAGGCCTTATCAGGGAATCTTCCAACATCGCCTCGCTGCAATTCTGGAATATCTTGATCTTCTTTTTAAAGAGTTTCTTTATCCCCCTGAAAGCCTCGCCGAGTTCCTCTTCGTCGTAACGCCACTCATCATTCTGCTGGACTCTTTCGTCCAGGTAATAGTTGGAGAATAAGTTGTGATTGTTTCTGAAGACGAGGCCGGCAGTCATCATGATCAGATCTCAAGATATCGAACTGAGCGATAAAAGTATCGCTTAAATTCTAAAACTGAAGCTGAATAACGGCTACGGCCAGAAGTTTCTCACACCTCATTCATCCAGCACCATTTTCAACACCTCTGAGATATCGAATCCCGATATCAGCCTTTTACGATCAGTATATTATAACAATTATCTAATGATTTTGTTCATATTTTTTCAGCCAATAACGATAAATATAGCTAATTATTCATAGTTTCGTAAAATTAAATCATAAATTAGGAGGTATAAATATGATAGAAATAGACGATGGAGCGAGAGAAATCTCAAGATCGCCCCTTATTTTGGGCGGTCAAGTCCTGCCTCTGCCCCACCACCTTCGGCACCTTCGAAGATGGATGTCTCGAATGCTACTATTCGATCCTTGACGGACGGATGCCGGACCTTCCCGAGACGAGCACCAGGTACGACATCTACTACGAGCTGATGGCCTCCCTAACTCCTGACGTCATCATCACCTCGGGGACGACCAACGTCCAGGACTTCGAGAGCAAGGTGGGCTGTCCCTGCGTCGTTGCCGGCGGCAGCGGCAGCAGCTACGACCGCGAAGGCGGCCTATACGGCCAGATCGAGGTCGTGGGCGAACTCCTCGATAGGGAAGAGGAGGCAGAGGAGCTGATCGGCTTCATCGAATCGAAGATCGAGATGGTCAGGTCCGTCACCGACGGCCTCGACGAGGGCGAAAAGCCGAAGGTCTACTTCGCGCCCCGTGGGGCGACTCTCGGCTTCTACGACCCCAAAGAGGGGCGCGACTTCACCAGGACGGTTACAGACTACGCCCCCCTGGAGATAGCTGGCGGCATTAACGTTGCCGAGGAGTGCGAAGGGAGCAGCATCAACGTCGGGATCGAGCAGATCATCGCCTGGGATCCAGATTACATACTGGTGGGCTGCAGCGCTCCCGGGGACGCAGAGGCGGTAGAGTGGATCAAGAGTTCGTCCGATCTCCAGTCGATCGCCGCCGTAGAAAACGGAGACGTCTACAACTGCTTCTACCCCTACTGCAGGGGCAGCCCCCCAGACAGGAACCTCTTCAACATGATCTACATGGCCAAGCTCCTCCACCCCGACGAGTTCGGGGATCTGGACCTGGAGAGGGAGGGGAACGAGATCTTCAAGGCCTTCCTCGGATTGGACGGCGTCTTCACCGAGTACGCGGACTACCTGGTCTGGCCGAGGGTATGGCTCAACGGCCGGTAAACTGAAGGATCTTTGGAGGGCGAGGATGACCTCCCGGCCCTCGCTTACGTTTTTTGCAAAGGAAGATGCCAAAGTTTCAATCTCTGCAAGCCCGGATGGCAACTCTCTCCTAATCCTTAATTTCATATTTTTTCCACCAATAACGATAAATAGAGCTTATTATTCTTAGCTTCGTAGGACTAAGTCACAAATTGGATGGTATAGAAATGAGAAAAACAGGAAAAATATCAATGAGAATCTTACTATTGCCTCACCTCCTGCTTTTGGCGATCACGATCTCGCTCATGGCCCTGCCGGCGGTCGCCTATGAGACGGTGGTCCCTGGCGACCTCGACGGCGACCTGATCGTCTCGGAAGAGGAGCTGGAGGCGGCAGAGAGCTCCTACGGAGCAGGGAAGATCACCGCTGAGGAGCTGGCGGAGATAGAGCATATCCACGAGAACTATCCCAGGACGATAGTCGACACCGCA
>LGFT01000076.1 GCA_001509375.1 Methanothrix harundinacea | reverse complement strand
AGTCTCAGATCTCCTTGGCCAATAGGGCTCTCCACCTGTGCACGAACTTTCTGATAGGTCTTTGAACCTTCCCTCACGTAGACCAATGGATCGTAATCAAGGAAGAGAAGACGGGGCTCATTATCAGCTTTGAGCTCAGACTCATTTATCATGGGGCCGTAGTAGGGTCTTGAGATGTAATCTACACCGGCGAAACTGGTTTTGAAGCGATACATGGCATTGGACCCCTCCATTTCCGGACACTGGTAGCGGAAGGGCCGAATTGTCCAGTCTAGAGAGAGGGTGTAGTTGTGATCGATGTGGCTGTCATCGAAGGGTATCTGCCACTGATAGCGATATCGGTTGTCTCCAAGAGCTGTTCCTGCCGACTCATGGCTTACATCAAGCCCTGGGCCCTTCAGTTCCAGTGCCATCGATCCCTGGCCTTTGGAGAAGGTGACGGTGGCGACTATCTCCTCGTTTATCACCTGGCCTGGACGAATATATATGACTGGATCATAGCGCAGATCCAAGGAGGGTATCTCCTCCACCACCGGGAAGCTAACGTCTTCACTATTTATCCCGTAGTCCCAGTTGTTGTTGTGGTATATCAGCCGGGCAATGAATTCGTGGCCACCTTTGCTGGGGTTGGAGAGGTCCACATCGCTCTTGTTAAAGGGAACGACCTCATTATCCCACTCGAAGACTACGTAATCTCCTTCCAGGCGGGGGCGGGAGCTTCTATACGAGGCCGGGGCCTTCTCAGGGTGTGTGATGATCAGTTCTGCCTCGCTTCCCATAGGGGCCCCGCCTACCAGCTTCATCCCCTCGTCGAGGACGTATGCACGTATGGTGAAGTTGGTGTAGTCCAATGGTTGTGGCACTTCAAAGCGCTCTAGGGTGGGGGAGTAGGACATGACGGTGAAGGAGAAGGGTCCCTCCCGGAGGATAGGCACCTGGAGGTTGTTGTAGGCTATGGTGAAGGTGAAGTCGCCTCCTTCGCGGAAGCTGGATAGGGATTGGGAGACTTGGCAGTTGTAGCTGTTGCCTGAAGCGGTGCAGACCGACTCTCCCGTGCTCCAGTGGCTGACGTTCTCGTCACCCAGGGGGCCGACTAGCTCCAGGTGGGCGGAGGGGCTGATCTTGAGGCCAGGTTGGTCCTTGAAGCTGGCTGAGACCACAAGATCCTGGAAGAAGTAAGGATTTGCATTGAACTGGGGACTGCTCGACAGGTGAGGAGGCTGCACAACAGGCCCACGATGTGTAGATCTGGCCACCTCTGTTCCCAACTTCAGAACCTTGAACTCGTACGAGGCATTCTCCGTCCACTCTATCCCGAAGTCGTTCTGGAAGTTATAAGGCCCGAAGACGAAAGGCTCGCTCTGCTTATTCATGATCTCTTGATTGTTCAGGCGGCGCTCAAGGGATCGCTCCTGGCGCAGAAGCCTATCCCCATCAAATACGCTCAGGATCATCTGATACTTTCCTGATACGTCTGTGATGGTGCCTGAAAAACATACCCGGGCGGAGTAGTTGAAATCGAGGTAACCGTATTCTGGGGTTACTTTGGCGTCCCTGACCTCATAAGTGCACTGGCTCACAGTCGGGCTGGCCAGTGCCGCCAGCATCAACAGGGCCAAAATCGGTTTCAATCTCGTTTTCTTTCCCTCCTCTGGTGAAAGTGACGGTATTCATAGACGAAAAACGTTTCGTCTGAGTGATGGGACAATCGATATTCGATAACGACGTATTCTCAGACGGATCCAAATTCCGGTCGTGAGTGCGAACGATTGAAAATCACAACCCTTTGACCAATTAGCTGAGAATCCGTAAATTTGGTGCGTGTGACAGGTCTTAGAGATCTTTTTCAATGACCCACACCCACGACCCAAATTCCACCCCTAAAAATTCACGACCGAGACGCAAGGGTAATTTATAAACTGGGTGCGGTCGAGGGGAAACTTGGAAAGTAGAGTAAGAGAGTCACATAACAACAGGAGGATCAGCGAAGCCCTAGCACCTCCGCCTTCAACTTCTGGACCCTCACTACCATCACGAACGCGGCATCAGGACGATGTCAAATCTCTCAGCTTCTGTATGCTTTCCATGGTCTCGGCATGTTCCCTCAGCTTTTCATCCTCGAGCCGCTTTATGATCTCGCTAATTGGCGTTCTCAGTGTATATACCAATGAAGGTCGGCCCTTGCCTCCGGTCTTGACCTCCCGCTCAACGATCCTATTCTCGTCGCGGAGATCTCGAATCGTCATGCTGACCTCGGGCTGACTCAGGTGCGTGGCCTGCTCAATCTCTCGCGACGTGGCCTCGCCTGCGTTTGAAAGGTATGTGATGATAATGGCCACCGTGCGCTGAATGCCCAAACTATGGAGAATATGGACGAACTCGAGATCCTCGTCGTCCAGCACCTTTAACGTGCTTTCCATCATGTCGACTCACCACCTCTTAGCCTCAGGCTTTCCCTTCTCGGGCTTGTCCTCGTAGTCGATCGAGGCTATGGCACCTTTGAATATGATCTGCTTCCTGCCCTGGCCCAGATCGAGCAGGATCTCGTAGGCATTGTACGCCTCAAGCACCCCTTTGATGGGACGACCATCCATCATGCGGATCATAATCGGCCGTTTCAGAAGCTTAGGCAAGAACTGAGGCGGACCGCCAGCCGTCTTCTTGACCTTGGAATCGTTCGTGGTGGCGGTAATTTGATCATCGGCTTCGACGTTATTACCCATCGCTAGCTCCCTCTTGAAGTAAAATGTGTCATATAGATATATATTTTTCTACTTCTAATATGGAATTCGAGGTTCCGTGATATGAGGTGGTCAATAACCGAGAGTCAACGAAGCCCCAGAGCTTCCGCCTTAAGCTTCCGAGCCTTGGCAGTGGCTGCCTCCCTATCCATCTTCTTTGTAGAACCCAGGTGCACGTTCTTGACCTTGCCGCTTTCCCGCCAGCTTGCATACCAGTAAGTATAGGTCGCCTCACCCGTCTTCGTCTTCTTCGCGACGTCGCCCTTGTAGACCGTCAGCGCCTCCAGCCGCGCGGCGTTCCACAGGTCCTCGGCCTCGCCCTCCAGCCTGGCCGCCTCCACCTCCCTCTCCCTCGCGCCTGGTTCCATCCCCTTGATCGATCGGAGCTTTGTCGCATCTTCCCTCAGCTTCCGGGCCTCATCCCTTAGGGTTTTGATCTCCTCGCCGCGTGTCGTTTCGTAAACTATCTTTTGCCTTGCCATGCATATTGGTTATGTGACTATCCTATATAAATATGGTGATGAGAGTCACATAACTAATTAAGGTGCGCATGCATGTTGATAACTATCAGCGCAAACGTTTCCATAAGTCCAAACCAACGCTATCACCCTTCGTGTCACTTCTTATCTACGTTCATAGTAGGGGCCCTGATGTCCGTGGAGATGGTGCGGCACCCAGCAGGCCGTCGATAGTTAAACGATAGGACCAGTCTGGGATATAAATGAACAGCTTATTATAGTAAAATTGTAATTACTTACAAATCTCATTTTTAATTTTTTTTTTTGATATGTATACATGTGTAGCTCCGCCGCGCGAAGCGAGGCGGCGCAGTGCCCTGTGCACCTCCCTCCGCGAAAAAGATCAAACGCCAGGGGATGCACATCGCTTTTTCGGCATTGAATGACAGATAGCAGTAGAGCATACAGACGGGAAAGCTCCCGCCAGCCTCGTTTTGAGCTCACGCCTCGAGTTTTTAGTCTACCGGATCTACTCCTGCTGGTCCGATGTGGACAGTCCGTGGCGACAAAAAACCAGGCTGCACCGATCCTGCCCGGAGGGTTGCGCAAAGCGCATCTGCGGAACCCGCGCACCTGAGCCCCTTATCAGATCGATAGATAAAACCCAGGCTGAAAAGACTAGGGAGATCGACAGCCCACGCCTTGCGCCTCTGCGTATACCCGGCCCGTCGCCCCACTGCCGAAGCAGCAAGCCAAAGAAGGCGGACCGGGCTGATCATGCTGTCGCCGCGCCGCAGCGCGGGTAGCCCGAAGGGCCGACAGCTTGATCTGCCTGGGACGACTCGCGTGCTGCTTCGGCTACAAGGGGGCGACGGGCTGACACAGAGGCCGAACGTGGGCGAGCTCCCGGCAAACTGGACGATGCACCAGCCTCTGGATTTTATCCCTCGCCTCTGATCCCGCCTCCTGATAGGCGGAGTCATGCACTTGCCCCTGTGATGCGCAAGTAGCTCCTCCAGTCTAAGATGATGTGCAAACCCGCCCATCTTGCTCCCGCCGCAAGGTTTCGGTTAACTGATACGTCCCCACTCTGACTTGACCGATCATAACGGATCTTTAGTCAGCCATGCTATTTCCACAATCGACGAAGTCGAGTCGTTTGGCCTCGATCATATACAACGAAGCTTCCTGGACAGATGAGAAGAGGTCCCTGCTCGCTAATTGCTCGGTCCAGCATGCTCAATGGGATCCTAAACTGCAAGAAAGGCCTCTCTGCGCCTCTGCTCCGGCCGCAAAATATGATGTAGATGGAAAGCTCCCGCCTCCGGATCATAGGTATAGTCCGGCACTGATGCTACCAAAGAAGGCAATCCGCGCTTTGGGCTCTCACCCAGTTTTCTCATGTTCTCGGATCTGCTCCCGCCGCAAGGTTTCAGTTATCAGGGAAATCCCCGCCACCCTCTACCAGAGCGGCTATCAGGACTTTTTGCTTTGCTGAGCAGTTTCCATACTCGGCGAAAGCGAGTTGTGCTGCGGTGCTCTGCAAAAAGAGCCGCTGAGCAGAAGAGATCCCGCAGCTAAGGGGCTATTTTAGACCGCGCTCCGGGGTCCTGAACTACAATAAAGACCACTCTGCGCTGCTCCCGTCGCACGATATTAGATTAAACATGAATTTATAAAATATTGAATTTTATAGAGCGATTACGTTCATGCATATGGTCGCAAACGAAACTGACCTAAAAACGATCTGAGAACTTATTATAAAATCAAAGAATACAAGTGCATTCTTCGGTGGCCAGCAAATCGAGGTGTTCTTGCCAACCTCATCGTTTATCCCAGTAGAGAAGACCTTCACGATTGGCATTCATTGTTGAGATTTTAGGTAAGAAAAAGGGAAGTAGCGAGGGAGCTCTCATTATTCTCCCTCAGATAACTTAGCCAATTACTTATCCGTATATTCGGGATAGATGATCCAATAACTGTAGCTCCCTATCGTAGGTCTACTGCCTGTACTATCCCTCCTCTCCTTGAAACCGACGTCGGAGAGCCAGGTCCTGCTAGGATTGTTATAGTAGACGGTGCTCGTCATGCTGCTGAGGTCGAGGCGATAGATGTTCTGGCGCCAATCAGCGTAGTAAAGATAACCGTCCCTGTAGATGAGGCCGGCAATCGATCCGGTTCTCGACTCATATATCTTGGTTATAGCCGCCGTCCCGCTCTCAACTTTGTAAATGCTGGCAGGGACGCGATTTCCTGAGCTCAGATAGAGGTTTCCGTCGTAGTCGAAGGCGAAGTCGCCTCGCCAGAAGCCGCCGACGTCGGAGAGTTTCACAGTGTAGATGGGCGTTGCTGAAGCGCCGTCGATCCTGTAGATCTTGCCGTCGCCGCCGGCACCGGAGGCTTCACTGAAGTAGAGGCCAAGGTTGCCGTTCTGTTCGAACGCGAAAGCAATATCCCTAACGTAGGTGGTGTGAGTGAAGACGGTCGTCTCCGCAGACCAGCCGGACCCGGTCTCGGCGGTCATGTATATGTTGCGCTGGTTGGAGTTGGCGTAGTATAGCTTTTCAGGAACCCCCGGATGGAAGGTGAAGCTGTAAAGTCTCCCTGAGGGTCTGGTGTAGATGATGTCGTCTGGAGCGGCTGCGGCGCCGGCGTAATAGACCGATCCCAGTGACTCGCCTCCATCGGCGTAGTAGATCGGGGCGAATCTCTGCAAAACGGTCATGGTGACCGGTGTCATCTCCACGATGGGCTGAGCTTTTATCTGCTGAGCTGAAGCCGCATCGGCCGCAAAAATCGGCGAAGCCAGCAAAAATAGGGCAAGGATCGCCGCTGCATAGGTCGATTTCATGATCAATTAACCCCCTTATTCAAACAGGTTCGGAACAGGCCGAGGAGCCACATGACATGAACTAACGTTGAATGAAAGGCAACGCCTCAACCAGCCGAACCACTTTTTTCGACAACTTTCAATCGACGGATCATAGATCCGTCCTACGATACAGAATTAAATTTCATTTCTGTTCGGCATTTACTTAAAATTTTGGTTCATGTTTGGGGCACTAGCCGAATATCCGCTCCCTGGCGGGGATGTGTCTCTTCCTAATTCGTGGCATGGTCTATTCCGGTTCGCACATTCTACGCGAACAACCGCCGCGAAGCGGCGGCGCTGCCCTTGAGCCGGCCTCCCCTCCACTCTGCCATAAAAAATGCAATGCATTTGGATTTCGAATACAGAGTCGACCAAAGGGTTTCCAGAAGGCGAATCGGCGAATCTTACTCTCTATAGCTGCCTTACAGTTGGTTCCGCATCACCTCCCGCTGGCGAAGTCGTTGAACGCCTCACAAATCTTCTTGCGCGCCTAATGTGCGAGGACGCGCATCTTCTCCTGCCACAACCTCTCCGGCACCATCTTCAAGCGCTGAGGAGGAGATGGAACGCGCATCTTTCATGTTGCATATGATCGTCCAAGAAGTTTGGGGCCTTTTTTACCCAAAGCATAGTTGGCTACCAGGATTTCGAAGATCCAACCTGAGAATGTCTGTACAGCAGTTTTGATGGGTTTCTTTGTGGGAGATCCTGGTGCTGGGCATCTTCAACTGTGAGAATTCCGTGGTGGGCCCGGATTAGTCTTTGAATAGACTCCATCATATCCAAGTGACGTGAATATTCCCTCGGTCGACTTTCACGCCAGCCTTCACCACCATCCCACGACTCGGCCTGAGTTACACAGTACACCCAAACCCAGTGCTCGAATGAGCTCCCAGCTGTAACAACCACCTCAAAAACGTAGCGAAAATCACCGCTGAACTATTTCATTTCAGGGTCGAATGCAACCGCCTGAAGTAGATATCAGCAAAACCAACTCCCCCCAACCACTTACCACCAGATATCCCGGCTCCGCAAGGTCACAGAAGAGATATCGATTCTGCTTCTTTTTCACCTCTCTTGGTCTTAGGCGCAAGGTGAAGATCTAATCGCATCTCGAGAAACGAGGCTAAGAAACAAGGATGGAGGGGACAGGCGCTCGATCATAATGCACCTTGCTCAGCACCAGTCCCTGGCAGGAGGGAGTATCAGCAATCACATGCACAACCGCGCCCCTGGGCGCGGCGCCGTGTCGGGCTCCACCTCCCTGAATATAGGGTTTAGAAGCAAGAATCTGTCCCCGGGGGTATCAGAACTATATTCCGAGGGTTGAAAGTGCGGAGAACCCACAAAACCGGCCATTTCCCGACCTCCAAGAGGATCGTGTGGGGCGAGGGATATCTCCGCAAAGATCTCGGGCGCCGAGGTGACCAGCTCGCACCGAGCCAGAGCAACAGCACCACCACCACAACAACAACACCTCAACCACGCTGCCAGAAAGCCACGCACCAGACGCACCCCCACAACCTATTCGTTATCGTGGTGCAAGGTCTCTCAGTCACAACATCACGCACACAGCACCGCCTACCAAACAGTCACCCAAAAAACCCCAACGAACGCACGCTCAGACAAAAAACACAACCACCGCCTCCCCCTATCGTCCGCAGAACCGGAACCCCCCTGGGCGGAACCGCTACAGCATAATCGCCGCGTCACCATAACGCCAGGGGCGCAACCCGCGAAACCACGAAACCTCACCCAGCCCAACCAAGCACAGCACCAAGCCCACAGCCAACCACAAAACCCAACGCAGCAACCACAACCACACACCACCACCCACACTTTCTTTTGTATATATAGAATAAAAATTTAAAAAGTGAAAAATGAATAATGATAACAATATAATACTAACAAAAACGCGATTATAGAGACTGATCGAAAATCGTTCGGCAACGAGTTAGTTATGTGACTCTGAATGCCATTTAATTACGAATGTTAGTAAACTCCACCAAGCAAATCTCACGGTTACCGGAGTAGTGCTAACTGCAGTATTTTATTGAAAATATTTAAATTATATTACAAGAGCGTAGCAGAAACTACGAGGTAGAAATTTCATTCACCACCATGCCACTAGATTGGCGGACTCCCAAAGGGCAGAAGGGACAGCTCCTTGTAACAAGCTCTCCGCATTTATCTCGTAATGTCTCACAGGACATTGGCGAGTAATCCCGGTTCCAGATCTCCCTAATCTTCGATCGGGTATACTTAGGATCGAAATCGTTTTGATCCTTGAACAACTCCACTGCAGCTTGCTCCCGCATGCCACAGTGCTGTGCCTTTATCGCTATAGCAACCCTCAACATGTGACCTTCTGCACCTTCAAGAGGCACCTTATCCTTCAACGCACACACCATGCAGTAATCCAGTTTACTATTGTCAACTGACTTTCTCTTCGTAGCTTTCGGCATTCCTTTCATCGGGGAGGGAACCTCTAACAAAACGACACGACCTGGAACCAGAATCCTCCCCTCAAGAGGTTCAAAAGTGTCGGCATCGACGAAAACCGACCTATTTCCTGTCTTGCGATGCAAGCAGATGGGCATCTTGACCAGATTGCCGTACTTGCCATTCTTGTCCAGATGTTGCTGCTTTGGCCATATCTCTACTCCTTCCACGTTTGCTTCTCTCGTTACCTGCCGCATAAAATGATAAGCATTATACGTCTTTGTCCGTTTGAAGGACACCCAGACATGATACGATCCGGGTGTCCCCGAAGATTCCAGCAAAAATTGTATTCCGTAAATTCTTAGGACATCAATTATTGAATGTACTTTCTTCCTCGCCTCATCGCCAGAGCCGCCATCATGGGTATCGACATCGAAACACCCCCATATCACATCATCATCCAATCCTATCTCGTACACCCCAATCGTCTTATTTCCTTTAATGTGGTCAATAATAATCTCCCTACTAATTAGCTTCAAAATTTTTTGGTATCCCCATTTACCAGCAGAATCTTGGAACTGTTGAGCAAAGCATTCTTCTCTATTCACGAACACCTTGTAAAGTGAGCTTGCAGTGAGATCAATTTCACTTTCATTACTCGGAAAATTATAAATTCCGAGAATCACTCCATTGTCTCTATATATAGTTATAGAGGAAATGGAGTGGTTTTCGGAATTTATTAAATTAGCATCATATAACTCAATTCTCTCGACCATGTCGAACAAAGTTTTGCGTTCCGAATGGTTCTTTCCGGATATCTCCCCTAAAATCTTGCACTGTTCCACTTCCTGGTCGACTGTGATGATGAAACTGACAGTCTTCACCGGATTGCCGTTTATGAGCTTATCCTTCAATTCTGGTGTTGCTTGTCGGTTCGGACCCCATTTGACCAGCTCTCTGATCTCTTTCAGTCTAGTGCCGATCATGTAGACTCTGCTTTCTTGGAGACCCTCAGGGTCTCTCACTCTGTTGATCGCTTGCCAGGTTGCTGCATGAACCGATTGCTGTCTCAACTGTCTCGAGTAAACCCATCGTTCCTGCTCGTCTTTTCCCCATGCTCTCGGATCCATGGCATTTGCTGGCAACTCAGCCATGCCAATTCCGATGCAAATACGTTCTGCACGTGACACGCCCATGCTGAAATCAGATCGGTAGTAATCTACGATTACTCCCTTGATCCCAGCCTCTTTTAGCTCCCCTTCCAGCTTTTTAGATTTACGAGCATTCGGGCACAGGCAATAGATCGGTTGACGTTCTTGTTCTGCAATCTGCCTAATCTGATCAACGATACGTGGTAGTTTTTCATTAAAGTTCCATGCCGTTAATCGCCATGTGTCTGGAATAATCGTGACCTGCTCGCTTGCGTGTTTCAGGTCTGGAAACACTTCTTGTTTCACTGATTTGCCGGATAGCTCTGAAAAGTACCCTTCCTCTGGCTCGATCATGGTGCCGCTTGCGTAGATGTGACCAGCAAAAGGTACAACGTTGTGCAGGAACTCCCACAGCGCACGTTCCCCTTTTCCATGAGACCCGCTTATCCAAACGCTGCCGGTTTCACCATCGTTTTCTGTCACATAGTGCGCATAAGCTCTTGAAAACGAGAGTATGTCGATCGCGTCGCGTATTCGCAAAATTTCTTCGCGGTCCATTTCGGATGTTTTTACCAGTGACCACAGTTCATTCCATACCGCTATTAGGGACTTCCAGCTAAGGCGGTCGAGTATTAAAATCGATTTACAGAGGTGTTTTCCAGCGTGTCCGGTTTCGGCGCTTTCCATCAATGATACTATTACATCCTCATATTGTGATAGTAACTCTTTCCATAGTTCCCCAACCATCATCAGTGAAGCAAAGTTATCTGGCACTTCAGGTAATTCGCATGCTTGCACTGTTGCTACCGGCCCGAACCCTAAAATGTGTGCTTCGTCAAGTAGGACATAATTTGCACTGCTTAACGCTCGGCGGATTTTCTCTGCCGTATTCCCTTTGCTTATCATCAGTGCCTTTACTTTTGCATACGTTAGCGCAGCAACTTCGAATTCTGGATTCCTAATTATTTCTGTCATTGGACATGAATCGTATAAAGGACATTTCTTCTCTCGTGACGGTTCGCAATTAAGTGATACAGGTATCTCTTTTAATAAAGGGTATTTTTTTATTTCATCTTCTATCAATGGGCACTCATGATTGCCCGGCACCCGCATCGCCCCGCCTGTTAGGGGGTTGTTGACGGTTTCAAGAATTATTCTTGTGGTTGGGCTGATGCATACCAATTTTGTTCCCATCTCTCTTGAAGCGATCACTGTTGATGTCGTAAATCCGGCGCGTACCGGCTTTGAGACTGCCACCGCGCCGCCGTTGTTATCTTCCAGGATCTTGCTGGCTGCAAGGGTTCGGGGATCGATCATTCTCGCCCCGAGTACACTAGTCGCCCGTCTGCATGAAGCCGAACCCGAGTCGCTTCGGTCATTTTTGGAGGGACGCCGAACCGTTCCAGGTCCTCGATGATTTCCTCTCTTGGAAGTCCCCCCGTAACGCTGCACGCTTCCAGTATGCGGGCCTCGATTTGGCGCCTCAGCCTAAAGCAGGGCTCGCAAAGGAGAACGATCTCCTCATCCTCGCCCTGGTCGCTTCTACTCTCACCCGGAGGGATCGGTCGCTCGCAGTCTTCGCACGTGAAGACGTGATGAGCCCGCCTCGATTACCGGATCTGTCCGGTAAATCTCGGCCACCGGCTTAGAGAAAGTCGCCACCACGACCACCACTGAGGATCGCGCACGGGTCACAAGAGTTAAATATGATAAGTAGAATAATTACCATTTAGATCACTCGGTAGCTCCTGTGGTCTGTGCGCAGTTTTCGTCACCTCGTCCGGTGTCCCCAGCACCGGCAGGCGAATTTTCGTCTTCTTCATCGACGAGTTCTGTGAGAACGCCTACGGCTTCCTCCCACGGACGTAGGTGGCGGACTTCTACGGAAGGTATCATTCTTGGATCCCTCCCGTTGGTATGCCGTGGTTTTTCGCGATGAAGACACGGATTTTTCCTAGTTTCTTTTCAACAGCCAATCCTGCTGTTACAGTCTTCGCGAGGTGCTTCTCCGCGGTGACATACGAACAGCCAACAATCTGTGACACTTCCGCTGCGCACGTCGCTGGCGTGGAGTTCAGAACCGCGAGCACTTCTGCAGCGATTCCTCGGTCTGCGTGGGAATGCAACACGCTATCTAGCTCTCGTGGAATTGTAGGCAACATGGGGGTATATACGATGTATTCAAATTTAAATAAATATGAAGCCTAAAGGGCAAAAATACCTATATATTGGCAAATTATTGATATTTCCTACATATCAATTGATGCTATAACAAACAAACCTTATATATGGTTGAAACTAAGGGTTTAGCATGATTGATATTGTTATGTGGCAAGATATCGTCAAAGAATTAAAGGCCAGATCTGGCTTAGTTCTGATGTACCTCGCTTTTGGTGAGGATTGTCCTTACAATATGGCAGAGACTTTTAAGAATGGTCTCATACCAAAACACGGGTGGGACGAAAAAAAGGTTAAGGGATTTAAAACTTTGATGCTCTCTAATGAATTGGGCAAACTTCTAGATAAAATGGAAACTAACGGGCTTCTCATTTCTAGGCATGAAGAGGAAGGCCGTAAAAGGCATTTCTACCATTTGGACCCGATGATTTTGTGCGAGTTTTCATCAACAAGCAAGTTATTTTTAACTCCATTGAATAAAATTATTAATATATATGCATTTCTAGAAAAGCTTGAAGAGAAAGTACAAACGCCTGGTAATAAAAAGCTAGAGCAGAGGGAAAAAGAATTAGGAGATTATTTTAAATTATGGAGTTCTTTCGGAACTTATGATTATAATACATTTATACTATTCTTGGAAATAGAAGCCGAAAAAATAGGTATGGATGACATGAAAGATTCACTGCGCAAATTTAGGTATCAATATAGTAATTTTGATAATGTGTCGCGAGAAATCGATTATCAAGATTGGATCAACAGAAGGGCCAAGAAATGATAACTAAATCACCCCCAGCTGCGGTATGTGCGCTAGATAGCTTTCGCGAAGCTCCTTCTTGTCGATATGGTCGTAAATGTCGATCGCCTCCTTCCTCACGTCGCCTCGTAGCTCCTGGATGAACTCGCGAGGCATACCGGCTCGCCTCATGTGGGTCGTGAACCAGTGCCTGCAGCAGTGTGGCGAGAAGTGATCCTCCATCCTGTCCGAGTTAGGTTTGTGGATGCTGGCCCTTTCAGCGGCCTTGGTGACCGCTGTGTAGACACCATTCCGGTTCAGCCGGCCGCCAGTGCTGTTTGTGAAAAGGGCTTTTGAATCGCCACCGTTACGAGATGCCCTGGCTCGGAGCCACCTCTTAAGAATGAAGGCGGTCTCGTCGTCGAAGAAGACGATTCTGTTCGTCCTCTTGGGCGTGGGCTTGAGCCTGATGCTCTGCTCCACCCAGTCGATGTCGCCGACGTCAAGGGTTATCAGCTCCTTCCGCCTGATCCCTGTCTTCGCGAGGAGGGTGATGATCGCCTTATCTCTCACGTCCATTGTAGCGTTGATAAGGTGGGTCATCTCCTCTATAGAGATGAGCTGGCGCATCTGGCCCTCGTCGTTATCCTTGTAGCGTCTCAAGTATCTCTTCCTGACAGCATGGACTGGATTCTTATCAACGTGACCCTCATACTCCAGAAAATCATAGAATCCCGATATGCCCGTGAAGTAGTTCTCGATCGTCTTCTGGTGGACGCCGCGGACCTTTCTGAGGTACTCCAGGAATTTCCTGATGGTGTTCCGGTCGGCCCCCAGGAGGTCCATCCCATTCTCTTCGAGGAACTGGACGTAGATCCTGATCGAGGAGATGTACCTTCGAGTCGACTCCGGAGATAGACCTCGGATCTCGCTGTCTTCACGGTATTGCTCGATCAGCTCGTTATGGACGATTGAATCAAGCTCCGGTGCAGTCCTATCAGACGCCCTCGGGATCATCCCACCCACCTCCAACCCCTTGGTGAGGAGGTGATTAGCCCGTATGCTTCCAGGTTCTCAAGCTCCGTGGAAACGGCCTTCACCATGTCCGCTTCCCGGGGGTCTATGCCGAGCTCTTCGAGAAGCTTGTAGTTATCGACGAGATTGCCCCGCTTCAGTATCTTGATGAGCTCTTTGCTGTACCTTCTAGCGCCCTCAAAATCGTCTTCCAGGAAGGCAGCGCTCCTATACCTCTTGAGCTCGTTCTCGTACTTATCTAAGACTATGTTCTTGAGCTTGAGCTCCTCTTGGAGCTTTCTGATCTCATCCCTAAAAGATCCAAGCTGTTTAACGAGCTCAGCACGAGGTTTAATATCCGACTGCGGGGGATGGGATTCGAACCCACGAACTCCTGCGAGACTAGGCCCTGAACCTAGCGCCGTTGACCTGGCTTGGCGACCCCCGCACAAGAGGCAACGTTCAAGTCTCAGTACACCTATTTAATGGTATTCGTAGACGGCGCCATGATGAGCTGACCTGCCTGATCGATGATGAGGATTTTGAGTACCGAGCGCTGTCTTCGATTCCGTTCCACCCCGTTATGAGATCTATTTGGTGGGCGGTGTCGCGGCTCGTGAGGCGAAGTCACACCGTCTAAAATACCGTTGCTGTGCTCAGCGAGGAGGCGGTCGAGTGGCGCTAGGTTGCACTTACTGGTCCTTTCAGGAGACGAAGATAATGAAGCGGTTGGATGTGAAGTGGGGCCGTCCCTTCGACGCTGAGGACCTGAACCCCGCCCTGAGGAAATTTAGACACTATATTAAGGACAGGGGGCTGAGGGACGCGACGATCGACTCCTATGTGGGGTACGTGAGAAGGTATCTTGAGTTCACCAAAAACGATAAGCCCTCTTGTGACGACTTTGCTAAGTTCAGGCGCGCCCTTTTGGAGAAGGACCTATCCAGGAGTTCCATCAACAACTACTGTTTCGCCATCAGGAGGTATCATGAGATGCTGGGCGGCTCGATAGAATTCCCGTTCATGAGGAAGAATGACGAGATCCCCTACTACTTCGGCGAGGATGACGTTCTCAGCATATTCAGCGCCGCCGCAGGCAATATCAAGCACCTCGCCATGCTCCAAACCCTCTTTTACGGGTGCCTGAGGGCCTCAGAGCTCTGCAACCTCGATGATGGGGACCTGGACCTAAGAGGGCTGAATCTGAGGGTCCGCGAGGGGAAGGGTGGCAGGGATGGGATAGTCCCCATCTCTAATGAGTGCGCAACGACCCTGAGGAGGTATCTCCAGGTGAGGCCGCCCCTGGAGGTCGACGGCAAGCACCCCCTGTTTTACACCGACTACGGCAAGAGATGGGATAGAAAGGACCTCTACCGCATGTTCGTCACCTATAAGGAGAAGGCTTGTGTTGAGAAGAACGGAGCGGTTCACGTTTTCAGCAGACACACCCCAGCCACCATCATGATCGCTAACGGCTGCGACATAAGAGTTGTTAAAGAAGTGCTACGCCATAGGGATATCAGGACGACCCTCAGGTACGCTCATGTGGCCGATAAAACGATGAGGGGCATGTACGATCAGCACCTCAAGCTATGAAAGGAGAAAACCAGGGAAAGGCATCTGGAGCCCCTCTCATTATGGACACGAGAAGAGGGAATGGCGACTCATGAGCAGGGGAGGAGCTTAGGTTAAGAGTACATACAAACCAGACCAAACGCTTTGTGTCACCAGCCCCGCGAGCCCGGCTTATTCATCCTTCAGATCTGAGAATCAGGTTTAGAGAAGGGTGCAGCTTCGATCCAAAGCAAACGTGAATGAGGTCGATAACAGACCTCAGAATGTGGCTAGGAGCTACCTAGGCACGTAGATATCCTAACGGACCACCCAAGGCGAACTCGCTATCTCCTTTAAGACTTGGAGGGCCCGCAGACCGTTACCTGACCCTTTGAGGGAGCGACGTAATCGCCGACGCCGTCGATGGCCAACAGGTCAGCGTATCCGATGGCGTCGCCCTTCGAGGCCAGAAGCTCCGCAGCCCTTTTCATGGTCGCGACCCTGCTTTTCAATCCCAAGGGCGCTACGACCGCCTCGACCTCTTCATCTGGGGCGGCGGCGAGGCTCTGAGGGTCCGGGTAACGCTCGAAGAACTCGTCATAAACCGCATCTACTTGTCTGGCGCGTGTCTTCTGCAGCATGATCTCCGAGATTAATATGCGGTAGGGGTCTCTGGTGCGCCTGAACTTGTAATCGTTGCCGTTATCGGCCCACCAGGAGAGCAACCTCGACGCGAAAGATTCACCCACGCCGTCCACAGGGACGGCTGGGTGCTTATCGGTTTCGCCCCAAGTTTGAGAAGTAGTTAGCCCTCTTGGGGGATATTGCCCATCTTTTGCGACCTCTTCCGAGCCCTCGATCAATAGAAGGGATAATGGATGGGATAAAATATTTAACGCTTTGAAGACGATAATTCCGTATGCTCAGGCGGTTTTTGACGCTCCTCTCGCTCATCGCTTTGGCGGCGTCGCTCTGGGTTGCGAACTACGCTTACCCAAACATAGATCTCCAGAAGGCCTTTTACACCGCCGCTGCCATAGCCATCATCCACCTACTCTTCAAGAACCTCTTCGAGGACATCATCGTCAAAAGGATCAAGGTTTCAAAGACCAGGTACTCCTTCAAAAAGACGGTCTCGATACTCTACCTAGTTGTTCTAGTGGCGGTGGTGATCAACATCTGGGTGGACAGCACTCAGAGCCTCCTCGTTTCCTACGGGATCATCGCCGCTGGCCTGGCCGTCGCCCTCCAAGACCTCTTCAAGAACTTCGTAGGTGGGATCATCATCATCGTGACCGGGATTTATAAGGTAGGCGACAGGGTCGAGATCAACACCAAGAAGGGAGACGTCATCGACATCGACATCCTCTACACAACACTTATGGAGATGGGAGAGTGGATGTCGGGAGATCAGGCCACAGGCAGGCTGACGATAATACCTAACGGGTATATACTCTCAGGGAGCGTCAACAACTACACGAAAGATCACGACTTCCTTTGGGACGACATCAGCATCCCCATAACCTACGACAGCGACTGGAAGGAGGCCGTCACTAGAATCCTCTCCGTCGTCAGGAGAGAGACTGACCACGTCTCCTTCTCGGCCGAAAAAAGCCTCTCCACCCTCGAAGAAAAATATTACCTCCCCAGAAGGGTGGTGGAGCCCGCCGTATTCATTACCCTGACAGACAACTGGATAAACTTCAACATAAGATACATGACGGTGGTGAGGGAGAGGAGGATGACGAAAAATAAGCTGAGCCGGTTGATCCTGGACGAGATCGAGAAGTCCGACAAAATAAAGGTGGCCTCCACCACGCTAGATGTCGTCGGGTTTCCGGAAGGGGGGCTTGGCGGGAGCGAGATGGACGCAGGAAAGGTCCCCTAAAAGAGCTGAGTGCCAAATTCCCTTTGATTAGTGTTGAGAATATTTCGTTGAGGTGAAAGGTGTGAGCCCGGCTTGTTAAAACCTTGTCCCTAAACATCTCCCATCTCCACAACCCCCGCCTTAGGCGGCTCTATCCCTTCATCCCTGAAGGCATCCCAGGCCCGTTTCGTTACGTCCGACTCGAAGGGGAACTCCTGCCTAAGGTCGTAGACGTAGGCCTTGGCCCTCACCCTCCTGTAGAAAGGAAAGTCCTTCAGGAGGACCGTTACTGGTCTTTTCTCGGATATGTAGACGTACCGGGAAGTCACGACGGCCTCCCTCAAGATCTCCATAGCCCGCGAGGCGTCCGATCTTGAGTCGATGAACAGGTCTATAACCACCATCATCTCCTGGCTTCCGGCGTTGGCGTTAGCCAGGGTCTGACTTAGGACCTTCTGGTTTGATACCGAGATCAGGTTGTCGTCGGGAGATGCGAGCCTCGTAGCCCTAAGGCCGATATCCCTCACCTCGCCGTAATGGTCGTCTATCCTCACCTTGTCGCCCACCTGGTAGGGCTTGTCTAGGACGATGACGATCCCACCCACCACCTCTGCCACCAAGTCCTTCAGGCCGAAGCCTATGGCCGCACCCGCCAGGCCCGAGAAGGCTACGAGCTGGGCGGTGGAAAGCTGGAGGATTGATTCCAGGATGTGGTATATGGCAAAGCCGTATATGGCGAACTTCACGAGAGGTATCGCCATTTTGATGGTGATCCGGTGCTCGTAGACCCTCTCTGATAACCACGTCAAGAGAAATACGACGATTCTGGTGGCGACGTATGCGAGGACGAGCACAAGAACGGCGTACATTACAGTTGACGAATCAATCCCGATATCCGGGATGTTGGAGGGTATGCTCGATGAAGGAGTCGAGGTAGATAGATTGGTGTACGCCTCAGTCAGGTTTTCCACCATGCTACCACACCAGCCTCAGCCTTCGAAGGTGGTCAACAACGGCTTTCAGGGCCTCTGCCCTTATCGTGACTACATCACCCTCCAAAGAGACAAGCCCCATCTCTTCCAAGACTGCCGCGATCCTCTCAGCGGAATGGCCCAGTGGCTCCAGGACCAGAGAGAGGTCTTCCATCTCGACCGATCCCTTGGATAAAACGATGCTGAGGGCGAAGGACTCATCGCGGTCGAGATCGATGGAAAGCGGGTCTTTGAGGGTGTTTCTGACTTCCGGATAGTCCAGAGCCTCCTTCCAGAGGTGCTCGGCAACGCCTGGATTACCGTCGGAGATCCGGGCGAGCCTGTCGAAGAAGACGTCCTCCGGCGACTTCTTATCGGTCTTGCTCAGACGAGATCTGATCGATCGCGTGTCGATCACCGGGTAGGGTATCTCGAAACTCTTTCCCATCAGGGTCTTTCTGTAGCTCGCGCGGTTGAAGATCTTCAACTCTTCCGCTTTCGCGGGTTCTTCTTCGACGAAGGTCAGCTCCCCCTCTTCGTAGTCGGAGAGGAGCATCTCCCGGATCTGGTCCGCCCCCATCTTCGATAGCCGGACCTGCAGGGGGAAGTACCGGCTCAGGCCTAAGACCTCGTCGAGGTAATTCCAGGAGTAGCTGTTCCATGTCGTGATGAAAAGCCGATCCGAAGAGGCTAGCATCTTCAAAAAGCGATTCATCATATCAAAACCGCCAATCTTCCGACGGTAGAGGCGATGGGCCTCCTCAACGATCACGATCCTCCTTGGGGCGTCTTTAAGGGAATCGAAATTCTGAACCAATGAGCGGGCGTTGATCCTGATCCCATCCTCTCCCGTCATGCCCTCTACCCGCCCCATAAGCTCCAACTCTCCGTAGAAGGGATCTGAGATGACGGCAAGGTTTGATCTATGCCCCTCTCCGAAGTCAACTATGGCCTTCTTGAAGAAGCTGATCTCCTCTTCGAATCTGGGAATCATATGGTAACCTGCTTGCTGAAAGCTCGTCCGATGAACAGGTCTCCTTAGCGTCAATTCTCGCTTCGGTCAGCTATAGTATCCTTTTGTGATAATTTGGATATATAAGTTATCAACAATTAGCGTATCGGGCCAAGTCTTCGAAAAATGTCCTCCTCTCGACTTTATTCTTATGTAACCTGCCACCCTCATTTGCCCTTCATCGGTTACATAAGACGAGAAAGTATCCACTTCCAAAAAGGTCTCGTCTTCAGTCTCTGCAGTTAGTTTCCCTTCAGCGGCTAGAATTCTGTCCGCCGTCCGGAGGGAACGCATGGCCCAGGTCTAAGCAAGCCATCAATGCACGAAAGCATTAGAGAACTATGCGATATCCTTCTCCAACTTTTATAACCTGGAGAGAATTAATTTCTAGGATGCGATTTAAGGCCGGTTCTTTCTCATGGGACCTGAATCCTTCCCTTCACTCCGATCCTCTGGGGGGCGGGGCGGTATTGCGGCATTGACGAGGCTAGAGGGGGCTGAAGACATACGACGAGGGGTGGGGAGGAGGCGATCGCCCCTACCATCCCGGTTGATCACGCTGCTCTCGGTGCATTTTAAGAGCAAGGAGTTAAGGGCGAGCGGCCCCCATTGGTCAAGGGCGGATACTAAATCACCATATAATGCACATCGTTGTATATATTATGGCATTGGTATCATATAATATACATAAATGATATAAAAGTCTCGGTAAGGTTTACGAGAGTGGATGAAAATATGCACATAGAATCCCCGAAAGCGTGTATTTTGGATAGGTATGACCGGCCCTGAATCGGCAGCTGCAGATTATCAAGCAGACTCCTCCTTGAGCGTCTCTGCTCACCCTGAGATAGCTCTTCCCCCCCATCTGCACGCCTCTCTCCCAATTTTTGAGCGGCTTTACTTTTTGAGCTCCAAATCGCGCCATTGATGGAAGATGGTAGCGCTATGGCCGCACGGGGTCTCAAGTTTCGGTATATCGGGATTCGTCATAACCCGCCAACCCATTGATCCAACCTGGTGGTAAAGAGGGATGCCTACGGCCCGGTGACATACAAAGGGAGGATTTTGATTCAGAGTCCTTTTAACTGAAGGGGGTCGAGATGATAACGGGGCTGTAAGAGGCTCTTTTGCCCTCCATTTCGAAGACTCTGTTGGTAATGAGCCACCCCATCCTTGACAGAGGGGGCCTTCACCCGCCCGGCGGGGC
>LGFT01000022.1 GCA_001509375.1 Methanothrix harundinacea | reverse complement strand
CGAGGTGAAGAGATTGAAGTCTTTTTATGCATACATCCGCGACGCGTGGAAGACCCCCGGCAAAAGCTACGTCGGCGACCTCCGACAGGATAGGCTCGTTTTGTGGCGTCGAGAGGAGACCGTCCAGAAGATCGACCGCCCCACAAGGCTAGATCGGGCTCGGGCTCTCGGCTACAAGGCCAAGCAGGGCATCACCGTGGTGAGGGTGAAGGTCAGGCGAGGCGGCCGGAGAAAGTCCAGATATATCCGCGGAAGACGCACAAAGCACATGGGCGCAAACAAGATCACCGCAGGTAAGAGCCTCCAAAGGATCGCCGAGGAGCGTGCAGGCCGAAAGCACCCCAATATGGAGGTTTTGAACTCCTACTGGGTGGGAGAGGACGGAAAACAGAAGTGGTACGAGGTGATCCTCGTAGATCCAAACCATCCGGCCATAGCCTCCGACTCCGACCTCGCCTGGATCAGGGGAGGTAGCCATGTAAACAGGGCGAACCGGGGCAAGACCAGCGCCGGAAAGCGAGGAAGAGGCCTGAGGAAGAAGGGCGTAGGAGCCGAGAAGGTCCGCCCCAGCATAAGGGCCAAAGAGAGCAGAGGAAAGTGATGTGATCATCAGGGTGACCTTTCGAGCCTTCGTAGCCTCCACAGAGGACGATGGAAAGGTGAGAGAGGCCTTATCCCTCTTCGTCCCAGAGGAGTCCGTATCAGAAACTCGCGTCGTCGGCCATTTCGGAAACGAGATTTTGATCATCTCCTCCACCCTCAAGAAGAAGGAGGGGCTCAAGTTCTTCGACCGCCTCAGGGAGGTTCTCCCTGAAGGCGAGATGGCCCGGCTTCGTCAGGAGGTGGGCCTGCGGGTGGACGACGAGTGCAACCTCCACTTTCGTCTTGACAAGCAGGCCGCCTATCAAGGCGAGGCTCATCTGACCGACTCCGGCGACGCCATCATGGTCTCCGCCCATCTAGAATCCTATCCCGCGAGGCGAGAGAAGGCCCTGAAAGTTGCCGGTGACCTTTTATGAACTTTTACGAGTGCAACCTCCACGCCCTCCCGGACGGCTCGGACTCGGCGAGCAGGCTGGCCCTCGCCGCAAAACGGCTCGGCTACTCGGGGATCATCATCACCAACCACTCGACTACGGGCAGACCCTTCGGCTTTGAAGCCGCAAGGAGGGTGGAGGGGATCGAGGTGGTCATTGGCTCCGAGATCGTGGCGAAGAATCCGAGAACCCTCCACGCCAAGGCAGCCTCCCTCCGGGAGGGATCCGACTTCCTCGCCGTTCACGGCGGAGACGAGAAGATCAACCGGGCGGCCTGCGAAGACCCAAACGTGGACCTCCTGGCCCACCCCCACGATGGAAGGTCCGGAATCGGAGTGGCGGCAGCCAAGGCTGCCCGGGATAACCAGGTGGCGATCTGCCTGGACCTCGGCCCCATGATCCGGCTCCGGGGAGCGGCCAGAGTGAGGTGGATGGAGGCGGTGAGAAGAGACCTGGACCTGATCGGAAAGTTTGACCTCAACCTGATGATATCGACGGGGGCAAGATCCCATCTGGACCTGCGGTCCCCCCGGGACCTCGTGGCCCTGGCGGAACTATTAGGCCTGGAGAGGAGGCGGGCCGTCGAGGCCCTCGCCCTCCCGAAATCGATCCTGGACTTAAACCGGAGGAGCTGGGCGTCTGTGGGGGTGGAGCTGGTTTGAGAAGCTGGCTTCCGGTGCTTCGGGATCGGAGAAGGTACATCGCCTTCGAGCTGGAGGCCGAGGGCAGGGTCAGCCGGGGAGAGCTCGTCGGGGAGATCAGGGCTGCTCAGTCCTCCCTCTTTGGAGATCTGGGGGCTGCCAAAAACAGGTTCAGGATGATCTCCTTTGACGGAAGGTTCGGCCTGATCCGCTGCTCGCATAAAAGGACGGAGGAGTGCAGGGCACTTCTTGCCACCGTCGGATCTGTGGCGGGGACGAGGGCAGCGATAAGGGTCAGAGGGATTTCAGGCTCCATCAAAGCCGCGACAGAAAAGTATATACCGCAATCGACCTTACAGCCCGACGAAAATAAGAGAAGAGTCGATTTAGGTCCAGTTTCTGGATCCGTGGCGCGAGTTATTGGTCGGGAGATCGACCTCTGTCCAGACGACCGGAAGATGACTGAAGGATCAGGCACACGATATGTGGGACTGACCTCTTTTGATTTATGCGGAGAGGATATTGATGCAGATGGCACCTCAGATGGGTTATGATAGGGCTATAACGGTATTCAGCCCCGACGGGCGGCTGTTTCAGGTGGAGTACGCCCGCGAGGCCGTTAGGAGAGGCACCACCGCTGTGGGCATAAAAGCGGTTGACGGTGTGGCGGTCCTGGTGGACAAGAGGATTACGAGCAGGCTGATGGAACCTGAGTCGATAGAGAAGATCTTCCAGATCGACCAGCACATAGGTGCCGCCACCTCGGGCCTCGTCGCCGACGCTCGCGTCCTCATCGACAGGGCGCGGGTCGAGTCCCAAATAAACCGGCTAGTCTACGACGAGAGCATAGGGGTTGAGGTCCTGGCCAAGAGGATCTGCGACTTCAAGCAGACCTACACCCAGTATGGGGGCGTGCGCCCCTTTGGAACGTCGCTCCTCATCGTCGGCTCGGACGAGACCAGGGTCAGGCTCTTTGAGACAGATCCCAGCGGGGCCCTTCTGGAGTATAAAGCCACCGGGATCGGGGCGGGCAGGGCCGCCGTTATGGAGATCTTCGAGGAGAAGTACCGAGAGGATATGAACTGCGACGAGGCGATCCTCCTGGGGCTGGAGGCCCTTTACAAGGCCGCGGAAGGAAAGTTTGAGGCCGCCACCACCGAGATCGGCGTCATCAAGCTCGACGAGAAACTCTTCCGTAAGCTCGAAGAGGAGGACGTGGCGGCCCGGGTGGACGAGATGAAGGCCGGAATCGGCGGTGAAGGTGAAGAAGGAGAGGCTTGAGGATGGTCACCCTGGAGGAGGCGGTGACGGCCAGGCTCAAGACCCACGGCACCGTCTTTGAGGTTCTGGTGGACCCCGAGGGCGCCCTATCCTATCGTCAGGGTGACGAGGTGGACGTCGAGAAGATCCTCGCCGTCGAGGACATCTTCGAGAACGCCAGCCGCGGGGATAGAAGCTCCGAGGAGGATCTGACCCGGGCCTTCGAGACGACTGATGTGGTGGCGATAGCTGCGAAGATCATCAAGAAGGGCGAGATCCAGCTGACGGCAGAGCAGAGAAAGAGGATCATCGAGAACAAGAGAAAGCAGGTCGTTACCGTCATAGCTCAGAACGCCATCAATCCCCAGACCGGGACGCCTCACCCTCCCACCAGGATCGAGCGCGCCATGGAAGAGGCCCGCGTCAACATCGACCCCACCAAGTCCGTCGAAGAGATGGTCAACATCACCATGAAGGCCATAAGGCCTATAATCCCGATAAGGTTCGAAGAAGTGGATGTGGCCGTGAAGATGCCCCCTGCGCACGCCCCCAAGGCCTACGGCGAGATCGCCACCTTCGGAAAGCTCCAGAAGGAGCAGTGGCAGAACGATGGGTCGTGGATCGGCGTGGTCAGGATTCCAGCCGGGCTTCAGAACGAATTCTACAGCCTGGTCAACCGGCTCTCCAAAGGCGATGCCGAAACGAAACTGTTGAAACGATGACGATTTGACCGAGGATTTTGGAATGGATCGCATGGATCGCAACGTGGTTGTGCCGGGGGACCAGCTCTCCGACGACCCAAAGAAGGCCGGAGAGGGCACTTACGTAAGGGACGGAAAAGTATACTCCCTCCTCTACGGGATGGCCAGCAGTTACAAGGATAAAGTGCGAGTGATACCTCTCGCAGGAAAGTATGTGCCCTCTCCGGGAGATACAGTGATAGGCATCGTCCAGGACATCGTCTTTTCAAACTGGATCGTAAACATTAACTCTCCTTACGAAGGCCTCCTCCACATATCAGAGCTGCCGAGAAAGATAGAGATGAACGAGATGCCCAAGTATCTGCGGATAGGCAGCTCCGTGATGGTTCGGGTCAAGGAAGTCGACTCCACCATGAAGGTCGAGTTGACCATGAACGACAGGAGGCTCGGCATCCTGACGAGGGGAAGGGTGGCGGAGATAAGCCCCACCAGAGTTCCAAGGCTGATCGGAAAGGGTGGCTCCATGATAAATATGCTGAAGAAGGAGCTGAACTGCAACATCTTCGTGGGGCAGAACGGCAGGATCTGGGTCGACGGAAACGACGACGACATGGACCTGGCCCTGAAGACGGTCCTCATCATTGAAAAGGAGGCCCACACGACGGGGCTCACCGACAGGATAATGGAGTTTCTGAGAGCGGAGAAAGAGGCCAGAAGTTGATCGGCATGGATGAGAAGTTATCATTTTTCAAAAATGGATTAAGGCTCGACGGGAGGCGGCCCGATGAGCTTCGGCCCATCAAGATAGAGGTGGGAGTGCTCGCGAGAGCTGACGGTTCGTGCTACATGGAGATGGGCGACAACAAGGTGATAGCGGCCGTATACGGGCCACGAGAGGTCCACCCGCGCCATCTCCAGGAGGCCACCCGGGCGATAGTCCGGTATCGGTACAATATGGCTTCCTTCTCCGTGGAGGAGAGGAAACGGCCCGGCCCAGACCGACGGAGCAACGAGGTCTCCAAGGTCAGCAGAGAGGCTCTGGAGCCGGTGATACTGACATCCTACTTCCCAAAGTCGGTGGTGGACGTCTTCGTCGAGGTGCTCCAGGCGGACGCCGGAACTAGGACCGCCGGCATAAATGCGGCCTCGGTGGCCCTGGCGGACGCTGGGATCCCTATGAAGAGCCTTATATCCTCCTGCGCCGCCGGCAAGGTCGACGGCGAGATCGTCCTCGACCCCATGAAGCTCGAGGACAACTTCGGTGAGGCGGACGTTCCGATAGCTATGACCCCCAACGGCGACATCACTCTCCTCCAGATGGATGGGCGGTTGACCCAGGAGGAGTTCAGGCGCGCCCTGGAGCTGGCCAGGACAGGATGCCAGCAAATATACGAGATCCAGAGGAAGGTTCTGGTCGATCGGTACGGTCACGTTGAAGAGGAGGAAATCTGTGAAGAACCTTCGGCCGTGGCGGAGGAAGAGATATGAGTGACGTCGTGATGGCTGAGATCAGGAAGGACTACCTCTATCACTTGGTATTAAAGGGAGAGAGGGCCGACGGCAGGTCCTTCGACGAGTACCGAGAGATCATCCTCGAGACGGGACCGGTGAGAAAGGCGGACGGCAGCGCCCTCGTCAAGCTCGGAAATACCCAGGTGATGGTGGGCGTAAAGATCCAGCCGGGGGAGCCCTTCTCCGACACCCCCAACAAGGGCGTCATCATCACCAACGCTGAGCTCGTCCCCCTCGCCTCCCCCAACTTCGAGCCGGGACCCCCCAACGAGGTGGGTATAGAGCTGGCGAGAGTCGTCGATAGGGGCGTTCGAGAGTCCGGGGCCATCGACCTGGAGGCCCTCTGCATCACGCCTGGAGAGAAGGTCTGGATAGTGTTCATAGACGTTCACGTCCTAGACGACTGCGGAAACCTCATGGACGCCTCGAGCCTTGGGGCTATTGCAGCCTTGATGACCGCAAAGGTTCCCGCCGCCCAATACGGCCTCGGTGAGGACTACCCTCTGCCGGTGAAGGACGTGCCCGTGGCCACGACGGCCGTCGAGTTCGGCGACGCCATCATCTTCGACCCCGACACCGACGAGGAGTCGGTGGCGGACACGAAGCTCACGGTTATAACCACCGCCGACGGGTCGGTCTGCGGAATGCAGAAGAGCGGCCCCGGATTCATAAGCCAAGATCACATCTACCGCATCGTTGATATAGCATGTGAGAGGGCTAAGGAGATCCGGGAGAAGTTTCTGGAAGTATAAATCATGGTCAAGAAGTTCAAGAAGGGAAGAAAGACCAGGTCCGCTGGAAGGTTTGGGCCTCGGTACGGAAGGAAGATCCGAAAGCAGGTCGCGGACATCGAGGAGAGGAGCAAGAAGAGATACGACTGTCCTATTTGCGGGCGGTTGCGGGTGAAGAGGGAAGGAACCGGCATCTGGAGGTGCACCAAGTGTGGTCACACCTTCGCTGGAGGGACATACATACCCGTAACCTCCGTCGGCCAGTCCGTGGCCCGGTCCGTCAAGAGGGCTGTGGAGGCTGAGTGAAGTGGCCTACAGGTGCACCAGATGCAAGAAGACCGTGGAGGTCGACTACGAGTACAGCGGCATCAGGTGTCCCTACTGCGGCCACCGGATCCTCATGAAGGAGAGGCCCACCACCGTCAAGAGGATGAAAGCTGTCTGATGCGGTTTTCCACCTCGAGAAGGCCATCGCCCAGGTCGAGGAGGTTCGCGCGAACTCTGGCGAGCTTTTTCGGCTCCGAGTACACGACTCGGGGCAAAGCGGGCCTCGACGATGAGGAAGAGGTCTGGATGGTAGTGGTCGAGGAGCACGGAAACCCTGCGGGCCTCGCCCGGAGGTCTCACGGCGAGGAGAAGGTCCTTCACTTCTCAGTCTCCGTCGTGGAAGTGTCGAAGAGGCCTAAGAAGATGAATAGGCCCAGGGTTGTGGTCATGGGGAAGGCCGCCCACGAAGTCGCCGAATTCTTCGGCCTCGACATTTCACCTGAGTCCCCAGCCGGAAGGGCGATCAGGGTCGGGGACCATCAGATAGATTTCGTCGACGGCGAGGATCTCGTCCTCAGGCTGAAGATATGAAGGGAAGGGCTGATCTCCTCTTCGAGGTGGAAGATCCCGAGAGGGTCCGCCTCGCCCTCGCCCCCGAGGCGCTAGATCAGGTCCAGAGGAGCGAGATCCGACTTGAGGCATGGGAGAGCGGGATCCATCTTTCGATCGAGAGCGAGGACATGGTATCCCTGCGGGCCGCCCTGAACACGTGGATCAGATTGGTCAAGATAGCAATGGAAATGGTGTTGATATGAGCGGCGAATTGCCACCCCAGGTACAAAATCAGATAGCACAGCTCCAGCAGCTCCAGCAGCAGGCTCAGGCGCTGCTGAGCCAGAAAAGCCAGATAGAGATGATCCTCCGGGAGACGGAGTCTGCAGTCAAGGAGCTGGAGGCGAGCGACGAGGGCGCGGTTATTTATAAGAGCGTCGGCGAGGTGCTCTTCAAGGCCGATCGGGAAAAGCTGATCGAAGAGTTGAAGGAGAAGAAGGACGTCTTGGACCTGCGGCTGAAGACCCTTGCAAAGCAGGAGGAGCGGATTCAGAAGAGGTTCACTCAGCTCCAGGATCAGCTCAAGGTGTCTTTGGGCCAGAAGGTTCCAGAGGCGGCCTAAATTCGATTTCGGTCGTGTAGCGGGCCCGTGGCTTAGCCAGGATATAGCACCGGGCTTCTAACCCGGGGGTCGTGGGTTCGAATCCCACCGGGTCCGCCTGCTACTTACATTTTCAAGAGAAAGGGGTTTTTCGAGGTGATCGACAAATGTGCGAGCTAACCGTTTACATGAAGGGCGAGAAGGAGAGCCTGATGGAGGGCGTGGTGGTCCTCATAACCAAAGGGGAGAAAGTCCAGATGGAGGACATCCTGGGAAGGACGAAGGAGGCCACCGGCAGGATCGTCGAGGTGAACATCACCAACCAGAAGGCGTTCTTGGAGCCGGTTTAAAGCCGCCTGCTTTTTCCCTCTGGATTTGTTATCGCTTCGAGAGCGATAGAGGTCACGAATATCCCGACCTTTAGGTCTGGGATGCGGCCGGAAAAATTAAAGACCTTGGAGGTCTGATTCGATCTGAGGTCAATCATGGCGTCCAAAGGAATCGGTGTCCCGTTGAAGGTCTTATTTTCGCTCTTCTTTGCTTGTTTTTTTATGATTGCAGCCGCCTCTGCCACAGACGAGATCACCCTCGAGAATCGGGTTAGCTATCTCGGAAGGCCGGCGGTGGTGATGATAACATCGGAGTACGTCGGAAACCTAGAGAACGACGACGGAGAGTCGAAGGTTTACCTATCTTCGGAGGACCCCGAATTCGAGGCGGAGGTGGAGATCCCCTCGTTCTCCGCCGGCTTCTTCGGTTCGGGGTTTGTGGTGAGCAGAGACGGCTACATCGTGACCAACGCCCACGTCGTCCAGGAGACTGAGGAAGAGCTCCGGGCAGAGTTCGCTCTCCAGGCCCTGGAATGGGCAGCGGAGGAGTGGCCTGCGATCTTCGTTGCCAATGGAGATGAGCCGTATCCTGCGACCGAGGATGATCTTCTTGAGATATACGACCTTTTCCTATCTTACGACCTCGAATGCATGCAGGAGATCCTGGTATACTTCGGAAGCCCCGCGAGCCTCGATCGATCGCCTGCAGGCTACCCCGCTGAGATCAGGAAGATCAGCCCCCAGGAGCTGTGGTTCGGCTCTGGCGACTACAAGTATAGGTCAGGAAAGGATCTCGCGATCATAAAGATCGAGACCTCCTACGAACTGCCGACGGCGACCCTGGGGGACTCGGGGGACGTCGAGGTGGGCGACAAGGTCGTGGTGATCGGGTATCCAGGGGTCACCACTTCCTGGCAGAACGCGGAGCTATCCTGGGAGACCGATTACGTCCCCACAGTCACCTCGGGGATCATAAGTGCGAAAAAGAGGCTCCCCGATAGATCGGAGGCGTTCCAGACCGACGCCGCCATCTACCACGGAAACAGCGGCGGCCCCGCCTTTAACGCCGACGGCGAGGTGATTGGGATCGCCACCTTCGGCTCGGGGAAGACCCTCGTCTCCGGGGACTGGATCGACGTTCAGGGCTACAACTTCCTGATCCCGATAAACGTCGCCAAGAGCTTCATCTCGGAGCTGAACATCGATACCACCCCGAGCGAAACGACCCAAGCCTTCGAGAGAGGCTTTGAACATTACTGGAACGGGAGCCGTTCGGAGGCTAGGGGGGAGTTTGACGCAATCCTCGCCCTTGACCCGAAGAATCAGTATGCTGCGGAGTACTCGAGCATGGCCCAGAGGGGATAATACATCCAACCAGCCATGCACTTCCGAGCCGTCGCCTTGGCCTTGCTCATGGCGGCTTTCGCCATCGGCATCGGATTCCTCGCAGATATCGGATCGGCTGACGAGGATCTGATGCTGGTGGGCGCCGCCGAGATCCTCGATGAGATCCGAGAGGGAAAGGCCGTCGAGCGGCATCACGTGAGGATCGAGGGAAGCCTCGACCTCCGGGAGCTGGAGGGGCCGGTGAGGTCGCCGATCTCTATCGTCGACTGTGAGGTCCAGGATACCGTCCGGATGGAGGGCGCCACCTTCGAGTCAACCGTCAGCTTCGAGGAGACGGTCTTCGAGAATATGGTCCTCTTCAGCGGCGTCCGGTTCAACGATTCTGCCGGCTTCTCCTTCGCCACCTTTGAGGATACCGTCTTCTTCGACTCGGCCTTCTTCGGCGAGGTGGCCGAGTTCTGTGGGACCAGGTTCGGCCGCGACGCCTACTTCTCCAGCACAGTCTTTTCCAAAACCTCTGACTTCAACTTCACCCGGTTCGCGGAGGAGTACGTCCTATTCGACAATGTGCGTTTCCTCGGAGACGCCCACTTCGAGGACGCTGAGTTTGGGAGGTGGACTAACTTCTACGGCTCCCGCTTCTATGAGGAGGCGGACTTCCTCCTCGCCACATTTCCGGGGAGGAGCTTCATCGCCAACGTCACCTTCGAGGGGGACGCCAAGTTTGCGAGCGTCGAGTTCATGAGCTTTGCGGAGTTTGAGGACTCCAGCTTCGAGGGGGACTTCTTCCTCTACGGCTCGACGATCTCCTACATGAAGCTGAACGGCACTACCTTCGGCGAGGGCTCCCGGGTCCACCTCAACAACACCGAGATCGAGGGGTTCGTCATACCCTGGAGGACGATGGAGGATCACCTGGTCTTCAGGGACGAGGTCTACATGGGGCTAGTCGAGAACTACAAGCGGCTCGGCTGGTTTCAGGACGCCGACGACTGCTACTATCACTATCGGATGCTCGCCCAGGAGAGAAAGAATATCGGCTGGTCGAAAGCGATCGACTACCTCGCCTGGCTCTCCTGCGGCTACGGCGTGCGACCCGACTACACCCTCGCCTGGTCCCTCTCGATAGTCCTCCTCTTCGGGGTCGTCTTCCACCTGGGAAAGGGGCTCCTCCAGTACGAAAGGCCCGACGCGAAACCCGAAAATTTGGGGGAAGGTTCCGAGGTCGACAAAATCGATCTTCAGGGGAGGATCAAAGACGTAGCATCCTCGCATCAAGGCGAAACTCAAGAGGAATTTGATGGCGAAACTCCGCAGGATTTTGGCAACATCCCCTCAATTTCGGAATATCCGACCCTCGGGGAGGCGATGTACTTCAGCTCTCTCGTCTTCATCGCCCAGGCTCCTGCCGACTACCTGGCCCTGGGGAGGTACAAGTATCTGGTCATCATCGAGGGGGTCTTGGGGTGGCTGATGCTCGCCCTATTCCTGGTGGCCCTGGGAAACCTGATGATTCGCTGAGTTCATCAAGACTTGAATCACAAGTCTAAATCGATGCAGCTACAATTTCAGCAAAGCCTTTATCAGGCTGTAGCTGGTCATTTAGCTCTCATGAACCTGAAGTACGCGGTTTGCATGCTGCTCATCGCCGGATCGGTCCTCACCGCCGGCTGCATCGGCTCTGAGAATTCGGGCGGCGAAGAGGCCGCTGGCGTGCCCACCGAGAACCTGCCCGAGGGGTTCTCCCTCATCGCCGTCGTCGACGACTCGACCCCGGGCATAAACATGGAGGATGAGATCGCCGATTTCAGGGGAGATGAGGATATCGGCGAGGTCGAGGCTGTCGTGGGCAAGTACCAGTGGGGCGAGATGGGAAAGGACTACGACGCGAGGATAACGGTGATCGACTGTGAGAGTGAGTTGAAGGCGGAGGCTGCCGTCGCAAACTACATCGCCCAGCCGGATTTTGAAAACCCTCCCTTCAAAGGAGTTGACCGGTTCAGCACCGCCGTCGTAAACGGCCGCCAGGTCACTGAGATCAGGGACAAGGTCGAAAAGGAGCTGAAGTACATCTATCTCTGGAACGACGGCAACCGAGTGGTGTTGGTGGAGGGGAATGGAGACCGCGCCGACAGCCTGGAGCTGGCCAGCGCGACGGGCCTTTGAGGGCCCATCTCCTCTTTTTCTGATCGGCGTTTCCATCTTCTCTTCATCTACTGCCAATCGCGGGAGAGGGAGAGCTTCCCCTCTTCCCACGCAAAACTCGGCGGAGCCCTTCGCCGGGTCCCGCTCTCCTCCAGGGCGTGGACGACGATGGGAAGAGCTATGGTGGCGTCGACGAAGACTTGGATCATCCTCGCCTCTTTCGCTATTTTGCCCCAGGAGACCCCCTCGCTGAAAGTGCAGCCCGAGAGGCCCCCAAAATGGGGCGAGTCGATGGTGTACTGGATGGCGTAATTGTGGCCACCCCGATACCTCCCGCAGAGATCTGCAACGACTTTGGTCTGCTGGATGAAATTCTTAGGAACCCCTCCTCCGACGAAGACGACGCCGGTCTGAGAGGACTGTTCTGTGATCTGGCTGATCTCGTCGACGTCCTTGATATGGTCGACAGCGATCCGATGCCCCTCCCTCCAGGCCAGGACCATCCCTATCCCGATGGAGCTGTCGGAGAGGGCGGGAACGAAGATGGGGACCCCGGCCCGGCTGGCGCTGCCGAGGAGGGTGGTGGAAGGCATCTTCTCGCCCAGAATCTCCATCAGCTCTCTTGAGGAGTAAATCCGGCTCGGATCGAGGGTCTTGACGAACTCTGCTATGTATCGGTCCCCTTTCTGGAGACCTGCCTCGGAGACGTAGACGTCGTATATCCGATCGATTCCCTCCTCTCTGAGCCTTGCGTCGTCGGCGAGAGGGTCGCCCAGGTAGTGGACTACGCCCAGCCCCTCGCAGAGGTCGTGAAAGAGGTTCGCCCCGGTGCTGACGACGCAGTCCACCAACCTCTCGGTGATCATGAAGGAGATGATCTTTTGCAGGCCAGCGGGGACCATCGCTCCCGCAAGGCCCAGGAAGATGGTGATCTCCTCCTCAGCGAGCATCCTTTCCCAGGCCTCCACCGAGCGGCCGAGCTGGCCTGCCTGAAATCCGAGCTTTGCCATATCTTTCGCGAGCTTCTGGACGCTCCGGCCCTCCATACCCATGGTGGTGGCTAGCTTTTCGAGATCGATGGCTCCACGATCGTGATCATTACCCGTCATTTTTATCCCGTACCAGAGGAGTAAGGCCACAGGACTATTAAACGTTGTCACAGATCGGCCATCTATTTTATAAAAAATGTAGACATCGAGGTTTTATATACCGTGATCGCCCTCAATGCCAAGCTCAAGTTTCAGAATCGCAAATTATGAGCAATTTAGCCGGCGCCTGAGATCATTCTTGGACGGCACCAGCTAGAAGCAAGCGGGTTTGATGATACTATGACGAAATTAAGAGGATATGATCGGCTCAGAGAAGGCGACATCAAAAGGGGGCAGCTCAGGGGGGTCGAGAACTGCAGGAGGAGGATGGATGTGGACGATTGACGACTCCGTCAACCTCTATGGCGTGGACGGCTGGGGTAATGGGTACTTTTCCATAAATGGGCGGGGAAACCTCGCGGTATCGCCCCGAAAGGATGCCGGGGAAAAGATCGACGTAATGGAGGTGGTCGATCGGATCAGCCAGTCCGAAATGGCCTCGTTCCCCATCCTATTTCGGTTTCCTCAGATCCTGGAGGACCGGCTCAAGGAGATCAACGGGGCCTTCCTCGCCTCGATGGAGGAGCTGGAGTATCAAGGCGGGTACAGGCTCGTCTTCCCCATGAAGGTGAACCAGAGGAAAGAGGTGGTGGAGTACATCGTCAGGGGAGGGAAGGATTTGAACGTAGGCCTGGAGGTGGGAACGAAGGCTGAGCTCCTCGCGGCTCTATCCCTCGGCCTCGACCCCGACGCCCTGATAATCTGCAACGGCTACAAGGATCAGGACTACCTCAAGCTCGCCCTCAAGTTCGGTGAGGCGAACAACATCGTCATCGTCATCGACATCTTTGAGGAGATATTTGACCTTCTTCGGTGTTCCGGCGAGCTTGGGGCCAAGCCGAGGCTCGGCCTCAGGACAAAGCTATTTTCGAGAGGCAGCGGCCGGTGGGAGGAATCGGGCGGAGAGCTATCCAAATTTGGCCTCTCCACAGCCGAGATTCTGGAGTCGATTCGGATCCTCTCGGAGAAGGGCATGGTCGACTGTCTCAAGATGCTCCACTTTCACATAGGCTCCCAGATAACGGACATCCGAAAGATCAAGGTCGCCATGAACGAGGCCGCAAGGATCTACGCCAAGGTGAGAAAGGTGGCCGAGGTAGAGTACTTCAACGTCGGAGGAGGGCTTGGCGTCGATTACGACGGGTCCAAGACCCCGACCCCCGCCAGCGCCAACTACACCCTCCAGGAGTACTCAAACGACGTAGTCTACACCCTCCAGAGGACCTGCGACGAGGAGGAGGTATCCTGCCCCACCATCGTCTCGGAGAGCGGCAGAGCGATAGCCGCCTATCACTCATTTCTCGCCTTCAAGGTGATAGGAAAGAAGAACTCCAAAGATGGGTTCGAGGTCACGCCCACCGAGGACGACCCCGTCCAGATTGAGGACATGCGCCAGGCTTTGGAGAACATGGACCTGGAGAACTACGCCGAGTTCTATCACGACGCCCTCCACTACCGAGAGGAGCTCTTCGACGCCTTCAACCTGGGAAACATAGGCCTTGAAGAAAGGTCTAAGGGCGACCTTCTCTTCTGGAAGGTCTGCCAGAAAGCGGCCTCGTTCGCCAAGGCCGACGAGAACGACTCTGAGGAGTTCGAGAGCCTCAAGAAACTCTTGAGCAAGAAATACATCGGAAATTTCTCCCTCTTCCAATCGGTCCCCGACATGTGGGGTGTCCAGCAGATCTTTCCCACCATGCCGCTGCACAGGCTCGATGAGGAGCCGACGGTAAAGGGGACGATTGCGGACATCACCTGCGACTCCGACGGAGAGATCAGAAGCTTTGCCGGAGAGAACAGCGACTTTCTCGCCCTCCACGAACTCGAGGCTGGCGAGGACTACTTTCTGGGCACCTTCCTCCTGGGGGCCTACCAGGACACCCTGGGGGACTTTCACAACCTTCTGGGCTGCGTCAACGAGGTCCACATCACCGTGGTAGATGGGAGCTGGAGGATATCGAAGATCGTACGTGGGGACGCTTGCGAGAAGCTCCTCCGCTTCTTCAACTATGACCCTGAGGAGCGTCTCGGCGAGATGATTTCCAGGTGCTGCCTCGGCGAGGCTGAGAGGGAGAAGGCGATGGAGGCGATACGAACGGCTCTCGGTGAATACTCCTACTTCAAGAACAGATATCTTGGGGCTTGATATCGGGCCAAAAAGAGGTTTTTAAGAGATAAGCTGGCGAGAAAGGGGCCGATAGGATCTTGTATCTTAGGGCCCACCCTCCCAGGATGTTCTTTGGCTGGAGCAAGGGCAGGGGAGACGAGATCAAAGCCTTCGTCAGCATAAACTATGGATCCGACCAGATCAGGCACGAGGCCGTGGAGGTTCCCTTTGGAGCTTCCGTCCTCGATGCCCTCAAAGCTGCAGCCAACGTCGAGGTCGCACCAGACGAAAGCTCCACCGGCCATTCGGGCCCGATGGTCACCGCCATAGACGGTTTTTTTAACGGCATCGACCAGGCCTGGATCTACTACGTCTTCGAGCGGGGCGAATCGGGGTGGCGGATCCCAGAAGAGATGCCCGACAGCCTCCGCGTCTCAAACGGCATGAGAATCGGCTGGCGGCTCTACAACTTCAAGGAGCGGGGGGCGGTCCCAAAGGAGGGACCCCTCTGGTCGAGCCGCTGCGCCAGCAAGACCAGAACCTGCGCCCGCCAGTTCCCATGAATGACGAGGGCAATGCAGGAAACCTTCAGAGGCCGCGCAAGTTCGTCTATCCAAATATGGAGAAGTGATGCCAACCATTATGAACCATCTCCGATAAAATTAAGTACCTTACGACCTTACTTAATTGATGGAGGAATTCAGCATATGGATGATTATTGGGCAAGGTGGAGCGAAATACTTCAGCAGATCACGAAGCCCTACGAGTGTCTCGAAAGGGGCATGGCTCCTCCAATACTTCCCGGTGAGAACCTCCTTGGATACTACAGATGCCTTGAGAGCCTGATGAAGCCTCTGGCCCTCCTCCAGGAGAACAGGGAATCTCCGGGGTATCGGCTTATTGAGAATTATGAGGCTCTGGAAGAGCGGCTCGAGCGCCTCTCAACAACCCATCCATGGTTTTCTGAGGACGAGTCCACTCAGGATATCATCGAGCTGCTCGGAGCCCTCACCACCAAAGGCAGCGTTGATCGGGAGCTCTTCGATGAGAAGATCCGAACCCTTGAGAGGAGGATAGAGGAGCTGGAACCTAAATTTGGCCCTCGAAATCGATAAAAGAAGATGCCATCGGTGGAATTCCTGGAAGAGACGCATGCACATAAAATCTCCAGAAGAGAAGTGAGGATGCCCGAGCCCAACCATTGGGCTCGGGCATCTCCTTTGCCCTAAATGATCCAGTGAGGTCGTGCATCTCACCGCCCTGGGCTCGAAGAGTTGCGGTCCTTTGTTGGATAGATGGAAATGTTTTACACGACAAGCTAAGATCATATTATTTAGTAATAAACATTTCGATTGGAATACTACGCACATCCCCCTTCGCCGGAAGATGAGATCCTCTTCGAGAACGATATGAAGTAAAAGAGCTGAGGGCGCAAGGCATCGAAACTTGCGCCCCTTTAACGCCCGGACCGGGAGTCGAACCCGGGTCGAAGCCTCGACAGGGCTTCATGATAGGCCTCTACACTATCCGGACTCAGAGCAAAGTCCCGCCTCCCAGATTCGAACCGGGGACATCGCGGTAGCCGCACGGTGCACCTTTCTGGTGCGTAACCTACTACAGCCGCGCACTCTACCAGGCTGAGTTAAGGCGGGTCCAACGATGCAAAGCCATTCTCGTATTTAGCCCTTTCGATTCATAAGGGCGTGACGCATATCCGTTTCTCTAATTCCGGCGTCAAAAGCTATAAATGAGAATCCCGGTAACTCCATGGGTCATCTCGGCCCAAGAAGCTTCGGCGGAAGGTTTGTGATTACCATGCTCATCGGTCTATTGTCTGACTCTCACGACAACTTTCCGGGCCTCCAGCAGGCCTTGGAGATCTTCAAGAAACGTAAGGTGGAGATGATACTGCATGCGGGAGACGTCATCGCTCCCGGGATGTGCCGCGCCTTCGAGGGATGGGAGGGCGACCTCTTCCTCGTCTATGGAAACAACGACGGCGATAGAACCGGCCTCAAGCGCGACTTCGCCCGGGCAGGTGGCGAGTTTCTCGACGATTTCGGCGAGGTCGAGGCCGATGGTCTGAGGATCGCCCTCCTCCACGGGACCTACGAGCCTCTGGTGAGAGGGCTCGTGGAATCGGGCCTCTACGACGTCGTCGTCCGGGGGCACGATCATCATGTAAGGGTCGTTCCCGGGGAGACGCTGATGATCAACCCCGGCGAGGTCTGGGGCCACTTCACGGGCCGAAAGACGGTGGCGATCCTGGATACGAGTTCCCTCGCGACAGATATCGTGGAGATGGGGTCTCGCCCTTCCATCCTAGACATGACCGGGAGACGGCCGTGAATAAAAAAGAAGGGAAAGAGGAGCGTCGTCAAGAGGGCATGACGGAAGGCTTTTTTCTTGAGCCCCTCGGCCTATATTTAAAGTTGGAGAGGCGCAAAGGCCGACTTAGTAGGATCAGCTATTCCAGAGAAAGACCAGAGGTTCTCATGCCGCCGGAAGAGGAAGAGGGCCTTCTGAGATGCTGGATTGAGGGCGAAGAGGTCCCATGGGAAATCCTCGACCTCTCGAGCCTCACTGAATTCCAAAAAGAGGTCCTGAAATCCGTTGCCTCCATCCCCCCCGGCGAGACCCTGACCTACGGCCAGGTGGCTGAAAGAATCGGCAAGCCCAAAGCCGCGAGAGCTGTAGGTCAGGCCGTGGGAAAAAACCCCTTCCCTCTGATCATCCCCTGTCACCGGGTGGTGGGATCGAAGGATCTAGGGGGCTACAGCTCAGGCCTCGATTTGAAGCGAAGACTTCTGGATATCGAGAGGGACATCTGCCCGAAATAGACTCTCTTGTTGACCATCTCTCATTCGGGTGAAGACGAATTCTCGGACGGAAGGGAGATCTCGCCGCTCATAATTCGACGTTTCACATTGTTTACATGCTGATGGGCGGCAAAACACGGCTCAGGAAGCTTGTGGTCTCTGAGATACCTCCGGGCGAGGTCCAGGGCGGAATCGATGGATACTCCGGTGCCCGGAGCCACCACGATCGGCCTGCACCCCTTCTTGGAGATGAGGACGTAGCCCACCCGTTCACCCTCGTAGACCAGGGGAGAGACGTCCCCCACCCGACCGGGCGGGTCGAAGGCGCCGCAGAGGACGTTCTTGCTCACGCCTATGGTGGGAACGTCCAGGGTCACTCCGATGCTGCTTGCCAGGCCCGCTCGTAGGGGATGGTTGATTCCGCAGCCGTCGACGAAGAGGAGGGTGGGCCTCGTCACCAGCCGCTGGACAGCCTCCAGGGCCGCCGGACCCTCCCGGAAGGATAGAAGCCCCGGAATGTAGGGAAAATTCGTTTCGAGGGCCGTCCAGGAATTTGAGATGAGCCGAAGCGAGGAGTCGAAAGCGACGGCCCCGCTTATTACCATATCTCTGCCGTCTTTTCCCGAGATGAAGGCCTGGTCCACCCCGGCAACCACCTCTTCCGAGAACCGATCCTCAAGGGCGACCCTGGACGCGATCTCGTCCTGAAGCGAATATAAACGCCTCCTCTCTTCGGGGGAAGGGGCCGAAGAGGGCGCCACCTACTTAGCCTCGGTGGGGGGGACGGTCTGGCTGAGGTTGATGGCCAGCTCGCCGATGTTTTTAATGTAGTCGAGCATCCTCTCTATGCTGGTGGCCGCCATCCTCAGGAGGGCGTCCTCGTGCTCGTCGGAGAAGCTCGCGGCCGATACCATCTGGTTGATCTGCCTTCTTAGCTGCCGGCTCTCTTCGATCACCTCGTTCGCCTTTCTCGAACTGAGGGTGAGGAGGGACGATATCGAGTCCTCGACGAGATCCAGAAGCTTAGGAGATATCGTGCCCATCTCCTCGATGGTCTTTGGGGAAAGGGTGCAGTTGCACTTGAGGATCATCGCCGCGATCCTGGCGGCGTGGTCTGCCATCCTCTCGAGGTTTGTGGCCGCCCTGGTGTAGTTGAAGGCGGTGATGGGGTCGAGGGAGTCTTGTTTCACCGAGCCCGACCTGAGGATCTCGGTGAATTGGCGCGATACCAATAGGTAGAGCCGATCGACGTCGTCATCCCTCTGGATGATGTCGGTGGCCATATCCCGATCGTTGGTCAAAAGGGCGCTGAGGGCGTCCTGGATCATCGACCGGACCACCGTCTTAATCCGCCGGAGGGCTCTCTCAGACTGGAGTTCCTCGGGATCGATCAGGTCCTGTATCAAGACCTTGTTGACCGTCTCCTCCAGGATCTCGGGGCCGATCAGCTTCTGGACGATCTGGTGAATATCCCTCTTTTGGTCTGCGGTCATGTGAGCGGAGGTGACTTCCATCGTCCTGTACCCGGAGACGTAGCAGCCGATGATGTCCCTCACCAGGGCGTCGCCCCCCTTCTCTCCGATCTCAAGCCTCGTGACCAGCTCCCTCTCAGACCTGTCGGGAGATAGGACCAGGGCCCCATTGTCGCTCTGAGTGATATAGATAAGGGAACCTGGTTGGATGTCGTTTTTGACAGCCCAGATCTTGGGTAGGGAGACTATGAAGGTCGACTTCCCCGTCCTCTGTACTTTTCTGGTCTCCATAAAATTCCGGCAAATTCAGTTCAGGTGTTCTCTTTTTGCCTCGACCATGTATATTATGCTCTCACATATGTTGCAGATGTGATCTGCGATCCTCTCGAGGTGCTTGTTCACCAGGAGAAGAGGGGTTGCGTCCTCGATCAGATCGGGGTTTCCGCCGATGATCTTGAGGAGGGCGTCCCTCACCTTCTGGTAGAGGGCGTCCACCTCATAATCCCACTTGGTCGTCTCCCTGGCGAGGTCTGCGTCGTTCTCCTTGAAGGCCTTATTAGCCTGAGCCAGCATCTCCCTTGAGATCTCTGCCATCCTCGGTATGTTCTTCAGGTTCTTGACGTGGACCTTATTTTTGGAGTGGACCACAATCCTCGCTATGTCCACCGCCATATCCCCGATCCGCTCGAGATCGATCCCGATCTTGAGAGTGGCGACGATCAGCCGGAGGTCCTTTGCCATCGGCTGCTGAAGTGCCAATAGTTGCATGCACCGCTTCTCAATCCTCAGGCTCAGGTCGTTGATGATCTGATCATCCCTTATGACATCTCTCGCCTTAGTCACGTCGTACTCACGAAGAGCCTCCACCGACTTAGCCACCGCCAGATCGACCTGATCCACCAGCTCCTCCGCGTCCGTCTTCAGCACTTCAAGCTCTCTACGATAACGCTCTCTGTAAGGACTCATCTCTCCCCCTCAATCGCCGATGAACTCATCCGAACCTTCCGGTTATGTAATCCTCGGTGCTCTTCTCCCTGGGGTTTTCGAAGATTTCTTTCGTCTCGCCACACTCGATCAGCACTCCGAGGAGGAAGTAGGCCGTGTAGTCGGATACCCGGGCTGCTTGCTGCATATTGTGGGTCACGATCACCTGGGTGTACGATCCCCTCAGCTCGTCCATCAGCTCCTCGATCTTTGCCGTCGACACGGGGTCCAGGGCGCTGCAGGGCTCGTCGAAGAGGATTACATCCGGCTTCATGGCGAGGGTCCTCGCGATGCAGAGTCTCTGCTGCTGCCCACCGGAGAGCCCCATGGCGGGTTTATCGAGCCGGTCAGATACTTCTTCCCAGAGGGCGGCGTCTTTAAGGCTCCCCTCCACGATCTTGTCCACGTTCTTAACCCCGTGAATTCTTGGGCCGTAGGCGATATTTTCGTAGATGGACATGGGGAAGGGGTTCGGCTTCTGAAAGACCATGCCGACGTTCTTTCGAAGCTCCACCACGTCCGTATCCTTGTCGTAGATGTTGACGCCGTTGTAGAGGACCTCTCCCTCGATCCGAACTATGTCGACGAGGTCGTTCATCCGATTGAGACAGCGAATGAAGGTGGACTTCCCGCAACCTGACGGGCCAATCAGAGCTGTGATCTGATTTTCGTTGATGCCGATCGATATATCTTTCAGGGCGTGGTTCTCGCCGTACCACAAGTTCAAGTTCTTCGACTCAATCTTGAAAGACATTGTAAGACCCCATAAATAAAATTTGGCCCAAAGTCGCCCATCTTCATGCTGCACCTTCCGACGAACTTGCGGCCGGGAAGAACCCCTCCTCCTCCATGATCCTCTGACCCCTGGGCCCCAAGACGAAATCTATGAACTCGGCCTCGCTTTCGCTGGTCCCGTTCCAGGTATAAAGGTACAACGGCCTCGACAGCTTGTAGCTCCGGTCCTTGACATTTGCAGCCGAGGGGCTGACCCCATCGATGGCCACTGCGCGGATTTCGCCGGTCTTGGCGTATCCTATGCCCAGGTACCCTATCGCCTTGTCGCTCTGGACTATGAGGGTCTTTATCTCTGCGTTCTCCATGGCGTTTACCTCGACCCCCTCGGTCTCTGCTCGGATGCTGCCCATGATCATCTCATTGAAGGTATCGCCGGTCCCAGAACCTGGGATTCTCGCTACGGGAAGGATCGGCTCGTCGGGACCGCCGACGGCTTTCCAGTTATAGATCTCGCCGGAGTATATCTTCGAGACTTCCTCTGAGGTAAGGCCCGTCACGCCTGCATCATAAATCTCTCGGCTGACCACAACAGCGATGGCATCATAGCCTATGAGATGCTCTGTGAAATGGTCTCCGAATCGCTGAACCTCCGACTCCTTCACCTCTCGGGAGGCCATGCCGATGTCTGCGAGACCGGCGGCCACGTCCTGAATTCCCCGCCCAGATCCGCCGCTGCTCACCTGAACTCCGATCTCGTCCTGGTTTAGGTTGAAGACCTCCGCGCACCTCTCCACAGCCGGAAGAACTGTGGTCGATCCGGTAATGACTAGGCTCTCTCTCGCGCCCTCGTCGACGCACCCGGCGCCCATGAAGACCAAGAATGCCGCCGTCAGAAGCTGAATCCTTCGTGATCTATCAGGTTCGCTCAATCGTTCAAACCTCATCGTATCCTTATATATAGCATTTCCCTATATAGCCGATATACGATTTTCCTATATAGCCTATATACAGTGCTGTCGAGGGTGGCGAGGGCGCACGAAATATTTATATAGAACTTCAAACTGCTGATGACCAGAACGAAAGGGGAGGACCCGATTTGGCTGGCTTAACAAACGCTCCTATACTGATCCTAAAAGAAGGACATAAGCGCGAGACCGGAAAGGCAGCTCAGCACAAAAACATCATGGCGGCGAAGGCTATAGCTGAGGCCTTGAAGACGACTCTCGGCCCCAAGGGGATGGACAAGATGATGGTAGACGGCTCAGGAGATGTCGTAATTACCAATGACGGGGCCACCATCCTCAGGGAGATGGATATTGAACATCCTGTGGCGAAGATGATCGTCGAGGTGGCCCGGGCCCAAGAGGACGAGGTAGGGGACGGGACCACTACCGCCGTCGTCCTCGCCGGAGGGCTCCTCGATAACGCCGAGGAGCTGATCAACATAGGCGTCCACCCCACGGTGATCGTCCAGGGCTATAAAGCGGCCCAGCAGAAGGCTTATGAGTTCCTGGAGGAGATGGCGGTGTCCGTCTCAAAGGAGGAACGCGAAATCCTGAAGAAGATCGCCGGGACCGCCATGACCGGGAAGGGCATCGAGATCTTCAAGGAGAAGCTCACCGAGATCTGCGTCGACGCCGCCGCGGCCATCGAGGAGGATGGGCAAGTGGACGTCGAGGAGAGGGTCAACTTCGTCAAGATAGGCAGCGGCTCAGTGAAGGATACGGAGCTCTGCGAGGGGGTGGTCCTGGACAAGGAGAGGCTAAACCCCGATATGCCGAAGAAGGTGGCCGGAGCGAGAATCGCCCTTCTGGACAGCACCCTGGAGCTGAAGAAGCTCTCCACCGACGCCAAGGTCACCATAAAAAGCCCCGAAAGCCTCAGCAGCTTCCGGGAGGGGGAGGACGAGGTATTGAGGGAGAAGGTCGACGCCATGGCCAAGGTCGGCGCAAACGTCGTCTTCTGCAAGCAGGGCATAGGAGCTTACGCCTCCCGGTACCTGGCAAACTATGGGATCATCGCCGCAAGGAGGGTCAGCGACGAGGATATGAAGTTCTTGGCTCTCTCCACCGGCGGAAAGATCGTCACCGACCCCCTGGAGATGGCTGGAGAAGACCTGGGATCCGCCGACCTCGTCAGGGAGAGGAAGGTCGGAAAGGAGAAAAAGATGATCTTCGTCGAGGGATGCCACGGCGCCAAGGCCGTGACCGTGGTCATCCACGGCTCCAGCGAGCAGATCCGGGATAACGTCGAGAGAGCTCTTGAGGATGCCCTCTGGTCTGTAGCGACGGTCCTCGGTTCGAAAAAGATCGTTCCCGGTGGGGGCGCCCCCGAGATCGAGGTGGCGGAGAAGCTCCGGCAGTACGCCTCGACCATGAGCGGCAGAGATCAGCTCGCGGTCAGGGCCTTCGCCGACGCCGTCGAGGAGATCCCCCTGAACCTGGCCGAGAACGCCGGTTTCGACTCCATCGACGCCCTGGTGAACCTCCGGTCCAGCCACGGCGCCGGAAATAAGACCTATGGCCTCGACATCGAGACCGGCAAGCCCGCCGACATGATGAAGCAGGGGGTAGTCGAGCCTCTCAAGGTTAAAACCCAGGCGATCAAGTCTGGCACCGCCGCCGCCACTTTAGTCCTCAGGGTCGACGACGTCATCGCGGCCAAGGTCGAGGGCCTCAAGCCGAAGCCAGGCCAGAGCCCCCACGACTACACCCGGCAGCCCATGATGCCCCCCATGATGTAGAGGGGCCGGTCGAAGGATGGGAGTTGGAGGGCCAATTTAGCCCTCCGTTCCCGATCCGATCAGCTTTTCGTCGATTATCTTCAGTGCCTCTTGACGATACGGGGTGGTTTATGAAGGCGAAGCACAGAGAAAATGAGAACAAGCTCTCCGAGAGGAAGACCGCGCCGGCCGGGAAGGGCTCCGAGGCCGAAGAGGTGGCCGAGGGATCGGAAAGTCTGGACGTGGATGAGCTGGACCCAAAAGAGCTGGCTGAGCAGCTCGAAGAGGCGAAAAAAGCGGCTGAGGAGCGGCTCGATCAGCTCCTGCGGTGCAGGGCGGAGCTCGACAACACCATCAAGCGAGCCGCCCGGGAGAAGGAGGCCCTCACAGATCGCGCCTCGGAAAGGCTGATATCAAAGCTTCTGCCCGTCCTCGACAGCCTCGATCAGGCCGCAAAGCAGGTAGAGGGGATGGAGAGGGTCAGAAAGCAGCTTTTAGATGTCCTCAAGACTGAGGGCCTTTCGCCGATCGAGGCGATGGGAGAGAAGTTTGATCCCTACAGACACGAGGCCTTGATGATGGTCGAGTCCGAAGAATATGACGAAGGGACAGTGATCGAGGAGGTACAGCACGGCTACGCCCTCAACTCTCGGGTGATCCGCTTCTCCAAGGTCCTCGTATCCAAAAAACGGTAAATATTCAAAAGTTTGATTTCGAGAAGGTGATAACGTGTCCAAGATCATAGGCATAGACCTGGGAACCAGCAATTCAGCCGCCGCCGTTCTGATCGGCGGAAAGCCCACCATGATCCCCAGCGCAGAAGGGACGAGCATCGTCGCCGGAGGAAAGGCTTTCCCCTCTTACGTCGCCTTCACCAAGGACGGCCAGAGGCTGGTGGGAGAGCCGGCCCGAAGGCAGGCTGCGACCAACCCCGACGGCACCATAACAGGGATCAAGCGGAAGATGGGTCAGGAATATAAGGTGGAGGTCTACGGCAAGTCCTACACCCCTCAGGACATATCCTCTTACATCCTACGAAAGATCAAGGAGGATGCCGAGTCTTACCTGGGCGAGAAGGTGGAGAAGGCCGTAATCACCGTTCCCGCCTACTTCAACGACAACCAGAGGCAGGCCACCAAGGATGCCGGCACCATAGCTGGCCTCGACGTGGTCAGGATCATCAACGAGCCGACGGCCGCTGCCCTCGCCTACGGCGCTGATAAGGAGGGGGAGGCGACTCTCATGGTCTTCGACTTCGGCGGAGGGACCCTCGACGTCACCATCATGGAGGCGGGCGAGGGGGTCTTCGAAGTGAAGTCGACGAGCGGCGATACCCAGCTCGGGGGCCGGGACATGGACGATATCCTGACCGAGTACGTCGTCGAGAAGTTCAGGCAGGAGTCAGGGGTCAACCTCAAAGGCGATCGGATGGCGATGCAGAGGCTGAGAGAGGCGGTGGAGATCGCGAAGATCGAGCTCTCCAGCGTACTCACGACGACGATCAACCTCCCCTACATCACCGCCGACCAGACCGGCCCGAAGCACCTGGAGATGACCATCACCAGGGCGAAGCTGGAGGAGCTGGTAAAAGACGTCCTGGAGCGGTGTCGCGGCCCCATGACCCAGGCGCTTCAAGATGCGAAGCTGGATAAGAGCGGAATCGACAAGATAATCCTCGTCGGCGGCCCCACCCGGATGCCCGCGGTCAGAAAGTTCGTCAGCGAGTTCATGGGAAAGGAGGCCGAAAGGGGCGTCGACCCCATGGAGTGCGTCGCCATCGGCGCTGCGATCCAAGGCGGAGTTCTCGGAGGCGAGGTGAAGGACATCCTCCTTTTGGACGTGACCCCCCTATCCCTCGGAATCGAGACCCTCGGCGGCGTAGACACAAAGCTGATCGAGAGGAACACCACCATCCCCACCAGAAAGAGTCAGATCTTCACCACCGCCGCCGACAACCAGACCTCCGTTGAGATCCACGTCCTCCAGGGTGAGAGGCCCATGGCGAAAGACAACACCTCCCTGGGGAGGTTCACCCTCACGGGGATCCCACCGGCACCCCGGGGGATACCCCAGATCGAGGTGACCTTCGACATCGACGCTAACGGAATCCTGAACGTCAATGCGAAGGATCTCGCAACAGGCAAAGAGCAGGCGATCACCATCTCTGCCCCTCACAAGCTATCTCAGAACGAGATCGAGCGGAAGGTTAGGGAGGCCGAGGAGCACGCCTACGAGGACATCAAGAGGAAGGAGGAGATCGAGGCGAAGAACCAGGCCGAGACCCTCGTCTACACGGCGGAGAAGACCCTAAAAGAGGCCGGAGATATAGCCACCTCCGACCAGAGGGAGAAGATCGAGAAGGCGATCGAGGAGACGAAGGAGGCTCTCGCCGGAGGAGAGATCGAGAAGATCAAGGAGAAGGCAGAATTGCTCCAGAACGCCATCTACGAGCTCTCCACGGCGATGTATCAGAAAGCAGCTGAACAGCAGAAACAACAGCAAGAGCAACAACAGCAGCAGAGTCCGCAGGGCTCAAGCTCAGCCTCCGGCGAGACGATCGACGCCGATTTCGAGGTTGTCAACGATAAGAAATAAGCCCGATGAAGGTCGAACGGATCCCTGAAGATCTTGGACTGAGGATGCCGGAGAGGATGATCGGTGGCAGGCAACAAAAGAGACTACTACGAGGTTCTCGGAGTCGGAAAAGAGGCGGACCCAAAGGAGATCAAGAGCGCTTACCGTAAGCTCGCCCTAAAGTATCACCCCGATCAGTCCCAGGAGCCCGACGCCGAGGAGAGGTTCAAGGAGATCTCTGAGGCCTACGCCGTCCTCTCCGACCCGGACAAGAGGAAGCAGTACGACCAGTTCGGCCACGCCGGGATCGACGGCCGTTACTCCCAGGAGGATATCTTCAGGGGCGTAGACTTCGAGGACCTCCTCCGGGGCTTCGGCTTCGGAGGTGGCGGGGGGTTTGGCGGTGGAAGCATCTTCGACCTCTTCTTTGGAGGCGGCGGCCGAGGCGGCAGGAGGGGTCCGGCCCGGGGGCGCGACCTCCGCTACGACCTCGCCATGACCCTGGAGGAGGTGGCGACGGGCCTTGAGACCTCCATCGAGGTTCCGAGGATGGAGAAGTGTCCCACCTGCAATGGGATGGGGGCGAAGCCCGGAACTTCTCCCCAGACCTGTGACCAGTGCGGCGGCTCAGGCCAGACGACCCGGGTACAGAACACCCCCTTCGGACAGATGATGACCTCGACCACCTGCTCGAAATGCGGTGGGAGGGGCCAGATCGTATCAGACCCCTGCACCGAGTGTCGAGGCTCGGGCAGGGTCAGAAAGAACAGGACGATCAGCGTCAAGATCCCGGCGGGGGTCGAGACCGGCCAGCACCTCCGGCTCGGGGGGCAGGGGGAGGCGTCCCCCGATCCCGGAGGCGAATCTGGCGACCTGTACGTCTTCGTCAACGTTCGGCCCCATCCCCTCTTCAAGAGGGCCGACGACGACCTCCTCTATGAGTCTCCCCTGACAATCACCCAGGCGGCCCTGGGGACGGAGCTGGAGGTTCCGACCCTGGACGGGAAGAGGGCGAGGGTGAAGATCCCGGCCGGGACCCAGAGCGGTTCGGTCTTCCGGCTGAAGGGAAAGGGGATTCCCAGGCTCCACGGCTTCGGCGGCACCGGCGACATGCATGTCCGGGTGAACGTCAAGACCCCCACGGGCCTATCCGGAAGGCAGAGGGAGCTCCTCGAGGAGCTGGCCGCCGAGTTCGGAGAGGGGAAGAAAGAGGCAAAGGTGAAAGAGGCAGAGGGCGCGAAAAAAAAGGAGAGGCCGCCCTCTGATAAGAAGGAGAAGGGCTTCATCGGCAAGATCGTCGACGAGGTAAAGGGCGCAGTCCAGTGAGCCTTCCGGGCCGTCCCTCCATAGATTTACCTCCATAGATTTATTCTGTCCTAAGAGGGACCCTCTATCCTCTATATATCTTCTCTTTTTTCCTTTTCTATCCCTCGATCGCCCCCATCTTAGTCTCGATTGATATCTCCTTGTCCAACCGGTGATCGATCTTCACCGACGTTATGATCCTTCCGACCCCCATCCCCGCCAGGACCTCGTCGGCTCTCTCCACCGCCTTGAAGATCTCGGCCATAGACCCCGCCTCGATGACGGTGCACATGGGAGTTGGAACGAAATTGAGCCCCGACTCCTTCAGAACCTGATGGACGGCCTGAACGTACTTGCTGGCGCTGGTGCCGGCCCCCATCGTTATCATGCTAAGTTCCGCCACTATCATGAAAGAGCCATTTCGCGGAAAAGGATAAAAAAGTTTTTAGGGATTTCGCACCATCACTGTATCTCCCGAAGGATCGCGTCCACCGAAGCCGCCGGGTTCGGCGACTCGGTGATCGACCTTCCGACGATCAGGCTATCGGCCCCCGCCGCCAGAGCCGCCCGGGGAGAGCCGCCCTGGGCTCCGACCCCAGGCGATATGATCGCCCGCTCTCCGACGATCGACCTGATCAGCCTTATCCGTTCGGGCCGAGTGGCCGGGGCGACTACGCCATCTACATCGCATTCTTTCGCCACCCTCGCCAGCCTCTCGGCTGCCGGAGCCATGAACTCCACAGCGCCGGGATGGCTCATCTCCGTCACGGCGAAGGCAAGGGCGCCGTACTCTCTGGCAACATTGACGCAGGCCGAGAGGCTGTCTCTTCCGGCGAAGGCGTGGGCGATGATCCCTGCCGCCCCCGCCTCCAGAACCTGCTCGGAGATGAGGGTGTTGGTGTTGGGGATGTCGGCGATCTTCAGGTCTGCGATGACCGGCGCCATCGAGGAGATCTCCCCGACGATATCGAGCCCCGCCGCCAGGATCAGGGGGTAGCCGACCTTTACATAGTCGATCCTGTCCTTCAGGGCAGAGGCGAGGCTGAGGGCCTTCTCTTCGGAGAGGACGTCGAGGGCGAGGATGAGCCGAGAGTTTCTGATCATGTGTTCGAGGTGGGCTTGCGGGATATTTACCTTTTCTACTTCAGCCTAATTTACGCAAGAGATCGTCCGGCCCATCCGGCTCGGCTCATCCCCTCTTTCCGGTTGCTTTGAAGAAGGTGTAGCAGAAGACCCCGTCCTCCTCGGCCGTCCGATAGAGGTCCCGCACCCCAACGTCAAACTCCCCCGCCCCCATCATCCCCGCCGCCAGGGCCGCATCCCGGACCCCCTCGATCATGGCGGTGAAGGTCTTCCTCGTGAACCCATCGGCCATGGCGGGCCTAGACCCGTCGGCGTAGACCATCCGGGGCGAGACGGAGACATCGGCGAATCCGGCCCGGGTGAGGAGGGGGTAAAGCTCCCGGCCGATCATGGCGTTTCCGCCCGCCCGCTCCTGGAGCCTCACCTGGCAGCC
>LGFT01000075.1 GCA_001509375.1 Methanothrix harundinacea | reverse complement strand
CCTGGACCTCCTCTTCCCGCCTGAGAAGAACCTCCCTCTGGGGCTAGGGCTCGAGCCGTTCTGCCGAATCTGCTTGATGGGAACGATGAACGGCTCCTCCGACTGGGACCGGACCGCCACCTCGACGTTGTAGATCGCCTCGATATTCTCGGGGGTGAGGACGGAGGCGGGGTCTCCCGCGGCCATGATCCTCCCCCGCTTCATCATGATGATCCCATCGGAGTACTTCGAAGCGAGGTTCAGGTCGTGGAGGGCCATCAGGACGGTCATCCTCCTCTTCTTCACCAGGTCGCTGACGATGTTCATGACGTCGAGCTGGTGCCAGATGTCGAGGTTGCTCGTCGGCTCGTCGAGGAGCATCACCTTCGTCTCCTGGACGAGGGCTCTAGCGATGAGGACCTTCTGCTGCTGGCCGCCGCTCAGCTCGGCGAAGCCGCTCATGGCGAGCTCCTCGATCCCCAGAAGCCTCAAGACCTCCCAGACCCTCTCCTCGTCGTCGGAGCTGGAAAGCCAGCCGATGTGGGGCCTTCTGCCCATCAGGACGGTGTCGAAGACGTTGGAGGAGAAGGTCCGGGCCGAGCTCTGGGGGACGTAGGAGAGGTTCTTTGCGATCTCCATCCGATCCATCTTCGTCACCTCCTTTCTATCGATGAGGACGCTCCCCTTCTCCGGCGCCAGGATCCGGTCGATGCACTTGATGAGGGTCGACTTTCCCGAGCCGTTGGGCCCGACTATCGTCACAAGCCTGGACGGCCCGATCTCAAAGCTGACGTCTTTGAGGATCGGGGAGCTGTTGTAACCAAATACTATCCCCTTAGCCTGAAGCTGGATCATCATGTCCAAAACTCCTTTCTTCTCCCTTTCAGCATAAGATACATGAAGAACGGAACCCCTATCACCGATGTCATGATCCCCGTAGGTATTACCGTCGGGGCGATGAGGTTCATCGCGATTCCGTCGGCGGCGATGAGGACCGAGGCCCCCAGGATCCCCGAAGCCGGGATCAGGAACCGGTGATCTCCGCCGAGGATCATCCTCGCCATGTGGGGCGCCACAAGCCCTATGAAGGCGATCGTCCCCGTAAAGCAGACGACGGTCGCCACCACCAGGCTTGAAATCAGGAGGATGTACACCCTGACCCCCTCGGCGTTGACGCCGATGCTCTTTGCCGTCTCGTCCCCCGAGGTCATGATGTTCAGGTCCCAGGCTTTGAGCATCAGAAGGGGTATGCATACCGCAAAGACACCGAAGAGGATCGTGATCTTGCTCCAGGAGAAGGCGGCGAGGTCCCCCATCCCCCAGGAGACCATCAGCCGGAGCTGCTCGTCGTCGGCGAAATACCTGAAGAGCTGGCTCATGGAGCTGAAGAAGTAGTTGACGGCGATCCCTGCCAGGATGAGGGTCTCGGAGGTGGCGCCCTTGACGGAGGCGAGGCCGATGATGAAGGCGGAACAGAGGAGGGCGAAGAGGAAGGCGTTTCCTATGAGAAGGTACGGGCCGCCGAAGACCGAGATCCCCAGGACCGCCGCCACGGCTATCCCGAACTGGGCCCCCGAGGAGATCCCCAGGGTGAAGGGGCTGGCGAGGGGGTTTTTCAGGACCGCCTGCATGACGCATCCGCATACCCCAAGGCCGAAGCCTGCGAGGATTCCGCCAACGATCCTCGGAAACCTTATGTTCCAGACGACCCGCTCCGTCAGGGGGTCCACCTGGAAGGAACTCGGATACGCCCTCGACAATAGGGCGCGGTAGGCGTCGGCGACGGAGATGTCCAGGGGACCCAGGGTTATGATGAACCCCGTCAGAAGGACGATGAAGGCGACGATCGCCACCATGAAGAAGTATCGTGCGAATACGAAGGAGTCGTGAGCCTCCTGCATCTTGCTCCTCTTTCCCGACCGGTTCGAGGACCGCCTCACCGTCTTTGCCATGCTAGCCCTCCCACCTTACCTCTCGACGACGGCCTTTGCGAGGCCTGCCGTGGTTGAGATCTCCCCCGCCGAGGGGCGGGGGGCGTCGGAGCCGGTCGATACGACGATGAGGTTCTTCTCTTTTGCGATCTCGGTGAGGGTCTGAAACTCCCTCAGCTTCATGGCCGAGGGCTTCTCCTCGTAGAAGGTGGCGGCGTCGTTCATCCTCTGGGAGGCCTGGAACTCCCCCTCGGCGAGGATGATCCTCGCCCTCTTCTCCCGCTCCGCCTCCGCCTGCCTCGCTATCGCCCGGAGCATATTCTCGGGGAGGGCGACGTCCCTCAGGGTGGCGGTGACGACCTTGATCCCCCAGGGGTCGGTCATCTCGTCCAGTATTATCTTAACTTCCCTGTTCAGTTCGTCTCTGTTGGATAGGATGGTGTCGAGCTCGTTTTGGCCTAGTACGTCCCTCAAGGTCGTCTGGGCGAGGAGCGCCGTCGCAGCCTCGTAGTCTTCCACCTCGACTATCGCCCTCGTCGAGTCCGTCACTTTGAAGTAGATGACTGCGTCGACCTCGACGCTGACGTTGTCGCTGGAGATCACCGTCTGTCTCGGGACGTCCAGCTCCCGGACCCTCAGGTCCACCTTGACTATCCTGTCGACGACCGGTATTATGACAAAGAGGCCTGGGCCCCTCTCGCCGATGAGCTTTCCGAACCGAAAGACTACGGCCCGCTCGTACTGTCTTGTGATCTTCAACGACGAAACCAGTATCAGGCCCATCGCCAGAAGGCCGGCCAGGATCCCGATATCCATCACTAATCTTCACCCCTCATGTAAAAATCACCATAAAACTTCGCAGTCATCTTCGGTATCAAGAGCCTTCATCCTTGGGCCACCATATCATGGCGCTCTTCGCCCTCCGCTTGGATACGAGCCCGTTCTCATCTTCAATCATTTTTTTAGATAGATATTCCCTCAGATCCTCCACCTTCTCCTCGGGGATATCCCTCATCTCCCTCCACCGGCCGACCGCCTCATCGAGGCTTTCGTACCGCTGGACGTGCTCGGCGTCCCTGATCTCGACGTTGGCGTAGATCCCCATATCGTGGAGGATGTTGTAGAGGAGCATGTAATCCGAACGCCATCCTCCCCGCCGGGTATGCCCGTCGAACTCCCTCTCCCAGAGCTCCTCTTCCAGATCGTCGAAGAACCACTTCCCCGCGGCGGTGAGGATGTAGACGCGCCTCTTCGCCGCGGCGTCCATCTTCGCCACCGCCTCCTGCAGGTCGAACATCCCCAGGGAGTGGGAGGCGATGACGACGTCGTGGGGCTCTATGTCAACCCCCAGCTGGACCTCCTCCCACCGTTTCTGCAGGCACGTTACGTTCGCAAGCCCCTCTCCGGCGATGTTCTCCCGGAGGCAGTCGAGCATCCCCCTCGACTGATCGACAGCGGTGACCGTCCTCACCCTCTTTGCTATGGGGACCGAGAGCCGCCCCGTCCCGGCGCCGACGTCCAGGACCGACCAGTCCGGATCGAGCCGGAAGCTTGCCACCTGCTCCTCTGTCCGGTCGCTTTTCTCTCTCGTCGACTTGTTGAACTCTTTCGCCCTCTTGTCCCACATCTCTTCGGAGCTTTCGCGACCCCTCCCCTTCCGGCCCTCAGAGATGATCGCCTTTCGAAGCTCGTTCCAGTTTATAAATCCCGTCAGCTCCTTACCCTCCATAATATAAAATATATAAATATGAGAACGGGGGCTGTCGCCGTCCGCCCCGTCCCGAATCATCGACCCTCAGAGGGTGTCCAGGTACTCCCTCGGCCATACCAGGTAGTCCGCATACTCGGTGAAGACGCCGTCGACCCCCAGGAAGGCCTTCATGATCTTGTTGCCCTCCTCCTCCAGGTCCAGGTCTTCGAATTTGTCAGGATGGAGCATCTTGGCCATGTAGATCATGTTCAGCAGGCTTCTGTCGATGGGCATGCCCCTGCAGTAGGGGTAGAAACAGTTGTGGACGTCTCCGTTTCGGACGGCAGCTATCGACTGGAGGTCGGCGGAGGTCTTGATCCATTCTACCGCCTCTTTATCATCCGGAGTGCTGCAGGCGACGAGGATGTAATCCGGGTCCCAGGTGATGATCTGCTCAATTCCGACGTTGATCTCACCGCCTTCAGAATCTTCAGCCACGTTTCTTCCGCCAGCCACCTCCAGAGGCTCGTAAAAGTTCACCGTACGGGTGAAGTCGCGCCCTTCTTTCGGGTCATAGAAGCCAAGCTTGGCGCCCCTTGGCGCAAAGTAAACCGTAGGCTTTTGAGTTTCATCTAAACCTAAAGTGACGGACCTCACCATCTCCACCTCGGAGTCGATGAACTCGATCAGATCCTCTGCCTCATCTTGCCTGTCCAGAACTTCCGCTACGAGCCTGATCTGACTTGAGACTATATCGAAGTCGAAGTCGGTTCCGACGCATACCACCGGACAGCCCACCTTATTCTGCATATCGTCAGCCCTATCAGACCAGAACATCGTCTCGAATATGACGTCGGGTTCCAGGGACACCATCAGCTCGTAGTTTACTTCATACCTGGTGCTCGTCTGAGGGATAGCTGCAAGTCCACCGCCGCAGACGTTCTCCCAGCAGCTTGGACAGATCTCTTCGCTACCATGTTTGGGGCAGATGCAGCTTCCGATTGTGGCCTCGTCGGTTCCAACGATCTTTTCACCGTCGCCCAAAGCGATGATCGTTCTGGAGTTGTCGGGGTTTGTGGTGATGATCCGTTCGATCGGCCCATCTATCGTCACAACCCTGCCAGCCATGTCGGTGATCGTCTTCGGGTAACCATCATCTGCAGCTGCAGGGGATGCCGCAAGCAGGACCATTGATGCGAAAAGCACCATCGTCAGGGACAAAATCCACTTCATTTTACTCACCATTATTCTTCCAGCGTCAAAAATCCTCAAGCTCCCTGAGCATTCATCCACTCCCTCGGCCAGATCAGGTAGTCAGCATACTCGGTGAAGACGCCGTCGACCCCCAGGAAGGCCTTGAAGATCTCGTTGCCCTCTTCCTCCAGGTCTATATCCTGGAACTCTTCGGGATGGAGGACCTTCGCCATGTAGATCATGTTGAAGAGGCTCCTGTCGGGGGGGCTACCCCTGCAGAAGGGGAAGAAGGAGTTGTAGACGTCCCCGTTTGCGACGGCATCTATCGACTGGAGGTCTGGAGAGGCCTTGACCCAGTCGATCACCTCAGCGTCCTCGGGGAGGCTGCAGGCGATGAAGATGTAATCCGGGTTCCAGGCGATCAGCTGCTCGAGAGCTATGTTGATCTCGTTTCCGGTAGCTTCCGCTGCAACGTTTATGCCTCCGGCGATGTCAAGGGGTCTGTAGGATACGACAGTCCTGGTGAAGTCGCGCCCCTCCTTGGGGTCGTAGAAGCCGAGCTTGGCGCCCCGGGGGGCGAAGTAGACCAGCGACTTCTCGTCCTCGCCGAGGGCCTCGGTGACGGAGCTTATCATATCGATCTTCGACTCGACGAAGCCGATCAGCTCTGCCGCCTCGTCCTCCCTCTCCAGGACATCCCCTACCACCTCGATCTGGCCATAGAGGCCGCCCTCGTATTCGTATAGCCAGCCGGAACCGCCGACTGTCACCACGGGACAGCCGATCTTCGTCTCAAAGTCGTTCACCTCTGTGGAAGTTGTGGTGAAGATGACGTCGGGCTGGAGGGAGGCGATCAGCTCGTAGTTTACCGCTTGTCTGGTGCTCGTCTCGGGGAGGTTGGGCATCCTTCCGTCGAGGATCTGATAAAAGCAGTCTTCGCACCCTTTAACGTTGGAGGCGTCAAAGACCCCAGCCCATCCCTGCATGGGACAGATGCAGAACTTCGCCGACTGCTCCGAAGAGAGGACCTTATCGCCGTCTCCCAGGGCTATGACCAGGCGGAGGGGGTCAGGGTCCCTGGTGATGATCCTCTCTATGGGCTTGTAGAAGGTCACCTCCCGTCCAGCGGTGTCGACGACGGTCCTCGGATAGTTCTCGTTGATATGCACTATCTTCGTCAGCTCCTCGGCGGTGATCTTACCCTCGTCGAAAGAGCTCTGAGCCGCAGATAGCTCCTCGTCGGAGACGATCATGTCGTCGTCGAGGTCGCCGGGGACCACGACTTCGTAGGCTGCCGCCGGCGCCGCCGCCAGGGCGAAGGAGATCGCCAAGAGAAGGAGAAGGGGCAATCGTATGATTTTGCTCGCTTTTTTTCTTGTTTGTCTCATCTCTATACCGCCTAATTTGTGATTTAGTTCTACGAAGCTAAGAATAATAAGATCTATTTATCATTATTGGTGAAAAAATGTGAATTTAAGGATTAGAAGAGAGTGATAATCAGAGGGACGATGATCGGGCTCCTTTGACCCCTCCAGGATATCATGGCGGAAAATAATTGAGGGCGAGGAGATCATCCCGCGCCCTGAGAATATAACGCCATTTACTGGCCGCTCAGCCATTCCCTCGGCCAGATCAGGTAGTCAGCATACTCGGTGAAGACGCCGTCGACCCCCAGGAAGGCCTTGAAGATCTCGTTTGCCTCTTCCTCCAGGTCAATGTGCTGGAACTTCTCGGGATGGAGGACCTTCGCCATGTAGATCATGTTGATGAGGCTTCTATCGGCGGGCCTCCCCCTGCAGTGGGGATATACGCTGTTGTAGACGTTTCCGTTCTGAACAGCGGCTATCGACTGAAGGTCTGGAGAGGCCTTGATCCAGTCGATCACCTCGGCGTCTTCCGGAGTGCTGCAGGCGACGAAGATGTAGTCGGGGTTCCAGGCGATGATCTGCTCGATGGCGACGTTGATCTCGTAACCTTCGGCCCCCTCAGCGACGTTTCTTCCCCCGGCGATCTCCAGAGGAGGATAGGATGTAAAGGTCCTGGTGAAGTCCCGACCCTCCTTCGGGTCGTAGAAGCCGAGCTTGGCTCCCCGAGGAGCGAAGTATACCCGCGGCTTCTCGCCGTCGTCGAGGGAGTCGGTGACGGAGCTTATCATATCGATCTTCGCCTCGACGGAGCCGATGAGCTCTTCGGCCTCGTCCTCCCTCTCCAGGACGGAGCCTATCACCTCGATCATCCCGTAGAGGCCGCTTTCGCGGCTGTATATCCAGCCGTCTCCTCCGGCGACGACTACGGGACAGCCGATCTTATTCTCGAAGTCCTGGACGTTCGTCGTCCCCGAGGTGATGATGACGTCGGGGGTGAGGGAGGCCATCAGCTCGTAGTAGATGTCGTACCGGGTGCTCGTCTCGGGTAGGTCCGGCATCCGTCCGTCAAGGATCGAATAGTAGCATTCGAGACATCCATCTTCGAAGGTGCCGAAGGTGGTGGGGCAGAGGCAGGACTTGACCGCC
>LGFT01000021.1 GCA_001509375.1 Methanothrix harundinacea | reverse complement strand
CGGGATCGATTGAAGGGGGAGGGGCGCGGGGGCGGTCATCAGATCAGCGACGACGTAAAAGATAGTCCTACGCGGTCACGTACTCCCTTATCTCAACCTCGGCTCCTGCTTTCGCCGCCGCCTCCGCCGACGTCAGAAGCTCCGATGCGACCTTTTCGTCGACGTAAGCCTCGCCGCAGTTCTTGCATACCTGGGCGGGAACACCCTTGATCACCATGATCAAGCCGCCCCTCTCCAGGGTGACGGTCGTCGTTCCGGGCTCCGTCGAGCCTTTTTTACAAATTAGGCATCTCATGCTCTTCTCCTCGACAAATCTGCGTCCCACTTCTCCTGGGCGGGCTCGTAAACCGTCACCACAATGACGGAACTCTCTTCCTCATTGATGGCGACTACCACATGAATTGGGCGGTCTTCGCACCACCCGAAGATTAAGCGGCTAGGGTAGGGCAAGTCGTCGGGGTACTCCTCTATGACCACTCCATCCGAGAGAACTTTGCGCACATCCTCTGCGCTGATATTCCGCTCAAACATCCGCTGGACCGCATGGATGCGGAATATCACATTTTCACCCTTCAGATCCATCTTTCAAGATCATTTATTTCTTAGACTATTTATAAATGCTCTTCGTCAGCATTCGCCGGGGCGGTCGATCTACAGGATCGAGAGAGGGAGGAGGAGCGCGGCCGGTGGGCTTCAGGAAGTATAAATATAATCAGATACATAGGACGTCGGCGATGAATCTGGAGGAGCTTTTGAGGTCTCGCCGAGCTGAGATCCTCGCCATAGCCGAGAAATACGGGGTCCGAAACGTCCGGATCTTCGGCTCTGTCGCCCGCGGCGAGGCCGACGATGAGAGCGACGTCGACCTCCTGGTGGAGCCAATGCCGGGATTCACCCTCCTCAAAAGCTCAGCCATGTCCCGCGAGCTGGAGAGGCTCCTCGGCCGTCGGGTTGACGTGGTGAGCGAACGGGGCCTTAGGGAACGGATTCGTGACCGCGTCTTGAAGGAGGCCGTCCCCCTTTGAGGTCAGACAAGGAGCTGCTCCTCGATATCCTCGAAGCAATCGGAAAGATCGAGAGATATGCATCGAAGGGCAAAGAGGTTCTTTTCGAGGACGACCTGATCCAGACCTGGATCGTCTATCACTTTCAGATCATAGGTGAGGCCGCAAAGCACCTTTCAGACTCCCTGCAAGAAGAGCACTATTTTGGGATCGATCTTGAGCAGGTCTGGGACACGACAAATATCGATCTTCCGGTTCTGAAGGCCAATGTCGAGAAGATCCTCAAAGATCTCGATTCTGGTGGAGATCGCTCAGAGTCTTTTAATTAGGTCTTTCAACCTCCAGGTAAACTGCTCTTTTTGAAACCCGGCATTTTTTCTCCGCATCTCCTTCTCCACCCCCAAGGCCGCCCGCCGCCGCCCGCCTGGCGGAGGAGCTCTCGGCTTCTATCGCCGCCGGACGGTTTGATAAAGTTGCTGAAGTAGTCGATGGCGGTCTCCTGATGGATGGCTCGGGAGAGTTCATCGCCGAAGGCGAGAGGTCCGACGTCGTCCACGACCTCCTCTCGCACCTGGCCGAGGAGATGATCCGGATGAACAAAGTGAGGCAGGAGGAGATCCGGGGCTTCCTCTCATGGCTTGAGGAGTTCTGTGGCGCCAGGGTCGACGACCTCTCGAACAAGACGAAGGTCTCCGCCTACTACGAGATCGAGTTCAGCGAGCTCCTAGCGATCCTCAAGAGTAACAAGCGAAAGCTCGCCTGTTACCCCGGCCGCCGGGCCTTCGGAGAGGCCCTCCAGCGGGAATATTCGGCTTCGATGGAGAAGCTCGCGCCGCTCCTCGCCCGGATCGGGGAGACCGACCGGCTCATTGATGCGGTGGTTTACCGGCTCTACGACCTCACCGGCGAGGAGATCGAGATCGTCGAAGCGAGCCTTTCGTGATCCCCTTTGGCTCGGTCGATGGTGTTGGCGTGGGTGGGACGGCGTCTTTGCGCCGGGCAGTCGATCTACGGGATCGAGAGGGGAAGGGTAAGGGTCGGTAGTACAAATTGTTATACCAGAAAATAAATTAAATTTCATTCAGAAAGTACATAGAGTTAAGAGATACGTGAGTGCATGTCAACTAAGTCAAACCAAAAATTATTTATAATTGATTTTCTAAGACCGTATAGATATTATGGAACCAGCTAATCAAGAAAAAATTAGAGATCCAATCTTAGTCATCTCTGATCTACATCTTGGTAGCTGCAATTCAGATTATAGATCCTTTAGGAAATTTATTCATTTCTTAAATAATACAAAAAGTGTAGGTTTTCAGATAAAAGACAGTACAAAATGATGATGATGATGATGATGATGATGATGATGATGATGACGAACCTTATGAAGGCGTTAAATTTTCGTATAATAAAAATAATACTATTAAGCTATTTGAAAGGACTTATCCAGAACGCGGCTTAAAGGATACAAAGGATGGCAAGAAAAATGCTATTGAGGGCGTTAAAATTGGAGAAAAAAAATATATTTTTATGCATGGACACCAATTTGATAAATGGCAAGTAACCTATAGAATCAGTAGAGGAATTGAAAAATTCGGAAAATTCTGCGGGGTGAATGTTTCGTATCGATTCGATCCCATAGATTATCTGCAGGATCTAGCAAATTCATCCTACTCTAAGAAAGTAGGAAAGGCTAGTATGGAGACAACGATATTTATAATTATTGTAACTTTTTATTTATGCTTTACAATTTTCTGTATAAAAGACGATACACTAATTTGGAGCTTCCCTGGTATTGTTTGGATGCTAATGTCTTCGTTTATCGCTGTGACATTTATCCCAAAGAGTGCTGCGTATCTATTTCCGCGGATCTGGGATAAAATAATTAAAAAATTTCTAAAATATAAATCAGTTGAAGAGGTAATAACAAACTATTATAATCATGATAAAGGGAAAGATATGGACGCTGATGTTATTGTCTTCGGGCATACGCATCACCCTGGTGAATATTCTATTACAAATAAGCATAATAATAAAGAACAATTATTCATAAATACAGGTTGCTGGGTAAACGAAAAAGATTGCGACATAAATAAACTAGATGCTTTTCTTTATATAGATAAGGACGGACACCATTTGCTTAAATGGGATATGGAATCAGAGAATATAAGCTACATAAAGAAATAATATAAATATATTTGAGTAATCTCAAATCGACGACCTATTGAACAACACGAAGTCCTCCTCCTACCACGAGATCGAGTTCTCCTAGCGATCCTCAAGAATAACAAGCGAAAGCTCGCCTGCGATCCCAACCGCCGGGCCTTCGGAGAGGACCTCCGGCGGTAGCACTCCTCCTCGATGGAGAAGCTTGCGCTGCTCTTGTTGCGGATCGAAAAGGTCGACTTGCTTATCGATGCGGTAGTGTACAAGCTCTACGGCCTCACCGCCGAGGAGATCGAGATCGTCGAAGCGGACCGCCCCGCAGCCCGTGCCCGCCGGTGGCGAGATCACCGGGAGGCGTCCTCGACGATGGCGATCTCCTCTTCAGTCAATCCGTAAAGCTCGTAGACAAGTCGGTCGATCTGCCGGTCAGCCGCCTCGATCTGGCGCCGGAGGAGGGTCTTCTCGGAGCAGGTCTTCGACTCAGAAAGCCGCTTGTTCAGATCGAGCATATTCTCGACGAGGCTCACCATCGCCGGAGGGTGGCGGGAGAAGTCCATCGAGGATACAACAGTTATATCGAATTACTAAAATACGATCTGAAATATATCACCGGCGGCGAAAGACCGCCCCGCAGCCCGCGCCCGCCGGGCGGCGTGATCACCGGGCGGCGTCCTTGACGACGGCGATCTCCTCCTCCGAGAGGCCGCGAAGCTCGCGGTCGAGGGCGTCGGTCTGCCGGTCGGTAGTCTCGATCTGCCGCGGGAGGAAGGTCTTCTCGTGGCCGGTCTTCGACTCAGAAAGCCGCTTGTTCAGATCGAGCATATTCTCGACGAGGCTCACCATTGTCGAAGGGTGGGGGGCGACTGAAGTTCGAAGGCCCAAAATACCTTCCGAGATCGGAGAAAGTCTTTTACTGAAAGACAATTATAAGTTAGCTGGCATGAAGACGAAGGAACTTATCCTCCAGGAGATCGAGGTATTTCCCGAGCCATATCTCAAGGAGGTCCTCGATTTCGTCCGGTTTTTAAAGGACAAATCCACCAAGAGGGGGATCGAAGAGGCCATAATGAGCGAGCCGATCCTCGCCGAGGAGTGGCTCGCCCCTGAGGAGGATGAGGCTTGGGAAGATTTGTGAAGGGGGATGTGGTCATAGTGCCCTTCCCTTTCTCAGATCTGGCCCAGGCCAAGAGGCGTCCCGCCCTGGTGGTGGCGGAGCTTGAAGGGGACGACAGGATACTCTGTCAAATTACCAGCCGACATTTTAGGGACAGATACGCTCTGGGGATAACCGATGCCGACTTCGAAGATGGGTCCCTCAAGAAAGAGAGCAACGCCAGGCCCAACCGGCTCTTCACCGCCGACAGCAGGATAATCCTCTACCGTGCCGGACGTCTCAAAGCCGAGCGGGTCGGCGAGGTTGTAGAGACGATAATAGATATATTGAGTAGCTAAAATATTATTTAAAATATACTCCCTGCGGCGAAAGATCGCCCCGCCCGGCCGCGCCCGCCGGGCGGCGTCGTCACCGGGCGGCGTCCTCGACGATGGTGATCTCCTCCTCAGTTAATCCGTAAAGCTCGTAGACGAGATTGTCGATCTGCCTATCGGTCGCCTCGATCTGCCGCGAGAGGAGGGTCTTCTCGGAGCCGGTCTTCGACTCCGAAAGCCGCCTGTGCAGGTCGAGCATATTTTCGACGAGCTTCACCATCGCCGGAGGGTGGCGGGAGATGTCCATCGAGGACGCCACAATTATATCGAATTACTAAAATACGATCTGAAATATTACTCTACGTCGGCCAGGGGGTAAATATATAAAATATCTAAATTATAATGTCCCTACCACAAAAATACCGTAAGTCCTAAGACCTATAACAACTTCGAGATCTAACATCAAAGATCTCATTTAAAACGATTGTTATAGTAATCGTCCGATAACTTGGAGATTTTATCACTTATTGGAATGCTTATTCCGTATTTTAATTCGAGGTCACCTACGCCTTCGTCTAAATAGGTTATCCATATCTTAAAATCTTTAAAATCATCACTATCATCTAAGTTAGATACATATTGCGACTCTACCTCATCATAAATAATATCGAAATCCAGACCTACCGTAACAAGTTTTGCACAATCTTCAAGGTCCCCATCCCTATGAGCGATCAACTTCATAATAAAGATATCTTCTCTCGACGCATACCTAACGTCCAGTAATCCAAATTTTTTGAGATTTATCGCTCTATACCACATATTCGCCGTCGCAATAAACCCGCCAGAAATAGTTCTAGCAAAAATATCGATGGTATGCGAATTTTTAATCGCGATGCGATCTAGACCCAATCTTCGATGTCTCTTCTCAGGGCCTTTGAGTTCAAATCCAACGTTTAATGCACATTCCAATAAAGATTTTTTATCTTCGTCAGTTACACATATGATATCAACGTCTTTAGTGGCGTCTTTCAGAGCGTATTCAATTAAAGCAGCACCACCAATGATCAAAACTTTAACCGGCTCAGTTAATACATCTCCCAGACTCCTAAATAGAGAATAAATCTCCTCTTGGCTTGATAGTTCTTTTGGATTATATGGCATAAACACTCACCCGGTCCATCACTTCCTCGTGGGTAGGAAATCCATTGACGTGTTTGCCGTTAAGGACATTTTTGATATCCTTCAGCATCGGATGCCGCACACCACCTAATTTTTGTTTATTTTTAATATAGAAAATAATGCAATATAATCGGTGAGATATGTCATCCGCGGAATCCAACGAATGAATGAAGACATCCATTATTGATAAATATCGTTTAGGTAAGGTATAATAGTTGCTAGTCCGCATGAGAAACAAGCTTACTCCATATTTATCGTATACACTAAATGATGTTGGTGTGGCATCTTGCTGTCTTATACTTTTAAAAAGTATACTGTTACCATAATTCTTTATCAAAATACTTCCGGGGGGCATTTTCTGAATACCTTCAGCCTTTGAAAGCTCGGTTAAGAAGGTTTTTAAATCTTCCCAAAGAATTTCATTGAATATATATCTGTGAGTACCTTTGGAGGGCGTTTTTTTCGTGATTCTTCGAACGATTCCTAATTTCATTAAATCTTTTAAATAATAATATATAGTAGATATTGGAATCTTAGTATCTTCTTGAATCTCATCAGCAGTTTTAGGATTTTGGTCCAAATTCAACAATAGTTCTAGTTTTCTTCCTGTTAGTATTCTATTTAATGGGGATGATTGATGTGCATAATACAATCTTTTGAAACTTTCTGCCTGAGGTGTAATCGATAATAGGACTCTACCAAATTCATCCCTGTCCACCAGTCCTTTTCGTTCGAGACGATATAAAATATTATATATGGATGAATATTCAACATCTATTGCTACAGCTACATCTCTAGGAGGCAAAGGCTTTTTAGATTGGGCTAACAAAGTGAGAAGCGTTATTTCTTTTTTACTTAATTTCATGCTAGTTCTAATGTAGAACAGAAAGTATAAGTAGTTTTGTTTTGTATTGGAATAGCATATTTGATCCTATTAACTCATATTAGAGCAAAAATCAAATAAAAATTTTGTATAAATCTGATTATATCCAATAATTAGCGATAATACAGAACATAATCCATTTTATAATTAATATCAAAATTATTTGCAAACTGCCTAAATAACCATCTATACAAAGCTCAGTTATGATTTATCCTATTTTCACCGCCAACTTCAAGAATGAATACCATCCATCTAAGAAAGGCAATTAGATAAAAACCAAAGAATGGAGGCAGCTGTTTGACCTACCAGGGGTTAGATGATGAAATGGCCAAAGCTTACGAGCTACAAGAAACTCTGCGAAAAGAGCGGCTTCAGGTGAGGCAACACGAGGAAGAATATAAGAGACTAATGAATCGAATCTCAAAAGTGCGACAATCAGGTAAGTACGAAGTGGTGGATAAGGAAGTGCAACGGAAACACCAGATAATTTCGGATAGATTTCGCGCTAGATGGCCCGAATTGTTTAACCGGCTGGCTACAGTTACGATGAAAGCTGCACGAGAAGAAATCGAAGAGAAAGACCTTGAAGATGTATGTGAAATAAAGACAGTAACAAAGCCCAAGGAAGAATAATTGTACTAGAATATAATTACAAACAGAAAATCGGGTCAACGGCAGCGAAAACCGACCCGCTACGCCCTCGGCCCGCGCCCTTCGGCACTCTTCGCCGCCAGGCCCGGTCCATCAGAATACGTGCACCGCCGTCGCCTTGAAGGTCAGATAGACATGGTCGCCCTCGGCGAGATCCATCTCCTGACACCCTCGCCGGGTCAGCATCGCCATGAAGGGGATTCCCACGTCGACCCAGACCTTCACCATCATCCCGCCGTTGGCGATCTCTTCGACCCTGCCCGAAAAGGAGTTTCGAGCGCTGGACTTGAGGGGGGCCTTGGAGATGAGGATATCCTCGGCCCGGACCGAGGCGAAGACCTCCCGGCCTTTCCGGCCCTCCCTTCCGTTCTTCCTTCCATCTTTGTCTTCGTCTTCGTCTCCGGCTTCATCCCCGTCGAGATCAACCGTCGCCGAGACTATTTTGAGGCAGTCCACCTCGATCTCGATGAGGCCGCCCCTCTCGGACGCAAGGCCTTTGAATACGTTCTCGACCCCCACGAAGTTGGCGATCATCTCACAGTTGGGCCTTCGAAAGACCTCCTCGGGGGTCCCCACCTGTACGATCCCGCCCCCATTCATCACCGCCACCTTGTCGGCGAGGGAGAATACCTCCTCGAAGTTGTGGGTGACGTGGATGATCGTCGTCCCGTATGCCTGGTGAATCCTCTTCAGCTCCCGCCGGAGCTTCTCTCGCGTGGCGCCGTCGAGGGCGCTCAGGGGCTCGTCGAGGAGCAGAACCTTCGGCTCCATGACTATCGCTCTAGCGATCGCCACCCTCTGCTTCTCGCCGCCGCTGAGGGTGTCGGGTTGCCGATGGTGGAGGTGGCCGATCCCCAAGAGCTCCGAGGTCTCGGCCACCTTCTCCTCGATCACGGCGGGGGAGGCCTTCTGTGACCGCAGGCCGAAGGCGATGTTCTCTTTGACTGATAGGTGGGGAAAGAGCATGTAGTCCTGGTAGACCATGGAGATCCTCCGGTTCCTGGGAGCCTCCTCGGTGATATCCCTGCCGTCAAGATAGATCCTCCCTTTGTCGGGAGGAGATATCCCGGCCACCGCCTCCATGAGGATCGTCTTTCCCGAGCCGGTGGGCCCGATGATGACCAGATACTCGCCGGATCCCACCTCCAGGGATACGTCCGCGAGGACGAAGTCGCCGAGATCTTTGGAGATTCTCTCAATCCTCAGCATCTTCTCCTATCACCACCTCACCCCACCGTCTCCTCCTTCTCTCATCCTTCTCCCCCATCTCTGCTCTCCACCTTATCCTCCCTCTCCTCACCCCACCTTCTCATCCTAAAGGCGGAACCCGCCGACCCGCCGCTCGAAGACGTATAGCGAGACGACGGAGATCAAAATCAGGATCGACGCCGCCGAGATCGCCTCGTCGAGCTTCCCGCAGGACATGTTCAAAAAGAGGGACGTGGGCAAGGTCTCAGTCCTCATCCTCGTCGCCCCCGCCAGCATCAGAACCGCACCGAACTCGCCGACCGCCTTCGACCAGGTGATGACAGACCCCGCCAGAAGGCCGTTGGAGGCCATGGGCAGGGTCACCCTCATGATCGCCTGAAAGTCGGTGCACCCCAGGGTCCTGGCCACGTGCTCGTACCTCGGGCTTATCCCCTCGAATGTCGACCTCATCACCCTCAGCATGAAGGGGACGTTCACGAAGAACTGGGCGATCACGATCCCCAGGGGGGTGAATACGAAGACGAGCCCGGCCTCAGAGAGCCCCCTTCCCAGAGGGCTCGTCCCGAAGAAGAGGAGGAGGCCGACCCCCGCCACCAGGGGCGGGAGGGCGAGGGGCATGTCGAGGAGGGTGCTCGCCGCCCTCTTTCCAAAAAAGTCGTAGCGTGCGAGGGCGTAGGCCGCCGGGACCGCGACGAGGATGCAGAGGGCCGTCGATGCGATGGAGGTCTTGATGCTGAGGACGATGGCGAACCTGATCTCCTCGGAGAAGATAGATGCGATGAAGGTCTCGGGAGGCGAACGACTCAAGACCAGGAGGAGGACGGCCGATATGAAGGCCGAAAGGAGAAGGCTCACCCCGATCGTCGCCGCCTTCAGCCAGAGCCGTTCAAGGACCGTCAGCTTCCCACCCGCTCCTGTTTCTCCGTCAGCCTGCCTATCCTTCATCCTGCCCTTCAGCTCGTCCCCTCGTACCTCGGGTCAGGATATGCAACAAACCCGTGATCGGCAAAGACCGCCTTCCCCTCTTCCGAGGCGACGAAGTTCATGAACTTATCGGCCTTCTCCTCGTCCTCGGAGAATACCAGAGTTCCGATGGAGACAACCTTGACCCCGTTCATCTCCAGGGGTATCTCCACCTCGTCCATCATCTCGGGGTCGACGAGGTCTTCCCAGACGATGGCGGCGTCCGCCTGCTCCATTGAGATGTAAACCACCAGCTCGTTTACCGTCCCCGAGGAGACGACTCGGTTATGTACGACCTCTTCCCAGATCCCCTGCCCCTCCAGAATGCTCTTCGAGACCTTGCCGATGGCCGGGCCCGCAGGATCTCCGAGGGCGACCCTCACCCCCGACTCGGCCAGGTCCTCAAGGGACTCCACGCTGGCGGGGTTTCCCTTCGGGGTGATGATGCAGGGGACATGGTAGACGACATCTCTCGTCTCGTCGACGAACCCCTTCTCCATCGCCGCCTCGATGTCAGATCGAGCCCCGGGCATGTAGAGGTCGCCGGTCTGGTACAGCTCGATCTGAGAGAGGAGCTGGGCCGACCCGGCGAAGGTGTACTGGATCTCGACACCTTCCTCCTCAAAGAATAGGTCCGCGATCTCCTCCATCGGCTCTCTCATCCCCGCGCCGCAGTAGACGAGAAGCGAATCCTGGGCGGCGCACCCCGATATGACGAGGCTTGCCGCCAGGATCGATCCGATCATAAAAGATAATGCTCTGCAATTCATAGGCGGCATAATTGCAAGCACAGACATAAACATTTCGGCAGTAATGTAAACATAAAGGTTTAACTGCTCGGAAGATCCCGAAGGTAACCGCAAAAAGGGAATTGGGCCCCGTGGATGGATCGGCCCAGGCCCCTTTTTCTGAGATTTGTCTCCTATTCGTCGATCGGCGTCAGCACTATGGTCTCTGCAAAGTAATCGCTGAATGTATAGCTGTCGGCATCCCTGGATCTGGCCACGGTCCAAAGGTGGCGCCCTCAGAAAAAGGGACCTGTACCTTGAAGAGGGCTAGAACGTGTGAATTGTGTAAATAAATACTTATAATCTGCAGTAGAAACCAATTTGCCGAGATTTGACTTAGTGGCATCTAGCCGCCCCCAAGTTAGATCGACGATGAATTGGAGGATCTAGCTAATGGAATCTTCATTTTGGATCGTTCCGGTCGTGGCTCTGACCTTGCTTTTTACGGCCGGACCCGTCTGCCTGGCAGAGGGCGATGGGGTAGGAACCCCGGAGCTTCAGAAAGGTGAGCTTTTGTTCATCGACGACTTCCAGACCACAAAAGTTGGTGGCTCCTGGGGTTGTGTTCGAGGTGAGAACCAGAGCAATTATTATGATGATGGCAAGTACATCATAAACGTCGCCCCCGCCGACTCGTGGTGGAGGGTATCGTCTGGAAAGTCCTTCGGCGACAGCATCGTGGAGGTGGAGGCTACCCCCATCAGCGGCCCCGACGACAACGTCTACGGGGTGATGGCCGGCTGGCTGAACTGGTCCAACTACTATCTCTTCCTGATATCTGGGGATGGTTATTACAAGTTCACCAAGAGGGAGGGGGGTGCGTGGATCCAAAACGATCCTTGGACAAAATCCGATGCCATCAACCTGGGGAAGGCCATGAATCTGATACAGGTGAAACGCCAGGGAGAAACGTTATCCTTCTGCGCCAACGGAAAGAAAATGGCCGACTACGTCGACGATAGCTTCCCCGAAGGAAAAGTGGGCATCATAGCCGGAACCACCGCCTGCGGCGGGGGGAACGTCACCGTCAGCTTCGACAACTTCTCCGTCTGGAATATCGAGGGATCCTGAACTCCGGGCGGGATCTTCTGACTCCTGCCCGTCTCCATTTTCCATTTCCCCTTCGCAAAGGCTTTTATAATATCCTCCCTTATGCCGCCCGGGCGCGAGAGTGGAAGGGCGGCTGCCGCTGGCGAACCCTTCGCCGGTGTGGAAAGTCCCCCCACCCCTGGACACGCAGACACCTTCTTTGGGTGTAGGGCGAGAGCTCTGGCTCTGGCACAGAAACGATACTGCACCGCTCCAATGCCATGATGCCGAAAGGCTGAGGTCGGGCGGGAGGCAGATGAAACGGCGAATCCCTGCGGGTGCAAGCCAAAATAAGGGCGATATATGGAGTCCAGCCAACGCCCGGGTATGGCGCTGAGCTGAATGCCGCCAATGCCAGCGAGCACGAACAGAAGGGGGCTTACTCTCCAGACTCGCGTCCACAAAATTCACGGAATATTGCCCCTACAATAGCCAGATCAATCAATAAGGTTCGCCGTCAATCTCTTCCTTCGATGTGCTTCTTGCAAGAAGCCTAGCCACCCGGAGGGGCTCGGGGACCTTCCCCTCCAGGGTGAAGGAGTTTAGGAGACCCCTTGTCGCCTCCGCCGTGGCGCCTAGGAACCTGGCATAAACAACAAACCCGTTCTTGAGCTGCAGGGGCTCCCGGGGCCCGAGCTTTTTGTACATTTCGATCTTCCCTTGGGGGCGGGGGAAGTACTCTTCGATGTACCTTTCGAGCCCCTCCGACTCCTCATAGGTGAGGCTTATCACCGGAAGACCCGTCTCAGCAGAGACCCGGTCGAGATCTACGATGTTGAACCAGCTGATGATCGATCCGTTCAGGAGGAGGGCGTTTATATCGCTTCTCTCAAGGCCCCAGAATATCTTCAAGATCCCCTCGGTGGCGTCGTCCCCGCCGACTGATATTTTGGCAAAACCAAAACCATCAACCCTCAGGTCCTTCCGCATGACAACGCCCGCCAGCCTGGACGAAGGCCTCATCTTCAGGAAGCTCTCGGCTATCCCCAGGACCCGAACTCCCTTCTTGTTGACGTGGAGTGTCATGGGTATTTATTTGTCAGGCAAGCTGAAAGTCTTTTTGGAGTTTGTCGTGTTTCCTTTTTTGTCCCAATTCAGCGAGAATTTCTTAAGTTTGCCGGTCCCAAATAAAATCGCCTCAGATGCCAATCACCTGAGAATCTGGCAGAAGCTTGAAAACAAGACATCACCTAAATTCTTATAGCTGAGAAGCTCCACAGAGTAAAGAGATGATCCGACGGCAGGAAGAGACGAGGCCGAGGAATACGCCGTACATTTTTAGATGTATCTAGGAGGTGATAGTGTGAAGACGAAGGAAATGGAGAACATGAACAAGGTAGTCAAAGAGATCGGGACGGGTCCCCTATGCACGAACGCAGCTCTCCTGGACGAGGTCCAAAAGACCCTTCTGGATAAGGGGTATGCCGCTGCAAAAGTGCTGGTATCCCAGCGGGCCGGAGCCGACGAGCAGGACGAGATAACAAGAGCCCTCGCCATTAGCCAGAAATACATGCTCAGCCCGGAGGCCGGGGCCAAAGTCATTCAGAACCTGAACGTGATCAAGTCGGGGAAGTGGTGATCCTCTCCAGAGAGCCGATCGTTTTGGTGGATTGGAGATCCTCTCCTCCTTCCTCCCATTTTTGACCCAGGTAAAGCCGTAGAGGGATTTCTGGGCACTCAGGTTATGGATATCGATCGTGCTCACTTTTATATATCCAGAACATCTCCTCACCCTAGAGATAATGTTGGTTTTACACGGGTCCTGGGACGCGAGCCGGTTCTACTTATGGGCGGAGTCTTCGGCCCTTCCCGCAACAATTCCCACGGCGCGAGGAAGGCCGCCCAGACGCCCGAAGCCAAAGCCCCATCCGTTCTCGCTTCCCGGAAAGATGCTCCGGGACGAGATCGAGGCGATCTTTGGTCCAACCCCCACCGGGATCGAGACGAAGACCTTTCTTCTGCCCGGAGCCAAGAGGGGTCCGCTCGCATCGCCCTGGCTCATCAGAGAGGACTCCACATCTGAAGAGCCCGTGGGCCTATCTCCCTGGAACGTGGACGTGCTCGCCTTCGACCCACTTCCAACCCTGGATCTCCTGCTCGATCTGCCTGCTAATCCACCGCATGGGATCGCCTTCGGAAACTCACTTCGGTTCTGGATAGAGGCCTCTAAACTAGCCATTGAGCTGATAGCACGAGAGCAGTTTGCGCCAACGTTGAGAGACGGACGCGCTCGATGGACGCCTGTGACCGACGAGGAGGATCGGGAAAGAATCAACATGCTCTCAAGGGCGATGCCTCCAAGCTCTCGCGCCTTCCAGCCCGATCCGGAACGAAAAACAAAGAGGAGATCGAGTGATGTAGAGGCACCATCTCCGTCGTCATCGCCATCGCCCCGCGGTCTTGTCACGAGCTTTCTCGACCTGACCCTCGACGCCTTCGTGCGCCAATCTCTCCGAAAGGTCCGGCTCGGTCCGCCCCAGAGCGGCCACATGCCCAAGACCGCGCCTCTCTCGTGCCAGTTCCTCCGGGCGCTCGCAAGGGAGGGATGCGCCCTCGATGCTTCAACAGGTGAGCTCAGGACATTTTCAAAGGAGATGCATGCCTGGCTTGCCGACCTCAAACCTGCTGCGGCACAGGATGCGCCTTTCCGCACATGTTTCAGGCTCGATGCGCCCTTCGAATCCGATGGGAGAGTATGGCAGGTCAGGATCTTCCTCCAGGCCAAAGACGACCGAAGCCTCCTCGTTCCCGCAGAAGAAGTCTGGAAGGCCCGGTCCGATACTGCAACCTTCCTAAAAAGAAAGATCAGAAATCCGCAAGAACGGCTGCTGGCAGATCTCGGCAGAGCCTCGCGGGTCTCGCCATCGATCGAAAGTTGCCTCCATAACGCGTGCCCATCGGGCCTTGAGCTGGAGACCGAAGATGCCTACTCGTTCCTCAGAGAGGAAGCGCCCCTCCTGAAGCAGAACGGCTTTGGCGTTCTCCTCCCGTCGTGGTGGGAAAAGCCTGGCGCCCGCCTCGGCCTAAAAGTCAGGCTTAGAGCGCCCGATGATGATGACTCCGACCGACCCACAGGCCAGGGCCTTTTCGGCCTGAAATCGATCGTGAACTACGACGTCGAGGCAGCTATTGGGAACTCGCCCCTCAGCGAGGCTGAGCTTCAGGAGCTGATCAACCTCAAAGTCCCCCTGGTTCAGGTCCGGGGAGAATGGGTGGAGCTTCCCCCCGAGGAGATCGAAACCGCAATAAAATTCTTCGAAAAGATGCGCAGAGAGGACGGCGGAGAGCTGGATCTTGCCGAGGCGATACGGTTCGGCCTCGGCGAAGAAGAGCTGATCGAGGCCCCCTTTCCAATCTTGATGATCGAAGCCGAAGGCCGCATCAAGGATATGCTGGCTCGTCTATCCGGAGAAGGGGCGATCGAGCAGGTTGACGTACCATCCGGTTTCAACGGCACCCTCCGTCCCTACCAGGCCGCGGGCCTCTCATGGCTCAGCTACCTTCACGAGCTGGGCTTTGGCGCCTGTCTTGCAGACGACATGGGCCTTGGAAAGACCATCGAGCTCATAGCCTTCCTTCTCCACGAAAGAAAAGAATACACAAAATCTGAACAAAAATCAAAAGCTAAAGCCGGCAAGAAAGCGCATTCTACAGGCCCCACGCTCCTCATCTGCCCGATGTCAGTAGTAGGAAACTGGGCGCGAGAACTAACGAAATTCTCGCCGTCCCTGAAAGCGATGGTCCATCACGGCCCAGACAGGCGCTCAAAAGACGCCTTCGCAAAGGAGGCAGAAATGTGCGACATCGTCATCACCACCTACGCAACGGCTCTGCGGGACGAAGATATTTTATCGAGGGTCCATTGGGATCACCTGGTCCTGGATGAAGCCCAGAACATCAAAAACCCCAACACGAAACAGACCCGGACGATAAAGAGGCTAAATTCCGATCACAGGATCGCCCTCACCGGAACCCCCATTGAAAATCGGCTCTCTGAGCTCTGGTCGATCATGGATTTCCTCAACCCCGGCTACCTCGGAGCTGCGAAGAGCTTCCACGAGAACTTCGCTTTGCCGATCGAAAAGTATCGAAACAGAGATCGGGCTGAAAGGCTCCGGCGGATGACTCAGCCCTTCATACTCCGGCGCCTAAAGACTGATCCTGCCATAATCAGAGACCTGCCCGATAAGATCGAGACGAAGGTCTACTACAACCTCACCCCCGAGCAGGCCTCCCTCTACGGAGCCGTGGTCGAAGACATGCTTGACCGAATAGGGCAATCCGAGGGCATAGAGCGAAAAGGGCTGGTCCTGGCGGCACTGACCAAGCTCAAACAGATATGCGATCATCCGGCACTATTCCTTCAGGATGGAAGCATTCTTCCCGGGCGCTCCGGAAAGCTTGCCCGTCTAGAAGAGATGCTGGATGAGGTGCTCGCAGAGGGCGACAAGACCCTGATCTTCACCCAGTTTGCTGGGATGGGCACAATGCTACGGCACCACCTCCAGGAGACGCTCGGGTGCGAGGTTCTCTTCCTCCATGGCAAAACGCCAAAAAAGCAACGAGACGCCATGATAGAAAGGTTCCAGTCCAATGGGTCCACATCCGTCTCTGCGTCAGAATCAGATGGGCCGCCTATCTTCATACTCTCCCTCAAAGCAGGTGGCTTTGGTCTCAACCTTACTGCAGCAAACTACGTCTTCCACTTCGACCGCTGGTGGAACCCGGCGGTTGAAGACCAGGCAACCGATCGAGCCTTCCGAATCGGCCAGAAAAAGAACGTCTTCGTGAACAAGTTCGTCTGCATGGGAACGCTTGAAGAGCGGATCGACGATATGATAGAGGAGAAGAAAGGGCTAGCGGAGTCGGTCATCGGCGCAGGCGAAGCGTGGCTGACAGAGCTATCTTTCGAGGAGCTGAGAGAAGTCCTCACCCTCAGCCGTGACAGCCTTGGAAGTGGTCAATAATGAGCGGTTACTGGGGATACTACCGATCAGGAAAACCAAAAGCGATCAAGAACGGCATAAAAGCGAATAGCAAACGAGGTGCCATCGGAGAAAAGTGGTGGTCGAAGCGATGGGTCGCCCTGCTAGAATCCTTCGACATAGGAGCAAGACTTGGAAGGGGCCGCTCTTATGCTCGCAAAGGGCAGGTCATCTCCATCGACATCCAGAAGGGGCTCGTCAAATCCGAGGTCCAAGGAGGGCGATCGAAGCCCTACAAGATCGACATCCAACTGAGACTCATATCGAACAATGACTGGGAGAAGGTGGTAGATGTCATGGCCTCAAAGGCGATCTTTGCGGCAAAGCTGCTCTCCGGAGAGATGCCAACCGACATCGAGGCCGCCTTTTCCGAGGCGGGCGTCTCGCTCTTCCCGACCAAGAACGATCTCAAGACAAGCTGCTCTTGCCCTGACTGGTCAAACCCGTGCAAACATATCGCTGCGGTCTATTATCTTCTCGCGGAGCAGTTCGACGTGGACCCCTTCCTCATCTTCATGCTCCGGGGGAGGACGAAGGAGGAGGTCATCGGTGCTCTTCGAAAAAGGCGCGTTTTGGCCGTAGAACCTCTGGCTCTGCCGCAAGATTCAGCTTTTGCCTCTGAAGCTGAAGATGTTGCGCCCCTGGAAAAATGCCTGGATAACTTCTGGGACCTTGGTGAAGGCCTAGATGCAGTCCAACCGGTCCCAAAACCTCCGAAAGTTTCCAAAGCCGTTCTCAGACGGCTGGGGGATGCGCCCATCTCCGTAGGCAAAACAAACCTTGCAGCCTGCCTCCCAGAAGCCTACGAGGTCGCAGGACGGGCAGCGCTGCAAAAAGCCGCTGAATACAGGGCGTATCGGACCTGATGATAAAATGTTATGCCAGCTTCAGCATGGCCATCTCGTGCCCCTCCAGAGGCACCTCGACAGCGCTCCGCCCGTCCGCCGATGCGACCTCAACTCTCCTCTTCTTGTCGAGGAGGTTTGTCATCTCCCTTCCTGCCGGGGTGAGGTTTCGATCCACGGTGACGAAGTCGCTCCTGGGGGCGGCGTCCAAGTTTAGGGCCATCAGGATCTCAGCGTCGTCGAGGATCCGAGAGTAGGCGAGGGTGCAGTGGCCGTCGATGGGGTGGCCGAAGTCGGTGCCGTTCCCCGAGATCTCCCTGAAGTATTGCCTTCCGTAGCGGAGCGCGGGCTCTTCCGCCCTTATTCCGGCGATCCGGGAGATCTCCTGGTAGAGGTGGTGATCCTGGTTGAAGAAGTGGTGGCCGGTAGTCCCGAAGGCTCCCCAGTCCCCGCCGAACATGCACTCTCTGATGTACTTGTCGCCGTCTCCGCCGCCGTCGAAGCCCTGCTCCGTCCCGTAGTAGATGCAGGGGATGCCCAAGCTGGTCAGGAGATAGCCCACCGCCAATACGGCCTGCTTCTGATAGGAGTCGTTGTGAAGAAACCTGGCAGTGGGAGACCTTCCGATCTGGTCGTGGTTGTCGACGAAGGTCACGAAGTACGTTCCAGCCCTTCCGTGGTCCGCGTAGAGATCTCTGAACCGATCGTACCTCTGCCTCAGGACGGCAGGGTTCTCAAATCCCTTGATCACCGGCTCGAGGACCGACCATAGGGGAAAATCGAGGGCCGCATCCAGGGAGGGGAACCGCTCGTTCGTACCCGGGAGGCGGACGTTTCGGCCGATGTACTGGTCGATGAAGAGGTCGCCTCCCACCACCTCGCCAAAGAGGAAGAAGTTCTTCTTGCCGATGGACTGGGCATACTCTCTTATGGCATTGCAAAAGATGGCGGTGCTCGACTCTTCGATATGCTTTGCCGCATCCAGCCGGTAGCCGTCCACGTCCGCGACCGCTATCCAGCGCTTGAACGAATCGATGAGGGCGCTGAGGACCTCAGGGTTTGAGGTGTCCAGCTCCTTGAGGGAGCAGAAGTCTCCGTCCCGGGTCTCGGGGAAGTCGTCCCAGTTTCTTATCCTGCCCTTCCTCCGGTACCAGTCCTGGTTTTGAAACTCCCGGGGCCATACGGCGTCCTCGCTCGCGAGCTCGACTCCGGCCCCCTGGCCCTCTCCCTCTTCGCGGAGACAGAAATTGCCGATCTGAAGTTTGCACCCCGCCCTCTTCAAAGAGGGCTCGACCTCGCCGACCTCGCGCCAGAATCCAAAAGGAAACCTCACGCCCTTCCAGTAGTAGTAGACGTCGTCTCCAGGATAGGCCCAGTTGTCTCCGGTGTGGTTCAAAACTACGTCCAGGATCACCCGGATCCCCGTTTTATGGGCCTCCTGGACTAGACCTCTCAGATCCTCTTCCGATCCAAACCTTGGGTCGATCTCCAGATAGTTCTGTATGCCGTAACCGTGGTAGGTATCAAGCTCGATCCTGTTCTTGAATATGGGGCTCAGCCAGACCGCTGTGCAGCCCAGGTCACTTATGTAGTCCAGCTTCTCGGTGATGCCCTTCAGGGTTCCGCCCTGCCACACCTCACCTGCGGCGTCGTCCCTATTTCGGGGAAGATCTGGCCTATAGGGCTCACTCCTCCCACCGTCGTTGAACCTGTCCACCAGCAGATGGTAGAGGAACTGATCCCTCCAGTCGGAGGGGGAAGGGAAGACCGGGCCGAGGGGCTCGAACTCCACCTCTTTGAGGCTATGAGGTCTCTTCTCGGACATCTTCGCTCACCTTTGGATCTTTCGAGAGGTTTGCGCCGCAAAAGGCCACCAAATTATCATCTTTGGCCCTTTGTTTCTGGCGCCGTGGTCTTTTCCCTCGAATAAAATTAAATATGTAATCAAGATTATATAAGATTTTGGTTTTGGCAGCTGAAGACCAAGATGCCCCCGGAAAGGGCCTTCTTGCGAAAGCCTCCAGATGACGAAAAGATCGAACGATCGGATAAAAAGGCGTCAACCTAATACCTCAGAAGCGCCCCCACCCCCTCCGACGAGGCGAGGCAGGTGTCCTCCTCGACGAACTCCACCTCCGCCCCCGTCCTCTCCGCCAGCTCGTAAAGCTCCTCGACCACGTCCACGGGGGAGGTCGGGCCTCCGCAGGTGGGGCAGGTATCCGGAGGCCTCTTTCTCGCCTCGATGATCTGGCACCTCTCGCAGATCCACCCCGGAATCGAGGCGTCCTTGAGGAGGACGAGGACGCTGGCCCTCCCGGCGCCGAGGGCTTCTTTCGTCGCCTCCACCCCCAGGACCGCGAGGCCGCCCTTGAGAATCTCGGCCCGCAGCTCCTCGGCCCTCTCCGTCGACCTCGCCCTCTCGTCTGCGAGGACGATCTCGTCCCCCACCTCAACGATCTCCTTTTCTGGCGCGTCGATGGGAAGGTCGACGACGGCGAGGACCCTCTTTCCCATCTCGGCGGGGAGCATCTCAACGAGCTGGTGCTTGGCGTCGCCGGGCCCGGCGACGACGATCCCCCTCGTCTTGTACCGGCTGCACGAATCCTGGACGTCCTCGACCACCTCCGATAGGAAGGACTTGATCGCCCCCTTCCGGAGCCGGTTGAACCTCATCTGGCTCCATCCCCCCTTCTTGTGCTTGTTCATCAGGTCGGTCGAGAGGTGGCTCATCTCCACCGGGACGTCGGACCGGACGCAGAAGAGCCTCGCCTCCTTCGAGTCGAGGAGGAGGACGCCGTAGTCCGAATAGTCGTCACGAAGCTTCGCCAGGGGAAGGAGGAAGGGGGAGGTGTCCAGGACCATCGCCCGCGCGGGCTCGATCCCGACCCGATAGACGGCTAGGAGAGTGGCGGGGGCAGAGGCGAAGACGATCCACCCCCTCTCGCCGGGTATGGGCTTTTCGAAGAGGTGGTCGTCGACGATGGCCATCGTCTCCCTGAAGCTCTCCTTCTGCTCCTGAGGAAGGGCCGCTTCGATCGCCCTTTTCCTGCCGTCCACGAAGGCGCGGTTTTTTGCCTCGTCATCTTTCGAGGCGGTGGGGAGGTAGACCGAGAGGTAAACGTCAAAGTCGTCATATATCTCGGCCAGCCCTCGAATATCTATCTCCGTCACCGGGGTCAGATTCATCTCCTCGACCCTTCTGAACTCCTCCTTCGGCTCCATGCTCCTCGATGGGCGGGAGAGGTGAAAAGAGTATCCTGAAGCTCAACGATCCGGTGAGAACGCGTGGGCTATATAGAAGAGTGCCAAGATCGCTTATCATGCCACGTTCCTCCTCTCAGGGTGTGAAGCGACGGCAACTGCCGCGGCGCCTGGTCGATGTCCCAGCACCGGTACATCCTCAGGATGATCTGTTCCCCGCTCGCAGCACACCATCCACGGCAGATCCTTCTTCCGCAGTCGCTCTGTAGACCCTCAGGTTGTCGATCCCCACGACCGATCCGTAGGACATGAATCTCAGAACTCCGTTTCCTTCGAATCGCTCAGGGGCTCTGCGGTGGATGATCCGCTGGCCATCGACGGAAACGTCCAACCAATCCCCACTGCGCACAACCTTGTAGTGCTGCCACGCCCCCAGTCGAATGTGAGCCCCATTCACATACTCACGCCGCTCCGTGTTGCGACCCACATCCGTACACGACCGCGTGTTGAACCAGCCGCCCAGCGACGCCATGTATCCAGCGTCGTCTTCCGTCATCCAGACAACGTTGAGCCCGTTCTTCTCGCACCAGCCGTCGAACTCGATCACCACGTCCTCCATCGGGATCGGATGACGCCACGAGACCGGCAGGAGGTTGCCGCTCTGCCACAGAAGCGCGCCGTCCGCCTCCTGAAGCGTCACCTTCGAGACATCCCAGTGGGCGAAGCCGGACGAGAGGTCGTCGGCGTACGGCAGTGTCGGGACGGAGGCCGCGTCCCTGCGCCACAGGGCGGCACAGCCCTGCGTCGCGGCCAGGTGCTCCGGGCTGTCGAGCATCTCGATGACGATGAAGCTGCGATCCGTCCGCGGCCACGCGCTAAGCTCCGCGTCGCTCGGATCCCGTCCATAGATCGCTTGGCAGGCATCGGTGATGAATCGGACGCCGTCGTGGTTCTGGTTGACGTACTCGGGGCTCGCGAAGAAGTACTGGACCATGTCCCGGCGCAGGGTCCCGCTCTGCAACCGGCCGACCTGTGCCTCGAGCTCCTCGACGGTGGGCTCGCGGTGGGTGATGCAGTGATACAGCGAGCGGATGAACTCCTCGTCCGAAGCGCAGAGCAACGCGCAGGCTCGGTCGAACTCCCCATCGGGAGCAGAGGCATCTGATAGGACCAGGACCGGCCCCCTCCCCTCTTCGTCTTCCCTTGCATAGAAACCGTACTCGGAGTGTGGAACGCCACCGTTCAGCTCACCGACAGCCCCGATCATCAGGCCGTGGTTCGGCGTCCCCGAAAGCCATGCCGCGACGAGCCCAGTCACATCGACCTCGACCCACTGACCGATCTCGCTCCCAGGATGGAACTGCGCCACCGGGTTCACGTCGAAGGAGGGCTGATGCACCCAGGCGATCTCGCCGGGCTGTGCTACCGTCGTCGGCTTGTACGTTCCCTCCCCTTCCGTCCAGGGGCTTGTCACCCGATGCACGCCCAGAGCCAGGGTGTCACTGCCGCCGGTATGGTAGTGGTAGAGGCGAAGCGTAGCCTTGCCGACGCTCGCCGGATCGACGCCCGAGAGGTCGAACCTCACGTATGTCCTCTTCTCCCCGCCCGTCGGATGCCAACCTGCCCCCAGGATCTCATACCTGCCGAAGTTGGCCTGGTTCCAGCCCGAATAGCTGTAGGCGTAGACATGAGAGTCCGCGATACACTCGATGCTCCGGCCTTCATGGGGCTCATCGCTCCACCGATCCGAAGGATCCTCCGCAAGCCTGGTGATCTCGCCGAAGCGGTCTTCGTAGACGGCGATCTCATCCCCCTCGACCAGCTTCACCGACGGTGCGGAGAAGAGCTTCGGGGTGACCTCAACCTCGCCTGAGATCACCGAGATCCTCGTTTCCACAGGATCCTCTCGATGCGAGACCGTGAACTCCGTCCCCCGCACGCTCACGGTGCAGGTGGGGACGCTAACGTTGAAGTCGATCTCCTTGTACTTCCGATCCACCTTGACGTTCACCTCGCCGACCTTCATGTTGGTGGCGGCCGTAATCCCCTCAGCGCTTATCACGTACTCACGAATGCTGAAGTGGGTCATCTCCTTGACCTTGACCGTGCCCCGCTTGCCTACTTCGAGTGTGGCTTCCGTACCCAATCCTGTGATGATGACGGAGTTTCGCGTCAGGTCTGTATCCGTGCCTTCCGTCATCGCCTCTTTCCAATCCCGGTACTGGCCGTTGCCGTACACATCGACTTCACAGTCATCCCCGACGACCTCGATGATCCGGATCACGGCCTCTTCCTCGGGGGGCGTCGGGACTGGTTCGCTCACATCTCCGCGAGCAAAGGCGATGTACTCCTCGAGGATGCCGATGGGATCCGAGCCGTGGCTGTTGTCCGCGGTGCTCCGTTGAGCCCGCACCACGACGAGGTACTCGTGGCAGTAGTACTCCCAGCTCTCATGCTCTTTGGCGTCACCGGGCTTGGAGTTGGGGGCTTCGAACAGAGTCTGTTTGTGGTACTCCCGCCACGCCGCAAGCCCGCCGGCAACAGTGATCGGCTCCCGGATCTCGGCGTAGTATGAGTAGTCGCCCCGCTCTTCCCTGTTGTACGGCGGCCGCTTCATCCATTCCTCGGGGCGGTCGTGCACGATGCTGATGTCGTAACTACCGTACTCATCGCTCCGGTATCCGAGCCACGGATAGGCGGAGAACTGGCTCCAGCCCTTCTGTTCGGCCCACGCGGTCAGGGTTTCTTCATGCGTCGGCGCGGCGATGCCGGCGCAAGACAGCCCCGCCATCAGGCAAAGAGCAGCGGCCAGCAAAGCAAGACAGCGATTAAGGTGTTGCATCCGTCTCTCACTAGATTTCTAGATAGTGCCGATCGCTGGGACTTTTAAAAGGAAAAAGGATTCAAAAAGATCAAAAAGGATCAAAGAGTATCAAAGGTCAGGAGTCGGGGCTGGCTCCCTCTTGTGCCTCCCACCTTCGACCCTCCTCTCGATCAGCCCCACCTTGCCGGAGCCGAACTCCGCCGCCAGGTCCCGGCGGCTCATCCTCGCCTCCATCCCCCGGAGGATGGCGTTCGCGTCATCGTAGCTGATCCCAAGCTCCCCCTCGTCAGTCTGGCCGGGCCAAAGCCCCGCCGTCGGGGCCTTCTCGATTATCTGCTCGGGAACGCCCAGGCGCCTCGCCAGATCCCTCACCTCGTCCTTGTAGAGGCCCACGATCGGGAGGATGTCCGCGGCGGCGTCGCCGAACTTCGTCGAGTAGCCTAGCATGATCTCCGTCTTGTTTCCCGTCCCCAGAACAAGCCTGTTCAGGAGGTTTGCGTGCCAGTAGAGGATCGTCATCCTCACCCTCGCCTTCAGGTTTCCCGCCACCACAGGCGAAGCTTCGGCCATCGGCAGGACCTGGGAGTAGCCGTCCAAGATCTTCGATATCTCGATCTCCTTCGTCTCGATTCCCAGGATCGATCCCACCTCCCTCGCATCGTCCAAGTCTTCTGGGGGAGTTGCTCCAGCCACCGGCATCAGTAGGGCAAAGACCCTTTCTGGCCCCAGGGCTCGGGCCGCGAGGAAGGCGACGGTCGCCGAGTCGAGGCCGCCGGATAGCCCCAGGACTGCACCGCTGGCTCCGGCAGCATTCACCTGGTCTTTTATAAACTCCACGATGACGTTTTCTGCATCTATTCTGACCATCACCAAGCCATTAGAACTCTCAAATAAAGTACTTTTTCTGCACAAGCTTTATGTTCGATAAGCTGATGGGTGTCTGCAGCAATTGGACGAGGAATGCGTTTTATGCGACTTTCGATGGACTTGGAACTGCAAGACATACCGGGACAGCTGATGCAGTCCCTCGAACCATTCAAGAAATACAAGGGGAACATCATCAGCGTGGTCCATCACCGAGATCGCAAAACTCCACGGGGCACGGTCCCAGTCCAGATAGTCTTCGAGATCGACCCTTCAAACATCGAGAACGTCAAGAGACACCTTGAGGAGAACGGCATCGTGGTGGTGAGGGCGGGCGAAGATCGGTTCATCGAGGATATATCTGTCCTTTTGATCGGCCATGTGGTCCACACCGATCTCGGAGACACCATCGACCAGATCGATTCCACCGGCTTTGCGGAGGTGGAGGACCTCTCCCTGAGAATGCCTGGCATAGATGAGCCCTCCTCCGCCTACATGAGGATCAGGGCGACGGGAAAAGAGGAGATAGGAAAGTCCCTATCCATCCTCAGGGAAGTGGGCGAAAAGAAGGATCTCCTGGTGATAGAACCTATCGAGGCTGAGAAGATATGAAAGAGGTCAGGATATCTCTGGTGGGGTTCGGGATAGTCGGCCACGGCGTTTTGGAGGTTGTGAGAAGAAAGAGGGAGCTACTGAGGAATATGGGCCTCGACCTGAAGGTCGTCTCAGTTACCGACATCACGGGAACCCTCCTCGATGAGAAGGGGATAGATCCCGAGAGGCTCCACGGCCTAAAGACCTTGGAGGGGATCGCAAACCTCGGCATCATCGGGAAGGAGGCGATCCGGGACGTGGACTCCGACCTGGTGGTGGAGGTGACCCCCACCAACATCGTCCACGGCCAGCCAGGCCTAGGCCACATCGAAGAGGCCCTCTCTCTCGGAAAGCATGTCGTCACCTCCAACAAGGGTCCGCTGGTGGTGGCCTTCAACCACCTCCAGGAACTGGCCCAGGATAACGGCGTGATGCTCAAGTACGAGGCGACCGTCGGCGGAACGATGCCCCTCATCAGCTTGATCGAGAAGAACCTGGTGGGAAACGAGGTCCTCAGCATCAGGGGAATCTTCAACGGGACCTGCAACTACATCCTGACCAGGATGATGGAGGAGAAGTACACTTACAGCTATGCTCTCACCGAGGCTCAGGAGCTGGGGATCGCTGAGGCTGACCCCGCCTACGACGTCGACGGGATAGACACCGCCGGGAAGGTCGTCATCCTCGCAAACTCCGTCTTCGGCATGGACGCGAAGTATAGCGACGTCGCCGTCACCGGGATCAGGGACATAACCCCCGAGGCCCTCAACCTCGCCTGGGAAAGGGGCTACCTCATAAAATTAATAGGCGAGGTCCCCGCCTTGAAGGTTAAGCCGATGCTCGTTCCCCGAAGAAGCCCCCTCGCCGTCGGCGGGACGCTGAACGTCGCCTCCATCGAGACCGACCTCTCAGGGACGATCACTGTGACGGGCCTCGGCGCAGGCTCCATCGAGACCGCCAGCGCCATCGTATCCGACGTCGTCAGCATCTACACCACCAGGCAGATAGACGACTGAAGCCCTGACCATGACCAGCTTCGAAAGCTTCGCAGAACTCTGCATGAAGGTCGAGGGGATCGGAAGCTCCCTCGAGAAGACTGCTATTCTCGCCTCCTTTTTCTCGGAGCTCGACGAGGCTGAGCTATTGGTCGTCCCCTCTTTTGTCATGGGCTCGGCCTTCCCCGCCAGCTCCGAGATGCTCCTGGGCGTGGGTCCGAGCACCCTTTACGAGGCACTATCAAAAGCCACCGGATCATCCTTGGCGAAGATCAAAGAGATCCTCCGGAGGACCGGGGACGTGGGGGCCGTCGCCGCCGAGGTGGTGGAGAAGAGAAAGCCCGCCACCCTCTCGGCCTTCATCGAGGCCGACGGCATCTCGATCCTCGACGTTCATGCTAGGTTTCTGGATCTAGCCAGGGCCTCGGGAAAGAGGAGCCAAGGCGTCAAGATGAAGCATCTACGGTACTTGTTCGGCGAGGCCGGGCCCCTGGAGGCAAGGTACATCGCGAGACTCGCCCTCGACGACATGAGGATCGGTGTGGGGGAGGGGATCGTCAGGGACGCCGTCGCAAAGGCTTTCGGCGCGTCGCCGGAGGAGGTGGAGCGGGGCTACAACTTCACCGGCGACCTCGGCCTCGTCGCCCAGAGGGCAAAGGCGGGGAGGCTCTCGGAGCTGACGATAGAGATCGGTCGGCCCATAAAAATGATGCTCGCCCAGCTGGGAGCCGGGATACCGGGATCGGTGGTGGAGATGGGGACGGTCGCCGTCGAGTGGAAGTTCGACGGGTCTCGGGTCCAGATCCACAAAAAGGGAGAAGAGATCGAGATCTTCTCCCGGCGGCTGGAGAGGGTGACGAGGTCCCTCCCGGAGATCGTGGGTTTTGTAAAAGAGCATGTTCGGGCCGAGTCTGCCATCCTGGATGGGGAGGCGGTGGCCCGGGGCGAGGACGGCCGACCCCTCCCATTCCAGGAGATCCTCAAGCGGTTTCGGAGAAAGTACAAGGTCGAGAGGACGGCGAAGAAGATACCCCTGGAGCTCTGGCTCTTCGATCTGGTGTATCTAAACGGTCGGGTCTTAATCGACGAGCCCCTCCGGGAGAGGAGGAGGCACCTCGAGCTTGTAGCAGATAAGAAGATCCTGGCATCCCAGACCGTCACCTCTGACCCTGATGAGGTGGCCGAGATCTATGAGGAGGCGATCGGGGCGGGCCACGAGGGCGTGATGCTCAAAAGCCCCGAATCCCCCTACGCTCCTGGAAAGAGGGGGAAGAACTGGCTCAAGATAAAGCCGGTGATGGAGACCCTCGACCTCGTCGTCATCGGGGCCCGGTGGGGCGAGGGGAGGAGGGCGAGCTTCCTTGGCTCTTATAGGCTCGCCTCCCCGGACCCGGATACGGGAAAGCTGGAGGATGTGGGGTGGGTGGCGACGGGCATCACCGACGAGATGCTCGTCGAGCTGACGGACCTCTTTCGAGATCTGATCCTCGTCTCAGGGGAGGGGATGGAGGTGGAGATGAAGCCCGAAGTGATCTTCGAGGTGGCCTTCGAGGAGATCCAGAAGAGCAGGAGCTACTCTTCGGGCTACGCCCTCCGGTTCCCGAGGCTCGTCCGGGTGAGGGATGACAAGGCCCTCGAGGAGGCGGACGACCTGGAGAGGGTGGCTTCCCTTTACGCCACCCAGAGGGGGAGGAGCGGGATCTCTTCGGGTTAGATCTAAAGAACTTTTTTGGAGTTGATCGGGTTGATATTCAAGAAGCTTAGCGAATTGGGCGAAAAGGAGGTCGCAGACCTCCTATCGAGGGGGCTGGACGTCCAGTCCGTCATGTCCACGGTGGTGGAGATCGTAAACGAGGTCCAGGAGAAGGGGGACCGCGCTCTCACAGAGCAGACTGAAAGGTTCGACGGCGTCCGGATCGGAAAGTTCAGGGTCAGCGATGACGAGATCGAGAAGGCTCAAGACGAGGTCCCCGAGAAGCTGAAGAAGGCCCTGGAGATAGCCCTGGAGAACATCGCCACCTTCCACCACGAGCAGCTCGACCGCGACCTCTGGATGGCCGAGACCTCGCCGGGAGTTTTGGCCGGCCAGAAGATCGTCCCCCTCGACTCGGTGGGGGCCTACGTTCCTGGCGGCCGGGCCGCCTACCCCAGCTCCGCCCTGATGACCGTCGTCCCGGCGAAAGTGGCGGGGGTCGATAGGGTCGTGGTCTGCACCCCGCCGGGAAAGGACGGAAAGGTCGATCCTCTGACCCTGGTGGCGGCCGAAATGGCGGGGGCCGACGAGATCTATCGGGTCGGCGGCGTCCAGGCGGTGGCGGCGATGGCCTTCGGGACCGAGACGATATCCCCAGTCCAGAAGATCGTGGGGCCGGGTAACATCTACGTCACGGCCGCAAAGCTTCTTCTGCGGAGCACCGTCGAGATCGACATGCCGGCGGGCCCCAGTGAAGTCCTCATAATCGCCGACTACACCGCAGAGCCCGAGGTCCTGGCATCGGACATGATCGCCCAGGCGGAGCACGACCCCCAGTCGATATCGGTTCTGGTGACCGACGATGAGGATCTTGCCATCGCCACCAAAAACGAAGTGGAGAAACAGGCGAAAGAGGCGATCCGGAGGGAGATAGTGAAGAAGAGTCTGAACAGGTCTGCGATCCTGACGGCGGCAAATATGAAGGCAGCGATAGGATTCTCGAACAATTTCGCCCCCGAACACCTGGAGATCATAGTAAGAGACCCCATGACCGTCCTCGGAGAGATCAGGAACGCGGGAAGTGTATTTCTTGGGCCGTACACACCGGTCGCCGCCGGAGACTATGCCAGCGGCACAAACCACGTCCTTCCGACCTCGGGGTACGCGAGGCTATTCTCCGGCCTCAACGTTGACTCCTTCGTAAAGAAGATAACAGTGCAGCAGATCTCAAAAGACGGCCTCTCGCTCCTATCCGACGCCATCACCATCCTCGCTGAGGCCGAGGGGCTATCGGCCCACGCCGAGTCGGTGAGAAAGAGGCTCGTCGAGAAGAAGCAGAATTACGTCTGAGCAAACTGTTTATTTCGTACTGGAACGCCAGGATTTTGTCCATGGAGAGGGGAAGCCGGCAAGATCGTCGCTCCCTTCCCCTCTCCACCGCTTTCAATCGTCCGCTCTCTTCGACCTTTTGCCTTTTTTTGCAGCTCTATTTTTCCACCTTCTCCAGGTCCGCTGAGAGGTCACCGGTGAGGTCGACGTTGAAGAAGTCGCCCTCCGTCGGCAGGGCCATGAAGATGCTGGGGGTCAGGTCCAGCTCCACCAGGGTCCCCTCAACCTGGAGGTCGAGGATGTGGCCGCCGGCCTTCCGATCGTCGGTGATGAAGTGGAGATGGTAGCCTGGGACGTTGATGCCGTCGACGAACTCGGGCGACCAGAACCCCACTACAGTCCCCGAGGCGTCCTCAAACTCGAAGACCGTCTGGTTTGCGACGGCGTCTACCAGGAGCGGGTAGGGCTCCTCCTGAGCGGGAACGCTCCTCGTCTTGACGTAGGGGAAGGTGCCGTTGATCCTGATGGCGTAGAATACGTTCTCGGAGGGAAAGCTCGCCTCGAGGATCTCTCCGAGCTCAGTCATGTTCCCGGCCTTCTCGACCAGAACCGTCTCGTCGGGATCGAAGAAGGTGACGGTGGCAAAGGGAGTCGTGACCTCATCGGGGACGATATAGGCGACTCCGTCGATTCTCACCTGGTAGCAGACGCCGTCGACTACGACCATCTCGCCCTCCAGTTTATCGAAGGTACCGATCCCGAAGTCGCCTCTTTCCTTCAACTCGCCTACGGGTAGGATGCCGTCGTAGACGGCCAGGAGGAGGGCGTCGATCGTCGATACCTGGAAGAGGACCTCCCGGTCCTGGTCGGTTGTTGGGCCAGAATAACTCTCTCTCTCGCTGGCGTTGGCCGCTGGGATTGCTGCCAGGACCGCCAGGATGAGGATGATCATTGACAATGGGTAATATCTGCATTTTCTCATGAGGACCACATCCGAGGAAAGGCGGTTTCTCCTTCGCGCCGTTCCCACTAACTTCCGAGATGCAGGAGAGAATAAATAATTTGGGCTGAAGCCGGGTAACGATAGCGGTTTCTGAGCGCAAAGAAACTCCTGCCCAATGGAGACATCCTGCCCGCTGTCGTTATCCTCGTCAATCACAGGAGCAAAACCTCCCCCAGCTTGTCTGGAGAATTAAATATGCTGACCGTCAAAGAGACGATCGTGATTTCGCTGCCACGTTCTTCCGAACGTGACAATGAAGGCGGCCCACATGAAGGTGGCGATTATAGCTGAGCGTAACCAGGGGTCGAGCGTTAATACCTGAGATACCCCTTAAATATTCAGGTTAAAATGGGAATCTCCCATGGGTTGGTATAAATACGGAGAATAAATACAATGCACTCAAATTATAGAATAAGACGGGCTGAATCCCCCGCCGATGCGATAAAGCTCCGCCAACATTTCGACGAAATTTTCCGTCCCCAGAAGGTGGGAACCTTCGCCGAGATGATATCTCTCCACCTTCCGGGCATGAAAAATGATTACTGGTTCATCGCCGTAGACGAAGGGACAGAAAAGATCGCAGCGGCCTTCGCCCTCATCCCCTGGACCTGGGAGATGAAGGGATTGAAGCTCAAGGTCGCCGAGAGGGGTATCGTCGGAACCCAAGAGGGGCACAGGAACAAGGGGCTCATGAAACTCCTCAGCCGGGAGTTCGATGCAATCCTCGAAGATGGGGGGTTTGACCTCTCGGTGGTTCAGGGGATACCGGGATTTTATTGCCGTTTCGGATATTATTATTCGATCCCCCTGGAGACCCACATCGACATCCCCCTTCATCTCGCGCCCGATTTGGCCGACGATGATTCCTACGAGTTTCGGCTCGCCGAGACCGAAGACATACCTTTCCTCCTGGCGGAGGACGAGCGGTATAGAAGATCGAATTTCCTCTCCGCCTTCAGGGACGAGGCCCTCTGGAATTTCCTTTTGACCTGCAGCGAGAAGACCGAGTACGGCTCAGAGTTCTGGATCATGGAAGGCCGAAAGACGGGAGATAAGCGTTACTTCAGAATTCCCCGGGAGGGCTTCGGAGCTGGCCTAATCGTGAGCGAGATCAGCGAGGGCATATCCGACGACGCCCTTTTAAATCTCCTCGCCTTCTGCAAGAAAAAATGCGGGGAACGGAATAAGCCGTACATCCGGCTGAACCTCTCCGGCGAGTCGACCGCGGCAAAGACTGCCATCTCCTTCGGAGCATCCAGGGGGAGGCCTTACGCCTGGCAGATAAAAGTTCCAGACAAAAAGAGGCTCCTCGAAAAGATGGCCCCCGTCCTCGAGGCGCGGATGAGGAAAAGCAGCCTTGCAGGCTTCTGTGGGGTCTTGCGGCTCGATTTTTATACCGAACAGATCGACCTCAACTGGTCGGATGGCAGGCTCGAGTCCATCAGATCCGGGGGCGACGAAGGATGCGAGAATACCTTATTCCTCAACGAAGACCTCTTTGCACCTCTCGTCCTCGGGCATCGGACTTGGCAAGAGCTTCAATACACGCGACCCGACATATTTCCGGCGATGTTATATACCGGAACCGGCACCGAGGGGGCCTCGGACAAAACCGTTCGCCTCATCGACGCCCTCTTTCCGGCGGAGAGATCCTGGATATACGAGCAGTACTGAGACGATCGAACTGAGACGGCCGAAAGTCTGTTTGGTCTTCACCGGTAAAAATAATAACTCTCGGGCGAATATAGACTTTCAAGGAGGGGAAAAAGTGGACGAATCATCAAAATCATACGAAAAGGTTCCTTCGGGGATACCCGGGTTTGACGACCTGGTGAACGGAGGATTTCACAGAGAGACCGTCAACACCGTCACGGGGGCGTCGGGCAGCGGCAAGACCGTCTTTGCCTGCCAGTTCATATATGAGGGGATAAAAAATGGCGAGAAGGGTATGATCGTCATGCCCTCTGAGAGCGCTGATTACCTGAAAAGGGAGATGTACTCCTCTTTCAAGTGGGACTTCTGGAAGCTGGAGGAAGAGGGAAAGCTCGTGATGGTGGACGTCACAGACCCCGTTCTTCGGCTCCAGAAGAGCATCGAGACCGATCCCGTCGATTTTCTTATAAACTTTCGAAAGCTAGTCGACAAGAAGGTCCGAGAGGTGAAGCCCCAAAGGATCCTCATCGACGACCTCATGGCCTTCTTCACCGCCATCGAGTCCCCCTTTGTCATGAGGTCCCTCGCCGACGACCTCTTCGGCGGCCTGAGATCCCTCGGAGTTACGGCGATGATCACCATAAGCGAGGCCTTCGGCATGACCCAGATCATGGAGTACGGGGCCGACTCCTGCACCATCCTAAAGAGAGAGAGGATCGGAAACAACATGGTTCGATCGATCTACATCATGAAGATGAGGGGCTCGAGGATCTCAAACAGCATAAAGGTCCTCGACATCTCTGACGATGGGATGGCGGTCTCGACTCTCTCGCCCTATCCGTAGATCGGCAGGAGTTTGATCTTCATGATAAAGCGCTGGGTAGTTCTGGCGGGCGAAGAGGGCGGTCCTGTCTGCAACAAGATGGGCGGGATATGGAATGTCATCGACGCCGAGGCGAGGACGCTGGCAAAGCTCGCTGCAAAAAAGGAGATCGAGTGCGACCTCAAGATCCTAGTGGCAGGCCCTTATTACCCCACCCAGGGGGCTGACTGGAACAAGGGCAAGTCCAGGGTCACCGACGTCAGTAACCTTGACCCCCTCGGTATGAACGACGAGCTCACCGGTGCCCTCGACCACCTCAAGTCCGAGGGGATCGACGTCGTTACCGCCCAGACCGAAGTCGATGGGCATCCGATAGGCTACCTCCTCTTCAACACCGCCTACTACGACTCGATCATCGCGAATCGGTACGGCCAGAAGATGACCCTCGCCAACGCCATCAAGACAGAGGCCTGGGAGATCTCGAGGCTCGACTCGATGACGTTTGAGAGGGCCCCTTACGGGGCGGAGTTCACCCACTACCTGGGCCTCTCCTACGCCGTCTCCCAGTTCGTCCGGTACCTCGTCTCCCTCGGCGAGGAGAGGGCGAAGAAGTACGGGGACGAGGCGATCTCGGAGTTCGCCATGTCGGTGATGCCGAAGATGAGAGTCTCCCTCCACTGCCACGAGTTTCCCACCTTCTACGCCCTGGCGAGGCTGAAGTGTCTCGGGGTTCCCGTTCGGACGATGGCCACCCTCCATGCCACAGTGCCGGGAAGGTCTTCTGGCTATAGGTCCCTGGAGAAGGTCGCCCATAACGACGGTGCATGGGAGCCGAACGTCCCCGTCGGCATGGCCACCCTCGAGTCCCTCGCACGGCACGCCGACGTCGTCTCCTTCGTTGGGGATTCGACGATGCGCGAAGCGATGCTCTTTCACAACCTGAACGGGATCGTCATTCGAAACGGGATCGACCTGGACATCAACTACATCGACTGGAAGAAGAAGAACCTATGCAGAAAGAAGATTCAGAAGTTCATATCTGAGAACCTCCACAAGGTCTTCGGCGGAGAGGTGATCGATCCCGAGGACATCCTTCCCGTCTTCACCATATCCCGGCTCGAGCTTGAGAACAAGGGCTACCCCCAGCTCCTCGATTCCCTCCTCCTCCAGGACCACCTGATAAAACACCGCATGCTAGAGCAGAGGTTCGCAGAGAAGATGAGGGTGGTATGTCTCCTCATCACATCCCACGGGTCGAAGCCAAAGGACAAGCTCCCCGACGCCTTTCCCATCAACCTCCCCTCGGAGGTCCCCGTGGGCGAGGAGATCAGGCTCAACAACATGATCCACGATCTCGGGATAGACGCTGGGAGCCTGGCCGCGGGCAAGAGGCACGCATCGGCCGTCCTTTATCCCCAGTGGGTCGGGCCCGACGATGGGGGCCTCAACATGAGAGCAGACGAGATCATGGCAGGATGCGTCGCGGGGATCTTCCCCTCCCAGTACGAGCCCTTCCTCCTCACGGGGCTTGAGGCGGGACGGGAGGGTACGCCGAGCATAGTGAGCCGGGCCTGCGGCTTCAGCGATGCCCTGAAGAAGGTGGAACGGCTGGTGACCGGCCTTGGAGGTGTCGTCGTGGTTGACAACATCGAGGCCACCCACCAGGAGATGATCCTCGACTACGCCCTCGCCCTCGACTACTTCACCTGGACCTACCTCGAAGACCAGGTCAAGTACCGGCTCCTCTGCGAGGAATCCTTTGCCCTGGCGAAGCTGATGAACTGGACTGTGCCGGTCCTGGAGTACTACAAAAACCTCATGGTGAGCTCGGAGCTGGACAAGTGCATGCCCCCGGAGACCATAGGTTTTGAAGATGGTGGCGATTGATTATGTTGATAGCTTACTTCAGCCTGGAGTTCCCCCCTCGGATCTTCGGGGGTCTCGGCGTCTACGCCGATTACATATCGAGAGAGCTGGCAGCCCTTGGCCAAAAGATATTCGTCTTCACCTTGGGCGACGGAGAACTGAAGAGAAGGCAGACGAGGCGCGGGATATCCATATTCAGGGAGGCGGCCCTGCCCATGAGAGACGGATGGGAGCCCTTCCTCTCCGCCCGAACCCATGCCTGGGGAGAAGGCGTCAATTTCCTGTTCGACCTCATGAGCTACAACCAGCTTGCTGCAGCCTCTTTGAGGGATAACGGCCCCTTTGACCTCTGTGTAGCCCACGACTGGCTCGGCCTTCCCGGCGCCATGGCGGCGAAGAGGAGCGAGGACCTCCCCCTGATCTACCATGTCCACAGCCTCGAGGTGGGAAGGGAGACCGCCCCAAATCAGCAGATCGTCGAGATGGAGATAAAAGGGGCATGCCTGGCTGACGGGATAATCACTGTATCTTTGGCGATGAAAGAGCAGCTCGCAAGCCTCGGCATCCCCAAAGATAAGATCGAGGTATGCTACCACGGAGTCGAGACGGACGTCTTCAGCCCCTCGAAGGTCAAGCCGAAGAAGATTGAGGAGCTTCGGGAAAAGTACGGCATAAAGGAAGGGGATGAGGTGATCCTCTTCGTCGGGAGGCTCGAGGCAGTCAAGGGTGTGATCCCCCTCCTAGAGGCGATGTCGAAGGTCCTGGCGGAGCATCCGAGGGCGAAGCTTCTCGTCGTCGGCAAGGGAACCCTCGAAGATCAGGTGATGGCGATGGCCGAGCCCCTGGGCGAATCGGTGAAGGTCGTCACGGACTTCTTGGATCTGGACTCTAAGATCCACCACTACGCCCTCGCCGACCTATGCGTCTTTCCGAGCTTCTACGAGCCATTCGGGATCGTGGGGGTAGAGGCCGCCGCCATGGAGAAGCCTGCAGTCGTCGGGGCCAGCGGGATCTCTGGCCTCCGGGAGATCGTGGACAACCCCTCCTCAGAGCGACCCACTGGAGTTCACGTCAACCCCCACGACCCAGGGGACATCGCCTGGGGCATAAACCTGATTCTGGAGGAACCTGAGAGGAGGAGGGAGTGGGGCAAGAACGGAAGGGCCAAGTGCCTCGATCTCTTCAACTGGCCCCGGGCCGCCAAAGAGACCCTGGATATCTACGAGAAGGTGATCTCATCCCGGAGATGAGGCGCCACTACTTCCTCGACGAGTACACCATCATCGCCGCCGAGAGGGGGAAGAGGCCCTCCGACTTCAAGCACGGCGGTACCGTGGAACGGTCCAACCCGAAGACCTGCCCCTTCTGTCCCGGAAACGAGGATCGCACCCCTCCGGCGGTCGCCGTCTACACCGACGACGGCGTCTTTGCCGACGGTGAAGAGAGGGTCAAAGGCTGGTGGGCTCGGTCCTTTCCAAACCTCTACCCGGCCGCGACACCGAGCCCCGGAACACCTACGAAGGAGTGGGTAGCGGACTTCGCCCGCGGCTATCACGAGGTGATCGTCGAGTCCCCTGATCACGAGGGCAACCCATCCAGCTTCAGCCGCCGGGATCTCCATAGGCTCGTCTCGGTCTATAGAGATCGCTACATTCGTCGCATCTCCGAGTCAGGTGTCGAGTACGTATCGGTCTTCAAGAACTGGGGGCGGGTGGCGGGGGCATCCCTCAGCCACACCCACTCTCAGCTCATCGCCCTTCCCGTCGTCCCCCCGGCGCTGAAGGTGGAGATGGATGCCATAACCTCTGCCCCCCGATGCCCCTACTGCAGCTTCGTCGAACGGGAGGCTTCCACAGAGAGGCTCATCTTTGAGAACGAAAAGTTCGTGCTCATCGCCCCCTTCAGTTCCATGGTGCCCTATGAGACGTGGATTCTTCCAAAGGATCACGTCTCAGACTTGGGAGGCATCGACTCCAGAGGCCTGGCCGAGGTTCTCGGCGAGGCGCTCAGAAGGCTCGATCAGCTCCTCTCCGGACCTCCCTACAATTACATGATCCGCCAGCTTCCCGACCGCCGCTACCATATCAACATCAAGATCCAGCCAGCGATATCGATCATGGCGGGCTTTGAGAAGAACACGGGGATCTTCATCAACACTGTGCCGCCCGAGGAAGCCGCCCGACAGCTTCGGGAGGTCTGATGAAATCGCAGTTTTTTTTGTCCGCTGTACTTCGGGGTCTGGCGTTGATGCCAATGCTCTTTAAATGATCATTTGATGTCCCGCATCACATTTCATCAGGACTTCGAAGAGCGCCGGCGAAAACCGAAAGGTTAATGAGACGATAGCATAACAAATTATAACAAAAACTGGTGAATAAAACGTATCGAAACCCGGGAATTGCGAAATTGACAAAAAGCGATTGGATCATGATGTGGTGGATGAAATGCGAATAGGGATGCTATCATGGGAGAGCCTTTATTCCACAAAGGTCGGGGGCGTAGCCCCTCACGTCTCAGAACTCTCCGAAGCCCTCGCCAGGAGGGGGGTCGAGGTGCACGTCTTCACCCCTCGGGGGGACTTCGGCTCCTACGACGAGATCAACGGGGTTCACTACCAGAGGGTGGACTTCGACCACTCTGGAGACATACTTGCCCAGATGGACCGGATGTGTGATGCCATCTTCGATCGGTTCGGGCACGTTCAGAAGCTCTTCGGCAACTTTGACCTCTTGCACGGCCACGACTGGCATCCGGTCAACGCCCTCAACAAAATAAGGGCCACCTACGGCATCCCCTACGTGATCACCCTCCACAGCACCGAATGGGGAAGGAACGGGAACAACTTCAGCTATGAAGGCGTGCCGAGGGAGATCTCCCATCGAGAATGGCTCGCAGGATACGAGTCGGCGATGGCGATCACCACCACCCAGAGGATGAAGGACGAGCTGATGATGCTCTACCAGATCCCCGCCGAGAAGATCGAGATCATCCCCAACGGCCTCATCATCGGAAGCTTCAGGAGGTCCGTCGATCCGGGACGGGTAAAGGAGAGGTATGGCATCCATCCCCTCGCCCCAGTGGTTCTTTTCTGCGGCAGGATGAACTACCAGAAAGGCCCCTGCATCCTGGTGGAGGCTGTCCCCCACATCCTCTCCCGCCATTGGGACGCAAAGTTCGTCTTCATCGGTGACGGAGGTATGAAGCCGATCTGCGAAGGGAGGGCCCGAGAGCTGGGCGTCGATGGATCCTGCATCTTTCTTGGATACACCCCCGGAAACGTTAAAGAGGAGTGGATGAACGCCTGTGACATGATCTGTCTTCCCAGCAGAAACGAGCCCTTCGGGATCGTGGTCCTGGAGGGGTGGGACGCGGGAAAGCCTGTAGTCGCCACCGACGCCATCAGCATAATCAAGAACTTCGAGGACGGCCTCCTCGCCTACATCCAGCCAGAGTCGATAGCCTGGTGCATAAACAGGCTCCTAGACAACCCCGAGGAGATGGAGAAGCTCGGCCGGGCCGGGAGGGAGCGGCTCGAACGGGAGTTCACCTGGGACGAGATCGCTCGAGAGACAGAAGAGGTCTACAGCAGGATATTGGAGAAGAAATGAACCAGATGGGGCGAAGACAAATATTCTTCCCCCCCCGTTTTTCAACTCTGGCTGTGCATCAGGGATATTATCAGGTCGTGAACCTGCTCGGGACGGCCGACCCCCTCGAGAAGGTGGTGGGACCTCCCCCGGGGTGTCGATACGGTCTTGCCGCCCCCGGCTCCGATCATGGCTCTCGTCCCCACGGCTGCCCCCGCCATGCTGAAGTCGTCGCCGAGGCCGAGGCCAGAGGCGGTTATGGGGATGATCGTCCCGAAGTTGAAGATCTTTCCCGCGAAGGACTGCTCGACCACCAGGTCGTTTATATTCTTGTAGAGGAGGGTCCTCCGATGGACCCCCAGGTGTCCCGACTCCATGATCAGCCTCCAGTTGGTGATGTAGTACCGGTGAGACCTCCGATGCTCCTCCGTACCCAGGATCCCCAGGACGCCGAAGGCCGTCAAGATGTGGTTCTGGTCGGAAAGCCAGAGAAGGCCCCACTTCTCCAGGAATGCCGTGTACTCCAGCTGGCCCGGCAAGTAGAAGGCTAGAAGGGCCGGGATCGCCAGGGCGACGAGCCACCTCCAGTTGATCCGAAAGAGAGCGATCAGGACCGCCGGCACGAGGATGGAGAGCCACCAGAGGACCCGGGCCGAGGTCTCGGGGCCCATCTCCAGTATCTCAATACTGGGACTTGAGGAGAAGTAGACTCCCACCAGGGCGATGTAGACCCAGATCCCATAGAGCCGGTAGAAGGCCAGAGGGTGAGGCCGAAGGCCCTTGATCAGCTCTTCGCCTTTCTGGAGCTTGGGTGACACGATCCCGGTTTTAAGGCTGATCGGATAATAACCCTTCTGTCGTAAAGGTCGCCTGCCTCACTATAGTTCGCAATTCCATCAGGGTATCCGCTCCTATCAGAAAGCTTGCTGCCCATCGCTCTCGATATGCTGAATTATGCCGTCTATCAGCGGCTCTCCAGGAACGTTGTCGATTGACGATTGACCGAAAGGTTCAAAAACAGGAAACACGGAGGAGGCAATCGCACCTTTTCGTGCCTCGGTGGCTTAGCTGGCATAGCGCGTCCTTGGTAAGGACGAGGCCGTGGGTTCAAATCCCACCCGAGGCTTGGTATTTCTCTCCGAGAGCAGTGGGTTATGTTATTTTAATATCATTCTTACTCTTTAAATTCCATCCACACGGATTTAACCCTACCACAATATTATAAAAATTTTATTTTTAAAGCTGTCGGCTGACCACATCATCCAGCGAGAGAGAGATCCGAAACATTTAAATACTATATAACTTTTTATTACTAACTATAAGTTAGTAACCGCAGATGCTCAGATCTGCTGAGGTGCCGGAATTCATCTGAATAAAGGTCGATATTGAGGTTACAGTCGAAAGATCGACGCATCGATCCCAAAACCGCACCTTGCAGTCATGTCGAAGCTATGCGGATAGGTTGAAATAAAAAGATATTGATATTGTATGAGGATTGATTATGGCAGAGGAGTACACGCTAAAAGTGGGTGAAGCCCGTCCTTCCGATGTAGGAAGAGGGATCGCGAGGGTCGACCAGGCTGTACTTTACAATGCCGGCTGGCAGGCGGGAGACGTCCTTTCCATCGCCGGCAAGAAGAAGACTGCAGCCCTTCTTCTCCCCGGATATCCGGAAGATACCGGGACGGGAATAGTCCGCCTGGACGGAAACATCAGGCGAAACGCCGGCGTGAGCATAGACGATCGAGTGCCGGTGAAGATCATCAAGTCGGCTCCTGCGGGAAAGGTCGTCTTCGCGCCGACGGTGCCCCTGCGGATCACCGGAGGAGAGGAGTACCTCCGCCGATATCTGGACGGAAGGGTCCTCACCCGGGGGGATATCATCGAGATCAGCGTCATGGGCAGGAAGATCGAGCTTGTGGCCACCAAGATCACCCCCGCCACCGAGGCTGTTATCATAGGTGATAGGACGGGAATCGAGATCAGCGAGAAGCCCGCAAAAGAGGAGAGGGCTATGCCGAGAATCACCTACGAGGACATCGGCGGCCTGGGACCTGAGATCAAGAAGATCAGGGAGATGATCGAGCTTCCCATGAAGCATCCCGAGCTCTTCGAGCGGCTGGGGGTCGAGGCTCCCAAGGGGGTCCTCCTCCACGGCCCGCCCGGCACGGGAAAGACCCTTCTCGCTCGAGCCCTCGCCTCGGAGACGAACTCCCACTTCCAGACCCTGAGCGGTCCCGAGATCATGTCCAAGTACTACGGGGAGTCGGAAGAGAGGCTCCGGGAGATCTTCAAGGTGGCCGAAGAGGAGGCTCCTTCGATCATATTCATCGACGAGATCGACTCCATTGCCCCCAAAAGAGAGGAGGTGACCGGCGAGGTCGAGCGGAGGGTCGTGGCCCAGCTTTTGGCCGTGATGGACGGCCTGGAGTCAAGGGGGAAGGTTGTGGTCATAGGCGCCACCAACAGGCCCGACGCCCTGGACCAGGCGCTGCGAAGGCCCGGAAGGTTCGACCGGGAGATCGAGATCGGCGTCCCGAATAGGGAGGCACGACTAGAGGTGCTCCAGATCCACGCTAGGGGGATGCCCCTCGCAGAAGACGTGAACCTGGAGAAGCTCGCCGACATAACCCACGGATTCGTCGGAGCCGACCTCGCGGCTCTCGCCCGAGAGGCCGGGATGAGGGCTCTTCGGAGGATCGTTCCCGAGCTGGACCTGGAGGTGGAGAGCATCCCCGTCGAGATCCTGAACAAGATCGTGGTCGTCAACGAGGACTTCGTAGACGCCCTCCGGGAGCTGGAGCCCTCCGCCATGCGGGAGGTGCTGGTGGAGTCGCCGAACGTCCGCTGGGATGACATCGGTGGCCTCAAAGACGTCAAGCAGGAGCTGATGGAGGCAGTGGAGTGGCCCCTCGCCTACCCCAAGCTCTTCAGCCACATGGCCGCGACCCCACCGAAGGGGATAATGCTCTATGGACCTCCAGGAACGGGAAAGACCCTGATGGCCAAAGCCGTCGCCACCGAGAGCCAGGCGAACTTCATCTCCGTGAAGGGTCCCGAGTTCCTCTCCAAGTGGGTCGGCGAGTCGGAGAAGGCGGTGAGGGACACCTTCAGGAAGGCGAGGCAAGCTGCGCCCACAGTCCTCTTCTTCGACGAGATGGACTCGATCGCGCCCGCGCGAGGCAGCGGCACCGGCGACTCACACGTCACCGAGAGGATGATCAGCCAGATCCTATCGGAGATGGACGGCCTGGAGTCCCTCCACAACGTCGTCGTGATCGCGGCCACCAACCGGCCCGACATCATAGACCCCGCCCTCCTACGGCCCGGAAGGTTCGACAGGATGGTCGAGATCAGTATGCCCGACCAGGAGGCGAGGCTCGAGATCCTCAAGATCCATACCACCAAGAGGCCGCTCGCCGAAGACGTCGACCTTGTGGCGATCTCGAAGAGGACCGACGGCTACTCCGGCGCCGACCTCGCCAGCGTCTGCAACGAGGCGGTGATGCTGGCGATAAGAGAGTACGTCCTCGGCGGAAAGTCCCAGGAGGACGAGGAGATCGAGAAGTACAGGATAGGGATGAAGCACTTCGAAGAGGCGCTCAAGAAGGTGAAGCCGAGCAAGAAAGAGATGGACGTCTACAGCAAGTTCGCTGAGATCGCCTGAGGCGGGCGACGAAGGCCGGCAATCAAACCGGCCTTCGTTTCACCTCTTTTTTGGCTCTTCGCTATTCCGTGTGGGTAACTTCGGGATAGCGATAAGTGGACTCGATCATGCAAACACCTGCCATGAATTCCGTTCCTGAGTCAGAAGGTAGCGATACATCTCGTGATCAACCCAATTCCCTGCAGTCATGAAGTTATAAAGACCAGGCCACAAGATTCGAGATCACTTAAATCCACCCACACAAATCAGCGAGGAGCCAAAAAATTTGTCGAGTGGCCGACATCAAGCGGCCCGCCTTGACAATATCAGGCAGCAACGCTCTCGTAATATTGGTCAGGAACTCCTGCCAGCTGGCCTTCGCCTTTCACTATCGGTGGATAGAGGAATATCCCGTGTTCATTGAGATCGTAATCCAGTCCCAAAAACCTGCTCAGGTACTCCTGATGAATCGCCTCAGGATCCAGATTCGCAAAGGTCTCCGGCATGAATAGCTTTGCCATGTAAGCCGCGCCGATGAGGCCGCCTGACGCATCATTTCTGAAGCTTCCACACTCAAGGTAGACGTCACCGTTCTTCACCGCCGTCATGCCAGCCAGCTCCAGGCGGCTGGTGAATGCTTCTCTCGCCGCCTCAATATCCGTCGGGTCGTCGGCATCATAGCCGTTGGCCGGATCCAGGGACATCCCGCTATAGGTGTGAGCCACCAGGTGAAGAAGGATGATGTCTGGGTCCTGCTCAATCACCCATTCGGGATCGACGTCGATCCTGTAGGACGATCCGAGAAACTCGGGCAAGTCTTCAGCCATGACCCTGGATCCGGTGAGCATCGCCATCTGGGTGAGGGTGTCGATTAAAGAATATGTTCGGAAGGTGCCGGTGTCCAGGTGAGCGTAGGGGTAAGCACAGATCAGAACCTTTGGTCGATCCTCCACAGAAACGCTCTTTCCCTGGGAGCTGATCTCTTCAATCCAGCCCAGCCGCCAGGTCAGGTACTCCTCGGCCCTCTCCTCTTCATCCAGTATGTAGCCGAGCTTTCTCACCCCGTCGGTGAACTTCGAGCTTTTGGGATCGGAAAGGTCCGGGTAGTAGAGACCCAAGAAGACCACGTCCACCCCTGGGAGGTTGTCAGCCTTGATCTGGGTGTTGAGGGGAGAGAAGGTCAGAAGAAGGTCCGGGTTTGTGCTCAGGACCGCCTCGTAGTCCGGTTCGTTCATCTGGCCGATGTTCGCCCTCTTGCTCAGATCCGGGAACTGAAACTCGCTCTTGGCCACGGCGTAATCGATCCCGACCACCTTATCCGAGGCGTTGAGTATGCTTACCAGCTCCGCGTTGTCCAGGTACTCGACCACGATCCTCTCTACAGGCTTGTGGACCGTCACCGGCTCGCCGTTGCCGTCCAGGATGCTAAGCTCCGTCTCCTTTCCTTCGATGATCATTCCGATCTGAACTATGTCGTTCTCGTCGATCTCGCCGTCCTGGTTGGCATCGGCGAGGTTGGTGGGGTCGTTTGTTCCGTCAATCACGCCCCGGACGTATTCGACGTCCAGCTCGTCTATGGTGTTGTCCATGTCGGCGTTTCCGAAGACGCCCAACGTGGCGAATGCAGGCATGATCGCCAGCGCCAGGGTCAGCAATGCCAAGATCGCTTCTCTCATTCGATCACCCATTTTCAGATGAATAACATATCAAGTAACCACTCGTAGTATCATCAAAATAGATAATCTTATCTATTGCAATTATTATCAAATTTAGTATTGTCAGGGCTCCCAAAAAAAACAAATTTGAGGCGGCGCGATCTCAGGCCACCTCAGGAGAGAAGAACGTATTCTTATCAGCCGTCTCCGGGGCGAGCCCCATCATCTCCAGGTACTCTTTGTGGGCCTCGATCGGGTCCATGTCCGAAGGTCTCGGGGTAGAACCACTTTGCCAGGAGCACCAGGGCTGAGGGGTAGTTGGGCGTGACGGCGTGATCGTTGGTGATGATGTAAACGCGGCCGTTCTTCACGGCGTCGGTCCTGTCGAATCCGGGAAGCCCGACAATCTCGTCGAGATAGGCCCTCAGAAGCGACCCGTACTCATTCTCGTAGGGCCTGACCCCAGCACCCATCACACGGCCCACGATCATCTCCGGGTTCTGCTCCAGGACCCATTCGGTCTCGATCTCCCCGTACTCATCGTCGGTATCCCTCGTAGAGGGGGAGGTGTCCTGCTGCGATGTTCACGCCCCCGGCCAGCTCGCAGAGGTTGCTGGCGGGATGGTTCTTCCCGATGGCCGTTCGGGAGGAGATCGTCGCGTCACCCTCCGGGGTGCTCTCCAGGTAGAACCTCACCCGATCATCTTCTGGTATCTGGGATGTTCTTATGTAACTTGAGGAAAAGATTTAACTGATCAGGTTACATAAGAATACGCCGTGATCCCAAAACATATCCTGGACGAGTTGGCTGAAGAGGACCTTCCCCACCTCCTGGAGATCAGAGATTACGTCGACCGGCTGATCTCCCATCGTGAAGAACTTTCTGAAGGGGATGGCCGCAAGGCCGATATCGAAGAGAGGAGGCCCGCCTCCGTCACCTACCGGCAGGAGTGGATCTACTGCGGCAAAGAGTGCAAGAAATGTCCTCACGGACCCTACTGGTACTGCTACTGGAAGGAAGACGGCAAAACCAAGACCAGATACATCGGCAAGGTCCTGAAGGAGGTGGAGATTTGAGCTTGAGGTGCATATTCGCCCTGGCGCTGGCGATCTCGGCGTCCCTTTTATGCGGCTGCATTTCCAACGACGAGGAAGCTTCTCAGGAGGAGACCGGCAAGGTCAACGTCGTCGCGTCCACCGTCCCCCTCGGCCATTTCTCGAAGATGGTGGGCGGGGATCGGGTATCGGTCACGGTCCTCATCCCGCCGGGGACTAGCCCCCATACCTTCGAGCCGTCGCCGTCCCAGCTGGTGGATGTGGAGGACGCCGACCTCTACATCAAGAACGGCGCTGGCCTCGAGCTCTGGATGGAGAGGATAATCCAGGCCAACCAGAAGATGTTGGTGGTGGATGCCTCCGCCGGCGTCGACCTGATAGAAGCGATCGGATCCGAGGACCATGATCACGGTGCTTCCTCGGGAGGGAGCGAGGTCCACGGGAAGATCCTGACGGCCGACCCCCACATCTGGCTCTCGCCGCAGAACGCCATGATCATCGTCGAGAACATCTACCATGGGCTCGTAGAGGTCTATCCCGAGAACGCCGATATCTATCGGAAAAATAGGGACGACTACCTCGACGAGCTTGCAGAGCTCGATCGTGATCTGAACTCGACCTTCGCGGGGACGAATAGGAAGGAGTTCATCGTCCTACACCCCTCCTGGGGCTACTTCGCTCGGGACTACGGCCTCGTCCAGGTTGCGATCCTCGAGAGCGAGAAGGAGCCGGGCCCAAGGTACCTAGCCGAGATCGTCGAGGTCGCCCGGGAGAAAAATATCACCACCATCTTCGTAGACCCCAACTTCAACCCGAAATCTGCAGAGATCATCGCAGAAGAGATCGACGGCTTTGTCGTGCCCCTCGATCCTCTCGCCGAAGACTACATCGAGAACATGAGGATCGTGGGCCAGAAGATCGCCACCAGCCTTGAAGGCTGAGCTGAGGTCCAAACAGGAGCCAGCAAGGAGTAATCAGAGATGACCGGCCCAAATCCCGTATCCATCGAGAACCTCTGGGTTCGATTGGACGACAGAACTGTCCTGGAGGACGTTACCCTGGAAGTCAAAGAGGGAGACTTCTTGGGGCTGATAGGCCCCAATGGCGGGGGGAAGACGACCCTCCTCAAGGTGATCCTGGGGCTATTGAAGCCCTCCCGGGGAAAGGTTCTCGTCTATGGGATGAGCCCTGAAACCGCTCGAAAGCGGGTCGGCTACCTCCCACAAAAGAGCCTCTTTGACAAGAACTTTCCAATCACCGCCCTGGAGGCGGTGATAATGGGCCGATACGGGAGAAGAGGGCTCCTCGGCCGCTACTCTACAGAAGATAAAGATGCAGCTCTATCGGCCCTCGAGGCGGTGGGGATGGAGGAGCACGCTGATAGAGAGATCGGAGCTCTATCGGGAGGCCAGCAACAGAGGATCTTCGTCGCAAGGGCCCTCGTCTCAGAGCCCGATCTCCTCCTTCTGGACGAGCCCGCCACAGGGATAGACAGCTCCCGACAGCGAGAGTTCTATGAGCTTCTTCGTGATATGAACGAGAAGATGACGATCATCATGGTATCCCACGACATCAGCGCTGTATCGACCTACGTCAAGAAGATTGCCTGCGTCAGCAGAAAGCTCTACTACCACGGCTCAAAGGAGCTGACCGCCGAAGAGATCGAGGAGGCCTACCATTGCCCCGTGGAGATGATCGCCCACGGCATACCCCACAGAGTTTTGAGGGAGCACGACTGAAGATGATCGAAATATTCGCCTACGAGTTCATGCAGAGGGCCCTTCTCGCCGGCATAGTCGCTGCGATCCTCTGCGGCGTCATCGGGGTCTACGTCATCCTCAACAGGATAGTCTTCATCGGAGGAGGCATCGCCCACACCGCCTTCGGCGGGATCGGCCTCGGCTACCTCATCGGAAAAGACCCACTCATCTTTGCGGTCCTCTTCTCGGTGGCGGCGGCCCTGGGGATAGGGGCGATCAGCGATCGGTCGAAGGTCTCGGAGGATACCGCCATCGGCGTCTTCTGGGCTGCCGGAATGTCTCTTGGGATCGTCTTTGTGAGCGTGAGCCGCGGATACGCCCCAGACCTCTTCGATTACCTTTTCGGAAACATCCTCGCCGTATCCTGGGGCGACCTGAGGCTGATATCGATCCTGACCCTGGCCATGCTAGTCCTTGTGGCCCTCCTCAACAAGGATCTATTGATCCTCTCCTTCGATCCAAGCTACGGCGAGGCGGTGGGCCTTCCGGTGAAGGAGCTGCACCTCCTGCTTTTATGCATGGTGGCCCTCAGCGTCGTCGTCCTAATAAAGATAGTGGGGATAATCCTGGTGATAGCTCTTCTCACCATCCCTGGGGCCATCGGGAGGCAGCACGCTCGGAGCATCAAGGGGATCATGGCCCTCTCGATCCTTCTGGGCGCATCCTTCGTCTTCGTCGGCCTGGTCATATCCTACCAGCTGAACATCCCCTCGGGTGCGACGATTATTCTTGCTGCTGCAGCGACCTTCTTTGTCAGCACCCTCCTGACCCGATGACGGGAACTATTCCGCCTTTCTGGCTAGACTTGTACAACAAACTTATACGCCAAGGATACAAAGGGCAATCGACATGCGCCCAGATCGAATAAGCTCTTCCCTTTGCCTGCTCGTAGCTTTTCTACTTTCAGCCCTCTTCGCAGCCAACCCAGCAGGTGCAGCTTCCGTCTCTGGTGGAGTCCAGTTCGCGGGCGACCACTACAAGGTCGAGGGGGGGCCAAAAATAGACGTCTCTGTCGTCAACCCGGTCTTCGCCCCCGGAACCCCAGGGACCCTCAGACTGGTTTTGGCGAACAAAGGCGTCGTTGACCGGCTCGTTCCGGGAACCGTCCCTCCAGGCTCGGAGGAAGAGGCAGCTCAGGAGATGCTGGCGGAGTTCGGCTGTCTGGACGCATCGAACCTGAGGGCTGATCTTCGCACCGGCGGACAAATCGATGTCCTCTCCGGGCCGGTCCATCTCGACCTTCTCGGCCCTGGGGAGACGGCGGTCATCGAGTTCGATCTCAGGATCGAAGATGGAGCAGAGGGGCCCGTCCCCCTCAGCCTCGACCTAGAGTATGAACACCAGGTCGACGTCAGCTTCAGCAGCGGGACCGCCTCACCCCTCTACCTTCCTTCAAGCCTCCAGCTGGACCTCATCTTATCGGTCGAGGGCGACCCTCCAGCCCTGGAGCTGATGGAGTCGAGGTCCGACCTCGTCCCAGGCAAGAAGGGTTCCATCAGCATCATCGTCGGAAACGCCGGAGATAGGAGGGCTGCGAACTGTACCGCGCGGCTTCTGGCGGCATCGCCGTTCAATCCCCTGACAGATAGGTCGCGTCTCGGTGACATACCCCCCGGTGGGGTCGCAGTCGCTCGCTTTGACGTTTTGGTAGAGGGGACAGCCCCGCCTCAGGAGTACAGGATCGGCTGCGAGATCAGTCACGATGGAGGAGTTGCATCTCTTTCCATACCTCTGAATGTAGTTTCGGCCGAGGGTGCTCAGCTGAAGCTTGTTTTATTAGGGATCCTTTCGGGGGTCTCAGCCCTTGTGGCCTTCTGGCTAGTCCGCGAGAGGATGAACCGGCCGCCTCGGAGGCGAAGCTTGAGCTTCCGGTTCTGGAGATAGATAACGACTTTCCGTTCCGATCGCCGAGCTGGCGTTCATCAAACCGCCATTGATATCTTCAACCTCCGCATTCACTGGAACTTATGCTGGCGTTGCGGGCAGAGAAGATCTGCAAGAGTTTCAGGGGCCTCTTCAAGAAGAAGGAGGTTCTTCATGAGGTATCCCTATCCATCGAGGAGGGAGAAGTCTTCGGCATCCTCGGACCCAACGGCGCCGGAAAGACGACCCTCATGTCCATCTTCTCCACCCTCATCCGGCCGGACGAAGGCCGCCTGGAGGTCTTCGGCCTCGACGCCAAAAAAAAGACCCACGCCGTGCGGGAAAGGATCAACATCAGCAGCGGAAATCCCAACTTCCCCTGGAGCCTCACTGTCAGGGAGAATCTGAACCACTCGGCGATGCTCTACGGCCTCTACGGTCGAGATCTCGCGAGATCCGTCGATGAGGCGATTTCGGCCTTCGAGCTGGAGGCTCACGCCGACTCGAAATTTGAGACCCTGTCTACAGGCACCAAGCAGAGGGTCTCTCTCGCGAAGTCGATCCTGAATCGGCCCGAGATCCTCTTTCTCGACGAACCGACCTCTGGCCTCGACCCGGATATGGCATTGAAGACGAGAGCCCTCATCAAAAAGATCTACCAGGAGCAGGAGATCACCGTTGTCCTCACAACCCATTACATGCCTGAGGCGGAGGAACTCTGCGATCGGATAGCATTCCTCCGGGGGGGGAGCCTGATCGCCCTCGGGACCCCCGGCGAGCTGAAGAGGGCTCTGAAGATCGGGCATCGGATCTTCGTCCAGTATGAGGGGGATCTCGACCCGATGAAGCTTCGGATAATCCCTGGGGTCATGGACGTGAGGGCGTCTCCCGGCAAGGTGGAGATGGTCTTCGACCACTCGGAGAGGGCCGTGAGCAGGATAATTAAGGCCTTTGAGGGGGCAGACATACTGGACATAGGCATAGATCAGCCCGATCTGGAGGACGTCTTCCTTGAATTGGCGAGGTGAGGTGAACAAGTTTCTCTCCGCGACCTACAAGAACTGGATAATATCAAAGCGGAACGTATTCACCGTATTCGAGTTGATCTTCTGGCCCTTCATAGGCCTTATCTCCATCGGCCTTCTTACCAGGTTTTTGGAGGTGACCGACGATATGGTGGCCTTCGTCCTCGTCGGAGCGATCGCCCTCAGTATCCTTCAGATCAGCCAGATCGACGTCGCATACATCCTCCTCTTCGACCTCTGGAGCAAGAGCATCAAGCAGACCTTCGTGGCTCCGATTCGGGGCTATCACCTGGTTTTTGGGGCTCTGCTCTTCGGAGTCATCAGGGGGGCGGTGGTATTTCTCATCCTGGCCGTGGCGAGCTCCCGCTTCTTCGGCTTCGACTTTCTCGCCGGGGGCCCCGTCACCGTCATCGTCTTTCTCGCCGGGATGTTCATCACCGCCGCTTCTATCGGGATGGCGGTATGCATATCGATCCTTCTCTTCGGCCAGAGGGCGGACGTCGCGGCCTGGAGCCTCAGCGGCATAATGATGCTGGTGAGCGGGGTCTACTACCCCGTGGAGATCCTCCCCGGACCCCTCCAGCTCCTCTCGAGGTCGACGCCTCTTACCTACTTTCTCGAGTACTACAGGGCAGCCTATGGCTATGGGTCTCACCATATACTTCTCGGAATGGGGCTTGCTCTCCTCTACTTTGCAGCGAGTCTGTTGGTCCTTAACATGGCGATCGAGAGGGCGAGGAAGACCGGCATGATGCTGAGGCTCTCGGAGTGATGGCCGATCCTTGGAATAACGTTTTAAAGTGGACCATTATTATTGGGTGGGGCGTTGAAATTGACCATCGAGGGCTTGATCGGCGATATCAGATTAGGAGACTTCCATCCCGTCAGGGTGATGGGAGTGATCAACCTCAGCCGCGAGTCGTTCTACGAGGAGTCCTTCGCGGGACAGGATGCAGTTCTTGAGCGAGCCTTATCCTTCGCCGAAGAGGGGGCGGAGGTCCTGGACTTGGGTGCCGTATCTACGGCGCCGGGATCTCCCGCCATCCCCGAGGAGGAAGAGAAAAGGAGGCTCTTTCCCGCCCTCGACGTCGTCTTAGGCGGCGTGGAGGGTGACGTCACCATATCCGTAGATACCCAGAGAGCGAAGGTCGCCGATGAGGCCCTGGCGAGGGGAGCCTCCTGCATAAACGACGTCTCCGGCCTTCTGGACCCCTACATGGCCCGAACCGTCGCCGATCACGACGCATCCCTCATAATTATGGCCTCAAAAGAGAGGCCCGGCGATCTCCTCGAGATGGGAAATATAGTGGCTTCTTTGGGTGGTCGACTGAAGGATGCCGCCGAGGCCGGCGTCTCCCTCGAGAAGGTGACCATAGATCCCGGGATCGGCCATTGGACGCCGCCGAAGGGGCCGGGGCACGACCTCGCCATACTGGACGGCCTCCCCCGCCTTCGGGTGCTGAAGAGGCCGGTGATGGCCGCCGTATCCAGAAAGTCCTTCATCGGAGCGGTTTTAAATAAGACCAAACCCGCCGAGAGGCTTCAGGGGTCTCTCGCCGCCACCGCCGTTGCCGTCTACAACGGGGCCCATCTCGTCAGAACCCACGATGTCGCAGCCTCACTGGAGACTATCAGGATGGCCGAGGCGGTTCGAGGTGGGCCGTCGACGTCCGGGACCGAAGGCGAAATCGAGGTAGAGGTCTTAGCCCATTCGGGCCATCCCCAGGACCTCTCCTGGACCTTCGCGCAGTTGGGGGTTGGAGAGGGCGGCAGCAGAGCTCTCGGCGGCAAAGGCTCTTTTCGAACCCTGGCCGTTAGGGGCTTGACTTCCATGGAGGCGATAGTGATCAAACAGGAGATGCTGGCCCGGGGCGGGGACGCCGCGATCCCTATGGGCGCCCTTCGTTGTGATCCTGGGGAGATGGAGATTCTGATCCTGGGAACCCTGACCCAGATCCAGGGCCTCATCAAAAACCTTATGGGTCAGCCCTTCCAACTGCCCGCGGTGGCCAGAGCCATCGGGGAAGCTCTGGAGAGGCTGGAGGATCCAAAGCGGTATTGGTGAGGCTTTTGGAAGTTCTCGGAATAAAGACGGATCTGGTGAAGCCGGGGGATGATCTGATGGAGATCCTCTGGCAGGGTATGGAGAAAGCCGATCTCCACCTCGAGGAGGACGACATCCTGGTGATCGCAGAGAGCGCCGTCGCCACCGCCGAAGGCGGGGCGGTGAACCTCTTGAATGTGACCCCAAGCCCTCGAGCCCTGGAGCTGGCGGAGAAGTACAGAAAGGACCCGAGGGAGATGGAGCTCATCATCCGATGCTCTGATCGAATCATGGGCGGAATCCCCGGGGTCGTTCTGACGATTAAGGATGGCTTTCTTTACCCCAACGCCGGGATCGATCACTCCAACGCCCCGCCAGGATGTGTCGTATTATTTCCGGAGGATCCCCAGAGGTCAGCATCCCAGATAAGAAAGAGGCTGGAAGAGGCTTCGGGAAAGAGGATCGGCGTGGTCATCGGCGACAGCAGGACCCACCCTCTTCGCCTCGGGTGCGTCGGCGTGGCCCTGGCCTGTGACGGCGTCGTCCCGGTGGAGGATGCGCGGGGCCAGAAGGACCTCTACGGAAGGGCCCTGGAGGTGACGAGGAAGGCCGTCGCCGACAACCTCGTCTCAGCGGCGGAGGTGGTCATGGGCGAGGGGGATGAGGGCGTTCCCGCCGTGATCATCCGGGGAGCCCCCGTGAAGTTCACTGGTGACGGCGATAAGATGAAGATCCCGAGCATAGCTCCCGAGGAGTGCATGTACATCGGCTCTCTCCGATGCGGCCCCCACCCTTACCAGGGTGGGTACGATCGACTGATAGAAGAGGCGAAGAAGGCCCTGGAGAGGGCTTACGCTCCATACTCGGGCTTTCGGGTCGGCGCGGCCCTCCTCACCAAGGGAGGGAAAGTGTACTCCGCTGCCAACGTGGAGAACGCCTCCAGCGGCGCCTCCATCTGCGCCGAGAGGACGGCGATCGCCACGGCCATCAGCGATGGGGAGATGAAGTTTGAGGCGCTAGCCGTCGTCGCCGACACCAAGGAGCCGGTCGCCCCCTGTGGCGTATGCAGGCAAACCCTGATCGAGTTCGGGGAGGACATCAAGGTCATAATGGCTAACATAAAAGGGGATGCCGAGATCGCGACGGTGG